>JALREL010000124.1 GCA_023262005.1 Sphingorhabdus sp. | reverse complement strand
AAGGGCATGAAGGGCGCGATTGAGCGCGCGATTGAACTGGTCGAAAGCACCCCCGGCGCATGGATGCCGCAGCAGTTCGAAAACCCCGCCAACGTGGACGTCCATGTCCGCACCACCGGACCTGAAATCCTTGCCGACTTCAAGGATAGCCCAATCGATGTATTGATTACCGGCGTTGGCACCGGTGGCCATATCACTGGCTGCGCAAAGGTTTTGAAGGAAGCATGGCCCAATCTGAAGGTCTATGCCGTGGAACCCACTTTATCGCCCGTGATCAGCGGCGGCCAGCCGGGCCCTCACCCGATCCAGGGCATTGGTGCAGGTTTCATTCCGGCAAACCTGCATACCCAGTTGATCGACGGTGTGATCCAGGTCGATCCCGAAGATGCGAAGGAAATGGCCCGCCGTGCGGCGCGTGAAGAGGGCATGCTCGTCGGCATTTCCTCCGGCGCAACGCTCGCCGCGATCAGCCAGAAACTGAAGGAGCTCCCGACTGGCAGCCGCGTTCTGGGTTTCAACTACGATAACGGCGAACGCTATCTGTCGGTTCCCGATTTCCTGCCGGTGGAATAAGAGACACCGGGGCGGATTGCTCCGCCCCGGCTCCGGCCCGTCCCTTAGCGACCCGCGGGCCTGATAACTTTAGCGCCTGAAGTCAGGCTTGCCGTCGCCATCATCATCAAACTGGTCAGGCTTGGCATCGCCATTGGTATCCCAGGCATCAGCCTTGCCATTTCCATCGCGATCCCATGCATCGGCTTTCCCATCACCATCGCTGTCAATTGTTGGCGGTGGAACCGGTGCGTCAGACTGCGCTGCTGGTTTGGCGGGTTCTGCAGCATGCACGGCGCCCACGGCAAAAGGCAGTATCAGCGCCATTGCAGCGGCCCATGCCATCGGGTTTTGCGACCATTTCCGGCTCATCGACATCGGTTGCTCCTCTTTCTCACAACCCCCTGTCGAAACGCGTTTTTCTATGAAGTGGAGCAGTTGAACAGCAGCAATCGTTGAATGGAATGGTGCATCGGGATTAACCGCCCGTCGCATTCCGACTGTCGCAAGTGGAGCGCAGGCTAACGGCTCGTCGCCCTGCGACGCGCAAGCCTTTTTGCTATACGCGCCCTTCCCTCTCGCCAGCGCCGTCTCAAACCCCGTTGCTGCAACGGCTCGAAAAAGCCATCTGCATGCTCGGGATCGAGCAGTTCATTTTCGGCAATCAGCTTGTCGAGCGGACCGGGCTTTTCGAGATCGAGCAGTTCCAGCGTTTTGCCTTGGCCGCGAAGCGTTTCGATCGTCTCCACCAACGATCCGCACGTCTTCATTTGGGCTGCGACAGCCTCCACTTCGACGCCAAGATGCTCAGCCATTAATCGCGTGCGCAATTCGGATATCGCTTTTTCAGACCCGTGGTTGGCGGGCAAGGCCGCATCGAGCACCATGTCACATTCGCTATCCAGACCCAGGGAGCGGTTGTTGAGATTAGCCGACCCGATCCGCAGGATCCGGTCGTCGACAATCATCAGTTTGGCATGGACATAAATGTCATCGCCGCCTTTGGTCAGCGGAACATAGATGCGAAACCTGTCGCCCTTATCGACCTTCCCAATCGCTCGTGCCAGCTGCACGCGCGCAGCATCCATCGCCATTTGCTCGAGCCACCCTTCCCCCGAACGCGGCATCACAACGACCACATCGGGGGGATTGGCTTCCGCCATTCGTGTGGCGATGGCGGCAGAAATCTTTGCGGATGTAAGATACTGGTTTTCAATATAAATAAAGCGCTGTGCGGCAGCGATCATGTCGAGGGTTAGTTTCTCAATCTCGCGCACCTCTTCCACTTCGCCATAGCAGGCACGGGTACGGGCAATTGCAAGATCGACATTTTCAAACAGCACCGAAACATCGTCTGGCCATTTGGGATTGACCTTACGAACCTCCGGCAACGATTTGCCCCCGGCGACTGCCCAGCGATCCCGCGCCAACTCGCCCAACGCGGTCGCCACATCTCCGTCCATCAGCATGGTGATGTCATGCCATGGCTTATGCGGTTTGCCGTTGGGAAAAACGCGTTTGGGATCATCGTCCAGATGCTGCGGCGTATCCCACCGGCCGCAGGCAAGATCGATACCGCCGCATACGGCAATGCTATCATCCACGACGACAATCTTTTGGTGGTGGCTGCAACCTGCAGGATGCGCCCCGTCAAAGCGAAAACGAATGGCACGGGTGGCCGCCCAGCGCACCAATGTCCACGCACTTGTCGGTATCAAAAACTGTTTCAAAGCGCCAAAGCGCCATTTGAGAATGGCAATCTGGCGATGCCGGTCTTTTCGCGCCAGCCTCAGGAAAAAGGTTGAAAGCCGGTATCGTCGCGATCGATCACCGGGCTCGAGCGCTAATCGGGTGTCGAAATCCCAGCCAATGAACAGCAGCAGGTTTTGTGCTTCTTCACACAGCTCGCGCACAAAATGGAAATAGTCGGCGGCATCGACCACCACCGATACGCGATTGGCCCGGGCTATCCGCCAGCAATTATGCCCTTCTCGAACGACGGGCGTCGCTTCGGCGGATGACCCGGACGCCATATCAGGCCGCCTGGAACATCTCCGGCTCCAGCGCCATTACGGCTTCACTGCCTGCTTCGATCTTGCGACGCAGCGCACCGCAATCAGGAATGAAGCGTTCGGCGAAGTAACGCGCCGTTACCAGCTTGGCTTCGTAGAATTTGGCGTTGCCCGAACCCGCATCGAGTGCAGCCTGGGCAGCGGTCGCCATGCGCAGCCACTGCAGCCCCAACGCTACGATACCCATGATGTGCATATAGTGGTGCGCACCCGCACCCACATTATTGGGATTAGCCATGCCATTTTGCATGAACCACATCGTTGCGGCCTTGAGTTCGCCATTGGCCTTTTCAAGCCTTGTCGCAAAATCTTCGAGCTTGGAACCCTTGGCAGCAGCGCATTCATCATCGACCAGCTTGAAGAAGGCCTGCACAGCACGCCCGCCATTTTGCGCGAGCTTCCGACCGACAAGGTCCATCGCCTGAACGCCGTTGGCGCCTTCGTAGATCATTGTGATGCGGGCATCGCGGACATATTGTTCCATGCCCCATTCGCCAACATAGCCATGGCCGCCATAGACCTGTTGTGCATTGGTCGCGACTTCATAGCCCTTGTCGGTGCCATAACCTTTGATGACCGGGGTTAGCAGCGAAAGCAGGTCGTCAGCTGCAACGCGCTCTTCTTCGGTTTGGCCGCTGTGTATCAAGTCTGCAAGCAAGGCACCGTTAAGGCAAAGCGCGCGCATACCCTCGGTAAACGCCTTTGAGTCCATCAGCATGCGGCGCACGTCGGGATGGACGAACAAGGTGTCGGCCTTTTCGCTGGTGTCCTGCGGACCAGTCAAGGCGCGGCCCTGGCGGCGATCATGCGCATATTGCACGGCGTTTTGATAGGCCACTTCGGCCACGCCAAGGCCCTGTTGGCCCACGCCCAGTCGTGCGATGTTCATCATGATGAACATGGCTGCTAGGCCCTTGTTTTCCTCGCCGACCATATAACCGGTCGCGCCATCATAGTTCATCACGCAGGTTGCGTTGCCATGGATGCCCATTTTGTGCTCGAGCGAGCCGCAGCCGAGTGTGTTGCGCGCGCCAAGCGACCCATCTTCGTTTACGATGAATTTGGGAACGATGAAGAGCGAGATGCCCTTCACATTGTCCGGTGCATCGGGCGTTTTTGCGAGAACTAGGTGGATGATATTTTCGGCAAGGTCGTGATCGCCTGACGAGATGAAGATTTTGGTACCAGTGATCGCATAACTGCCGTCACCATTCGGCACGGCCTTTGTACGGATAAGGCCAAGATCGGTGCCGCAATGCGGCTCGGTCAGGTTCATCGTACCCGTCCATTTGCCGCTGATCATATTGGGCGCATAGGTCGCCTTTTGCTCCTCGCTGCCTTTGACGAGGATTGCGGATACCGCACCATGCGTCAGCCCGGGATACATGGCGAATGCCATGTTCGAACTGGCCATATATTCTTCGAACGCCATCGACAGGATGTGCGGCATGCCCTGTCCGCCATATTCGACAGGTGCCGAAAGCGTGCCCCAGCCAGCTTCGCAATAGGCCTTATACGCTTCCTTGAAACCGTCAGGCGTTGTCACCGAACCGTCGGCATGACGGGTGCACCCTTGTTTGTCGCCCACGACATTCAGGGGAAACAGCTCATTTTCGACAAATTTTGCGCCTTCGGTCAGGATCGCCTCGACCATGTCGGCGCTGGCATTTTCGAAACCCGGCAAATTGGCATATTTTTCTATGCCCAGAACTTCGTTGAGAATGAAAAGCGTATCGCGCAGCGGCGCCTTATATTGCGGCATATGGTCCTCTGATTGTCAAAAGGCAGATCAGGCTGCCTTGGTTTCCTCGGCTTCGACTTTTTCCACGAGGTTCACAAATTCGGTCAGCTCCGCGATTGCGCTATCCAGATCCTGCCGTTGCTTTTTGAGCAGTTCAACCCGCTCTCGGCATTTCATGATCGTAACGCGGCGCTGGACATTGCGGCCATCGTTCAAGTCGTAAAGATCGATCATTTCACGGATTTCGGCAAGGCTGAATCCAACGCGCTTGGCACGAAGAATCCATGCGAGGCGGGCACGATCGCGTTTGGAATAAATCCGCGCCAATCCCTGCCGTTCAGGAGAGATCAATCCCTGATCCTCATAAAAGCGGAGCGCACGCGCGGTTACGTCGAACTCGGCCGACAGGTCGGAAATCGTGTAGCTTTCACGGCCGAGCGCATCGGGTGTCTCGATCGTCGCATCTGCCGGTTTCCCGTTTGCCATCATATTGCTCATTGCCGCGCCACCTTCTCCCTTTAGAGGCTGCCGCGACTCTAGTTTACGTTAGCGTAAACGTCAACATCCCCTTCCCTAGGGGAAAGCTTCATTTTTTGGTTAGTGGCGACGGCTGTGTCGGCTGCTCGGATGGAGTCGGCGCTGGTTCAACAGGAGCTTCTGGTGCCGGTTGCGGCTTGGGCAGAGGCTTTGAGAGGCTTTCAAGGATGACCACCTGCCCATCCATCACTGTCGCATCGTACAACGCCTTGGCGAAAATCTTCGGCAGGCGGATGCAGCCATGCGAAGCCGGATAGCCAGGGTTATAGCCCTCATGCAGCGCAATCCCATCCCATGTCAGCCGCTGCATGAAGGGCATTGGCGCGTTGGCGTAGATATTGGACTCGTGGTAAACTTTTTTCTGCAGGATGTTGAACACCCCGGTGGGCGTTTCCTTGCCTTTTTTGCCTGTGGAAACGGTGGTGAACCCGACCAGGTCGTCACCATCAAATACATACATGCGCTGGATATCCAGGACGATCACCATGCGCAGTGGGTTTGCATAGGAATCTCGCTTTTCCCATACGAATTGCCCCGGTTTGAGGCTGTCGGGCGGGCCCTTTTTAACCGGCTTTGGTTTCGGTTCTGGCTGGGGCTCAACCTGCGGCACAGGTTGCGGCGCCACAGGGTCAGTTTGCGGTGTCGGAACGTCAACCGGAGGGGTTTCGGTTGCGGGGATGGGCGTCGCTTCGGGAGCAACCACAACCGCAGGATCGTTCGGAGCCGAAGGTGCTTGCGCCTGCGCCGATGCGGCCAGCATTACCGCCAAACCACCCATGGCAAGTCGCCGCAAATTTAACGCAAGCATTGTGAAGCCCTGTTTGATAACGTTATTACACACTTGCAGTTGATATGCTGAAAAAACGCTCAAAAATCAAATGGAATTGCGCAATTGAAGTCCCATTTCGTCGCGTTTTAACCGGATTGGCAAAGACTGCTTAGAACGAAGGCCTAAGGCGAAATGCCGCAATTTTGCGCTGAAATGCGGATGCGATACTTCTATTGGTAAGGCTTGTCGCTTACCTTGTTGTCAATGAAACAGGTGGGTCGTCGCCAATTTATCCGGAACAGCGCTCTTGTAGGTGCAGGCGTCGCTTGCGCCTCATTTCCGCTGGCTGGCGCTTATGCCCAGTCGACCGCCGCAGTCGAACTGGATCCACGATTGCTTGCACGCGCAGGGGCTGCGCTGGCAAGGCATGGCGATAAGATCTTCAGCCGCGACATGCTCGCGATAGCCGATTTTTCCCAGCCATCCGGTCTGCCGCGTTTCCATTTGTTCAACCTGCTTAACGGCAACAATACGACATTGCTGGTGTCACATGGCATAGGTTCTGACCGCACGCATAGCGGCCGATTGCAGCAATTCTCCAATGTTCCGGGATCGGAAGCGACATCGTCAGGGGCTTACCTGATCGGCGAGGGCTATATCGGCAAATATGGCGCATCGCGCCGCCTGATTGGGCTCGATCCGGAAAATGATCAGGCCGAAAACCGCGCGATCGTCATCCACCCTGCCCGCTATGTCAGCCAGTCCCTAGTGGCTACCCAAGGCAAGGTCGGGCGCAGCCAGGGCTGCTTTGCCTTTTCGTTCGATGATATCGGGCAAGTACTGTCGCAGCTTGCGCCGGGTTCATTGCTTTACGCTGATAAGCTTTAGCCGCGGGTGAAAACCCCGCAATAAATCCGCTTTCCGCTGTTGCCACTCGGGTCAGTTTTGTAGTCATCCGCCTTTTCATGGATGACAACCGCGACACCATCCGCATCGAATAGTGCCCCCTCTCCTTCCCAGCCCGCGCTTTCAACTGGGCCGTTGAACAGGATACGTTCTTCAGCATTGCTGACGAGATTGGGAAAATCTCCAGCATGTGCGCCGGCTGGATTATCGTGGCCGTGCTGCTTGCCTGCGGGATTCCAGTGCGGCCCTGCAGAGCTGAAATCCGGGCCGTCACATTTGCCGACTGCATGAAGATGCATTCCAAAGCTTCCCTGGCCAGGCGCTGCAGCTGCGATTTCAAGAGAAATGCCATCTGATTTGCGTACCAGTTTAGCAACGCCCGCCTCACTTCCATCGCCGCGATACAGTTTCGCAGTCGCCACCTCTGTGGCGTTATCCATTTGCGAGGTTGCACAACCTGCCAGAACCAGACCTGCAAAAAGCGGAAATATGCGCATAGTTGTGCTCCTAGATGGACTCAATTGATACTGCCATTGGCAGCTTGAGGGTTCAATCGACCGTTTGCCATTCTTCGCGTGGCGCGCCTTGCGCGAACAGCAATGCGGTCAAATCATTATGTCGGATCGCAAAATTCGCTTTGGCTTCCAATGCAGCTTTTGCACGGTAAGACGCGCCGATGCCACCCCCGTCAATCGCTGCCTCGACCATCAAAATATCATTGGCTCCATCACCTGCGGCGAGCACCAGTTCAGATGCCAGCCCAAGCTGCTGGCGCGCCTGATGCAGTTGGCGCGCTTTCTCTTGCGCGTCGACGATAGCTCCGTCCACCGTTCCATCCAGATAATCGCCCGAAATGCCCAGGCGGTTTGCGGCCATGCTGTCAAAGCCCGCCATCTCGACGACGGCAGCGACGAAATCGGTAAAGCCGCCCGAAACGAGAAGCCCGTGCGCGCCCCAGCCCCGCATCGTCGCCAGCAATATATCCGCACCGGGAGTCAATCTTACCCGTTCCTCGATGCATTGGCGGATGGTATCGCGATGCAGACCTTTCAACAGCGCCACACGCCCGCGCAACGCGCCTTCGAAATCCAGTTCGCCTTGCATCGCGCGTTCGGTGATTTCGGCGATTTCTGCTTTGATGCCGGCATAATCGGCAAGTTCATCGATACATTCCACCGTAATGATCGTGCTATCCATATCCGAAACCAGCAGCATCTTTCTGCGGTTCGTTGAGGGTTGGACGCAAATGTCGAACTGGCCTTCAAGCGGCTGCAAAGCCTGGCGCACAGCCGCGATATCGCCGCCAAACGAAAGGTCGATCGCCTTACCGGTTTCGAGCCAGTGATGTCCTTCCGGCTCTCCCCCTACAGTGCGCAAGCGGTCTTCTGCTTCGGAAATTGCCCCCGTTTCAAGGCGATCAGCCGCTATCAGTGTGGCAATATTTGTGGAAGAAGCTGAAGTCATGACGAATCCGCAAAACAGGCCCGGGGGCAAAAGATTGGCGCTTATTGCCGGTCCGACGGCCAGCGGCAAGACCGCATTGGCACTTCACATTGCCCAAAAGCAGCCTGTGACGGTTATCAACGCCGATAGCGCCCAAGTTTATGCGCATTTGCCAATCCTGAGTGCACAACCCGCCGCCACGGAAATGGCGACCGCGCCGCACAAGCTTTTCGGATATCTCGATGGGCGCGACACCTGTTCGGCGGCGCGTTGGGCGCAAGATGCGAAAACCGAAATCGAACAGGCTTGGCGAGAAGAGCGGCTGCCGCTGCTGGTCGGCGGAACCGGGCTTTATCTTCGCACATTGCTATTTGGCATTGCCCCTATCCCCGAAATCGACCCAGAAATGCGCAAGGAGGTCCGCTCCCTGCCCACCGACGCCGCTTACCAGGCATTGCTGGAGGAGGATGCGGCAAGCGCAGCGGCTCTCTCGCCAAATGATGATAGCCGCGTCAAACGCGCGCTTGAAGTCATCCGTTCGACGGGTACCAGCATCATCGATTGGCGCCAGCGTCTCGAAGGCGGAATCGCCGATGAGGTCAATCTGCGTCCGCTGATCCTTTTGCCCCCACGTGATTGGCTGCATGATCGATGCGACCAGCGTTTTGAGCAAATGATGGAGCAAGGCGCCGTGGACGAAGTGCGGTCGCTTTTGGCGCTCAATCTCCCCGCTGACGCACCGGTGATGCGCGCGATCGGGGTTCCGGAAATCTCGGCAATGCTCAATGGAGAAATCGACCGGGCCGAAGCGGTGTCGCGCGGGCAAGCCGCCACCCGCCAATATGCAAAACGGCAATATACCTGGTTCAGGAACCAACCTCCCAAGGATTGGTCGCGCTGGATAGAGGCATTAAATGACTCCGATTTAGGCCAAATTGAAAGATTATTACAATTTTAACTGTTGACATGCCATTTTCTAATCCGTAACAGCCCGCACTTGCCCGCCTTGTTGCGATGCAGCAATAGGCGGGCTTCGTTTGTTTGAAGGACAGGAAAAGTGGCCGAAAAATCCGGCGCAGACATATTGATCGAAGCCCTGCTCGCGCAGGGTGTGGACACCGTTTTCGGCTATCCCGGCGGCGCCGTGTTGCCGATTTACGACGCGCTTTTCCAGCATCCGAAGATCCGCCATGTGCTTGTGCGCCACGAAGCTGGTGCAGCCCATGCGGCTGAAGGCTATGCGCGTTCAACCGGGAAGCCGGGCGTCGTGCTCGTCACCTCAGGGCCCGGCGCAACCAATGCCGTAACTGGCATCGCCGATGCTTTCATGGATTCGATTCCGATGATCTGCCTCACCGGCCAGGTTGCGACCAACCTGATCGGCTCAGATGCCTTCCAGGAAGCTGATACGATCGGCATCACGCGTCACTGCACCAAGCATAACTATCTGGTGAAGGATCCATCTGAATTGGGCGCGGTGGTTGCAGAAGCTTTCCATATCGCCACCCAAGGTCGCCCCGGCCCCGTCGTCATCGACATTCCGAAAAATGTGCAGGTCGCAACGGCCGAATTTGACCGCCATGGCGTCAACGCTGCGAAACGCTACGCTCCGGCAGGCGAAGCCGATTTTGCGGCGATTACGCAGGCAGTTGAACTGCTCGCGAAGGCAAAGGCGCCTATCCTCTATACCGGTGGAGGCATCATCAATTCAGGGCCGGATGCCAGCGCTGCATTGCGCGAACTGGCGGCGCTTTCGGGTGGACCGGTCACTTCGACCTTGATGGGCTTGGGCTCCTTCCCTGCTTCGGACCAGCAATGGCTCGGCATGCTGGGCATGCACGGCACCTATGAAGCCAATATGGCGATGAACCAGTGCGACGTCATGCTCTGCCTTGGCGCACGTTTTGACGATCGCGTGACTGGGCGTCTCGATGCTTTCTCACCGGGCAGCACCAAGATCCATATCGATATCGACCGCAGTTCGATCAACAAGACCGTACGGGTTGACCTGCCGATTGTTGCCGATGTCGGCAAAGCTATCCGCCAGATGATCACCATCTGGAACAGCCGCAAACTGCAGCCACAGAATCTGGATGAATGGTGGGCGCGCATCAAGGGCTGGCGCTCGGTCGGCTCGCTCAACTATCCGGCAAGCCAATCCGAGATCATGCCGCAATATGCGATTGAGCGTTTGTACGAGCTTACCAAGGACAAAGCGCCGATCATCACCACCGAAGTTGGCCAACACCAGATGTGGGCAGCACAGCATTTCCATTTTGATGCGCCCAACAAATGGCTGACCAGCGGCGGCCTCGGCACCATGGGCTATGGCTTGCCTGCCGCTATCGGCGCGCAAATGGGCAATCCTGATGCTCTAGTGATCGATATTGCCGGCGAAGCTTCGATCCAGATGAATATCCAGGAAATGGGCACTGCAAGCCAGTATCGCCTGCCGGTCAAGGTCTTCATCCTCAACAACGAATGGATGGGGATGGTTCGCCAGTGGCAGCAATTGACCTATGAAAGCCGCTATTCGAACAGCTATTCAGACAGCTTGCCCGATTTTGTTGCACTGGCTGAAGCCTATGGCTGGAAG
>JALREL010000108.1 GCA_023262005.1 Sphingorhabdus sp. | reverse complement strand
TCTGGTTGACGCACAGGTTGGAGTGCGCGCCATACGAAAGCCCAATAGAGGCGGAGGCGCGGCTGACTTCTTCAACTGCGACGACATGCTCCAGATAGCCAAGGCCAAGCCCGCCATCCTCCTCTTCGACGGTGATGCCGTGCAGGCCGAGTTCGCCCATTGCGGTCCAAAGTTCTTCGCGCGGGAACCAGTCGTCGGCATCAATCTTGGCGGCCAGCGGCGCAATCTTGTCGGTTGAAAAACGGTAAGTTGTGTCGCGGATCATCTCCGCATTTTCGCCAAGGGCGAAATCGAGTGTGGGAAGGTTGCTCATGCAATCGCAAATGCCCTGCAAAGATTTCAGTTGCAACTATTTAAGGCGAGCCGTGAGGAACAGCCTAAATCCGGTCTAGCCGCGCGGGAAGGGGGCTGATAGGCAGGCGCGATAATGTCCTCCCCCAAAGATACCGTAAAGGCCGTGCTTGGGCCCACCAACACCGGCAAGACGCACCTCGCCGTCGAACGGCTCTGCGCGCATTCGAGCGGTGTGATGGGCTTTCCGCTGCGCTTGCTGGCGCGGGAGATTTACGATCGTGTGGTCGCGATCAAAGGGCCCAAGGAAGTGGCGCTGATAACCGGGGAGGAACGGATCGAACCGCCTGGCGCGCGCTGGTATCTTTGCACCGCCGAATCGATGCCGGTGGAACGGCAATTCGCGTTTGCCGCTCTGGATGAAGCCCAATTGGGCGCCGATCCCGAGCGTGGGCATATATTCACGGATCGGATGCTGCATGTGCGCGGGCGTGAAGAAACGATGATTCTCGGCTCGGAAAGCCTGCGACCAATGGTTCGCGCGTTGCTTTCCGATGCGGAGATCATCTCGCGCCCGCGCTTTTCCACCCTCAGCTATTCGGGCCCTAAAAAGCTGTCCCGCCTGCCACCGCGTTCAGCAATTGTCGCATTCTCGATCGAGCAGGTTTATGCGGTGGCCGAGTTGCTGCGTCGCCTGCGCGGTGGGGCGGCAGTGGTGATGGGCGCACTCTCCCCCCGCACGCGCAATGCCCAGGTAGAGATGTTCCAATCGGGTGAAGTCGACTATCTGGTCGCCACGGATGCTATCGGAATGGGTCTTAACTTGGATGTGCAGCATATTGCTTTCGCTGGATTATCCAAATTTGACGGTAACCGGACGCGGCGGCTAACCGTCGCCGAAATGGCGCACATTGCAGGCCGCGCTGGGCGGCATCAGCGCGATGGCAGCTTTGGCACAGTGGCTGGTGAAGCAGGCGAATTCACAGCCGAAGAAGTATTGGCGATTGAAAGCCACCAATTCCCCGCACTCGATTGGATGTACTGGCGCGAAGCTGCACCGCGCTTCGACAGCCTCCAGCAATTGATTGCCGATCTTGAGGCGAAACCGGATGGCCCACCTTTGCGCGCGGCTCCTGAAGCTATTGATCTCGCTGTATTGAAACGCCTCGCTGACATGCCGCAAGTGACCCGGCACCTTGCCGGGCCGAAAAGCGTTGCGCGGCTCTGGGAAGTCGCAAGCCTGCCCGATTTTCGACAGACTGGCGCGGAACATCACAGCCGCTTTGTCGCGGGGCTCTGGGAACATATCGCAACCGCTGGCATTCTTCCGCACAGCTATGTTGCGGGCGAACTTGCACGGTTGGATACAATACAGGGCGATGTCGACACGATTTCGGCCCGGATCGCTGCTGCGAGGACGTGGTCGTATGTCGCGCATCGCGCCGATTGGGTCGAAGATCCGCCCGCCATGGCAGAGCGATCACGCCGGCTGGAGGAAAAGCTGTCGGACGCTTTGCACAGCGCGCTCCGCCAACGTTTCGTCGATCGACGCACATCGATGTTGATGCGCAAGGGCGGCAAGGATGACAGTCTGCTTCCGGTGCAGGTAGATGCGGAAAATCAGGTGTTCGTTGATGGTGAACATATTGGTGAACTTGACGGATTTGCCTTTCGCGTCGATCCCTCGGCACGAGTCGGCGAACGCAAATTGTTGCTTGCAGCAGCCGAGCGGCATCTGGCAGCATATCTTAAAGAAAAGGCAAGGGCGGTGGTAATGGCCGAAAACGAAGAGTTTTCACTTGGACGCGATGGCGAAGGTCGCCCGGCACTGTACTGGCAGGGTGCCGTGCTTGGCCATCTGGCGCGCGGGCGCAGCCTGCTGCAGCCGCTGTTCAAACCTGCACGTGCCGTTGCAGGCATCGAAGGTGATGACCTGCGTGCGATCACCGAGCGGGCCGAAGCATGGATCCAAACGCAACTTGCAAAGCATATGGGTGGGCTCGTCGCGCTCAACCAACTCGCGGCTGACGCTGCCACCGATGGTGTTGTGCGCGCCCTTGCGGCCCGATTGGCCGATGCCGGTGGCATTGCCGGGCGCCAGTTCCTTGCCGACACGCTGACCGCTCTACCCAAAGAGGCACGGGGAATTGCGCGCAAGGCGGGGATCGTTTTCGGCGCGCTTGATGTCTACCATCACGCAATCCTGAAGCCTGCAGCCGCACGCTGGCGCGCAGCGCTGTTTTCAGCGCAGACCGAAAAGCCGATGCCGGAGCTGCCACCCGAAAGCGCGGTGCATCTGAAGGAATGGAATTTCGCCTCTGCAGCCGATTGCCGCAATGCCGGTTATCGCAAGATCGGCAATGAATATGTTCGCATCGATCTTGCCGAACGCGTGATCAAAAAGGCGCATGAGGCGCGCGGTGAAGCGCTGGAGTTCGGCATGGACATGGCCTTTGCCACATCATTGGGGCTGAGCGAGGAAGGGCTGCAGTCGCTGATGCGCGATGCCGGTTTCCGCCGCATCGAATCGATTTCGGCTCCTGCCGCTGAATCGACCGAGCAGGGCGAGAGTGCCGAAGTGGCCGAAACAGAGCCGCAGCCAGTCGAGGAAGCCGTCGTCGAACCAATAGCCGAAGAGGCCGCTGTTACCGAACCCGTCGCCGCAGAACCTGTTGCAGAAAGCGAAGCGGTTCCGGAAACCGCCACTCCTGTTACTGCAACCGAACAACCGGTGAAGCTGACCTATTGGCGCTGGATCGGCATCCGCAAGGCAAAGCCCGCACCGCGCCCGGCCAAGGCGCATGACCGAAAGCCCAAAAAGGGCGGTAAGCCAACGCATGCGCCGAAGGCTGCGCCTGCACCGTCAAAGCCCAAAAATGAGGCTCCCTCGGCGCTCGCGCTGCAACTTGCAGCGCTCAAGGACAAGATGGGCGGCTAGGCTTTGGCGGGCACGTCGCTGCGGATAGACAAGCTTCTCTGGCATTTGCGCCTGTCCAAATCGCGCAGCCTGGCCCAGGCATTGATCGGCGAAGGCCATGTTCGGCTCAATGGCAATCGTGTTGAAAAGCCGAGTGTAGAGGTCAAGGTCGGCGATACGATCACGTTGCCGCGAGGGCAGGGCGCGCTCGCCATCCGGCTGCTTTCGATACCGCCAAGGCGTGGTCCCGCACCCGAAGCGCAGGCCTGTTACGACGAAATTTGATCGCACAGAACATTTCCCCCGTTGACTTGCGCGCCAAAGGCACAATAGGCGTTGGTCAACAAACCGAACTGCCTAGGGGAGAAACCGAGCAATGACCTACGTCGTCACCGATGCCTGCATCAAATGCAAATACATGGACTGCGTCGAGGTTTGCCCCGTAGAGTGCTTCTACGAAGGCGAGAACATGCTCGTAATCAACCCGAACGAATGTATCGACTGCGGCGTTTGCGAGCCCGAGTGCCCGGCTGAAGCGATCCTGCCCGATACCGAAAATGGTCTTGAGCAATGGCTCGAACTCAACGCGCAGTACAGCGCCGAATGGCCAAACATCACGACCAAGCACGAAACTCCGGCAGATGCCGATGAGTTTAAGGGTGTCGAAGGCAAGTTCGAGAAATTCTTCTCACCCGATCCCGGTCAGGGCGACTAAGGCACGCGCCCAGCTGGCGCGTTCCCAAAGCATGAGCGAAATTAAAGCAAGCCTGCGCTGCGCAGGCTTGTGAACCCGTCCTTGCCGATGATGACATGGTCGTGCACGGATATGCCCAGCCTTTTGCCTGCTTCAATGATTTCGCGTGTCATCGTTATATCCTGCCGGCTGGGTGAGCTGTCGCCGCTGGGATGGTTGTGCACCAAGATGATGGCAGCCGCGCCAAGATCGATCGACCGACGGATGATTTCCCGCGTGTAAATCGGTGCCTGGTCGATTGATCCTTCGCCCGCGACTTCGTCGCGGATCAGCATATTCTTGGTATTGAGATAGAGCACACGCACGCGCTCGGTCGTCAGGTGCGCCATATCGAGGCGGAGATAATCGAGCAGAGCCTGCCAGCTTGAAAGGATCGGCTGTTCGCGCACCGGCTCGGACGCCATGCGCAGCATCAATGCCTGCACCAGTTTGACGGCCGCCGCCGCCTTTTCGCCGATACCCTTTTGGTTCTGCAGGCTATAGGCATCTGCGGTAAATACCGACGAGAGATTGCCATAATGGGAGATCAGTTGTTTTGCGATCGGCTTGGTATCGATTCGCGGAATGGCGAGCATCAGCAAATATTCGAGCAACTCATGGTCAAGTAAACCATCGCCGCCTTGATTGAGCAGGCGTTCGCGCAACCGTTCCCGGTGCCCCTCGCCATATCCATCATCTTTGCCGGTCGAAGTTGACATTGGTTAAGCTTGTTTCGCAATTTTGCCTTTGCTGCAAGGCATTTGGAAGAAATCGACGTTGCAAGCGGTGGGGCTTTGGCGCATCTATATTCCGATGGAAGATGAGCTTCCCGAAGTAATCCAGGGCCGACGCTGGCGGATGCGCTACGTCTTTGGCGCTGTTCTGGTGCTCATCCTTCTGCTTTTGGCTTATGCTTGGTGGCAACGTATTGATATTGCGGACCGTTATGTCCGTGATTACCTGGGAAAAAATGGCGTTCGGGCCAGCTACCAAATTCAGGACATCGGTTTTCGCACGCAACGTATCCGCGATATTGTCATCGGCGATCCCGCCAAACCCGATTTGACTGCAAAGACCATCGATATCGACCTCGCGATCGGCTTTGGCACACCGCCGTTGCGCGCCATCCGCGCCGACGGTGTGCGCCTGAAAGGCCACTTCGCGGACGGCAAGCTTTATCTTGGCGAGCTAGACAAGCTCCGCGATATGGAGAGCAAGGAGCCGCTGGCACTGCCCGATATCAATGTGCAACTCACCGACGCGCTGCTTTCGCTTGCGACGCCGTGGGGTGGGGTCGGGCTTGCGGTGGTTGGCAAGGGCAATCTGCGCAACCGTTTCGACGGCAAATTGATTGCACGTTCGCCTTCCTTGTCTGGTGCTGGCTGCACCGCAAGGGGCGTGCGCTATAATGGCGCGGTTCGCATCCGGAACGTCCACCCAGAATTCATTGGCCCGCTGTCAGCAGACTTGGCGGCGTGCGCGGATCAGAAGTTGGCGTTGACCAGTCCCAGGATCGATGGAAAGGTCGAGTTTACCGAGGCATTCGACCGCTGGCTGGGCGAGGTTGCCATCAGCGCCAAATCGGCAAATGCCGACAAGCGGTTTGCAGATGATGTTTCGGCCACACTCGCTTTCAATGGCACGCAGCGGCGAACCGATTATCGGCTTGCGCTGTCGCAGGCGCGGTTGCGCATGCCGGATATCGGCGCGCGTAACTTAGCAGGTGAAGCGTATGGAAACTTCTCCTTCTCCGACGCCGGGTTGGCGCTTTCGGCGCGCGGGGATGCTGCGCTGAATGGTGCTTCGCTGTCGCCTTCGCTTCTGCCTTCGATGGATCGGCTGGTGCTGGGTACCAAATCCACGCCTATCGGTCCGGTAGTCGGCCGTCTGGATCGGGCGGCCTGGCAAGCACTTCGCGATTTTGATGCAACTACCCGTTTCGAAATCGTCACAGCGCCCGCTGGTTCGAAAGTCGCAATCGAAAACCTGTTCGTCCGCTCCGCCAGCGGCATGATCCTGCGCCAGCAAGGGGCGTTCAATGCAGTCAATGGCCGTCTGGCGGATGCCGTAAATTTCAGTTTGACTGGCGGCGATATGCCCACAGGTCGGTTGTCCTTGCAGCCCGAAGGTCGTGGATGGGCGGGTACACTCAACCTGTCACCCTATTCGGCCCCGGGTGGAAGCATCGCGATACCGACTTTGGCCTTCAGGGGTGGAGCAAATGGAGGTTGGCGTTTTTCCGGCCAGGCCCTGCTGACCGGGCCTTTGCTCGGCGGAACCATCACTGATCTGCGGTTCCCGATCGACGGCAGTTTCCGTGATGGCAACCTCGCCATGAACAGTTCGTGCACCGATTTGCGCTATAGCGGACTGGCAACCGGGGCGTTGCGATTGCCCGCAGGTGCCGTGCGGGCCTGCCCGCAGCGTGGGGCGATCCTGCGCATCACCAACGGGCAGACCAGTTTTGCATTGACCATTCCTTCGCTGGCAGTGGCAGGGCGATTGGGCAGTTCACCGCTGAAAGCCCGCGGTAACGGTATCAGTTTCGATCTGGAGCGGGGATTTGCGGCGAATGATGTCGCCGTTGATTTGGGAGACAGCGACGCTCTCAGCAAGTTTACTGTCGCCCGGCTTGATGGACGATTGGGTGATGAGGGCGTCTATGGCACGATCAATGGCGGGGCAGGGCAGATTGGTAATGTGCCTTTGCTGATTGGCGATGCGTCCGGAAATTGGCGTTGGCAGGATAGCGTCCTGGGGCTCGATGCCACCTTGTTTGTTTCCGACGCAGAGCAAGTGGACCGTTTCAATCCGCTTCGTGTGCCCGATTTCCAGCTTGCGCTCGCCGACAATAAGATCACGGCCATCGGCAATTTGCACGAACCCGAAAGTGGCGTGAAGGTCGCGGATGCCCAGATCGAACATAATTTGGGCAGGGGCACAGGAAATGCGTTGCTCTCGGTCGATGGCTTGCGTTTCAATGAGCAATTGCAGCCCGAAATGCTCACACCACTGACGCTAGGGCATATCGCCAATGTCGATGGTCGGATCAGCGGCGATGGCCGCATTGAGTGGGATGCCGAAGGCGTTCGCAGTTCCGGACGGTTCAACATTGCGACGACCGACCTTGCCGCGGCATTCGGCCCGGTCGAAGGATTGGATACCGAAATTGAATTCACCGACCTGCTCGGAATGGTCACCAAGCCGGGGCAGATCGCGCGGGTCAAATCGCTCAACCCAGGCATTCAGGCGCTCGATGGGGTGATCCGTTACCAGTTGCTGCCCGACCAGCAGGTTCGGATAGAGGAGGGGCGCTGGCCATTTTTTGGTGGCGAACTGATTTTGGAGCCGACGGTCATCGACTTTGATGTGGAGGCAGAGCGAAAATTGACCTTCAGATTGGTCGGCCTAGATGCTGCAAAGTTCTTGGCCAGTTACGACTTCGAAAATTTGCAAGTTTCAGGCGTATTCGACGGCGTTCTGCCGATGGTTTTCAACCAAGAGGGCGGTCGCATCGTTGGTGGGGTGCTGGTTTCACGGCCGGGGGGAGGGGAGTTAAGCTATCTCGGTGAACTCACCTATGAAGATATGGGAGTATTTGCGAATTTCGCGTTCCAGGCGCTGCGCTCCATTCGCTTTCAGGAAATGCGCATTGGCGTGAATGGAAAACTCGACGGGGAGATCATCACCGACGTGGCGTTCGATGGGCTGCAACAGGGCAGCCTCGCCAAGCAGAATTTCATTACCAAGCAACTCGCCAAAATCCCGATCCAGTTCAATCTGCGGATAGAGGCGGAATTCCTTCAACTGATCAGTTCGATCAGGGGATTATACGACGCCGACTATGCCCTTCAGCGCGGACGCAGCCTCATCGAAAGCCAGGATACAGAGGGGCAGGACCCAGACAAAAAGCCAGAGGCAGAACAATGAAATCAATTGATCGCACGGTGAACAATCCATTCAGCCTGCCGAAAGCGAGGGAGGACTATATGCGACACAGATTGACGGCGGTTGGCAATGGTGCGATCCGTCCCAACATGAAGAAAGGAGCGTTTCTCTTCATCTGTCTGGCTAGCTCGGCCCTTGCGGGTTGTGTGCAGGTTCAGGCGCCCGACAAGCCTATCGTGATCAACCTCAATATCGCGATCCGGCAAGAGGTGCTTTACCGCTTGGATCAGGCTTCGAAAGAAGTGATTGAAGAGAATTCGGAGATATTCTGATGGCTATAAGCGAAAAAATGAAAGACCGCCTCGAAATGTTAGCAGCAGCGTTGCTGATTGGTGCGGCCGTTGCCGGCAGCGGCGCCATGGCGCAGCGCGATCCGGCCTATCAGCAGGCGCGTTCCGAAGGGCTGATCGGTGAAAAGACCGATGGCTATCTCGGATTTGTTTCAACGCCGTCACCTGCGGTGCGTGCGCTGGTTGAAGACCTCAACATCAAGCGCAAGGCGAAGTACACCGAAGAGGCGCTCGCCAATGGTGCAACCGTCGAGGAAATGGCTTTCCGCACGGGGTGCCGTCTGATCAAGGAGCGCACGGTTCCAGGTGAGAAATATCAGGCACCCGACGGTAGCTGGAAAACCCGCGACGCAAGCCCGCCGCTATTGGATGTGCGCTGCCCATAACAAACGCGAGCGATCGTTTTGCAGGGGCCCGGGGCGCAAATCCCGGGCCTTTTCTGTTCCGCCACTGCATGGCAGTTGACTTGGGCAAGACCCTCTCCTAAAGGGCGCGTGCCTTGGCGGGGTTGCCCGGAGTCTTGGTGGTTCTCCCTTTTCGAAACAGGAGGAATTGCATGGCTTCAGAAGATCCCGCGCAGGATGGCAACGGCACAAAAGACCCTCGGCTCGATTCGTTAGACATGCAGCTGAAAAAGGTCCGGAAGGCCGAGGCAGAACGTACGGGGCAGGACGTGCCCCCGGCCAAAGGAATGCGGCAGGGGAACCGGGTCTTGACCGAACTGATCGCCGGTCCTGCGGGTGGTGCTCTAGTCGGTTGGTTGTTCGACCAACTGTTTGACACCGCGCCAGCGCTCTTGTTGGTCTGTATGTTCCTCGGAATAGCAGTCGCCTTCAGGAATATTTACAGGATTTCGCAGGAGCGTCCGGAGTAGCACCACAGGTGCGGCAACTGGGCGCTTCGGTCGTATAAACACGGCCCCGCTTGCGGGGCTGTTGGCATAAGCAGGGTACGGGAAAAGTGGCAGGCGAAAGCGGCAAAATCGATCCGATGCACCAGTTCCAGATCGAGCCTTTGGCGAAACTGGATTTATTCGGCTACGACATCTCGTTCACAAACTCTTCGCTGTTCATGCTGGTCGTGCTCGGCGCGATCTGGATTTTCATGGCTGGCGGCATGAAGCGCGAGCTCGTCCCCGGTCGCTGGCAGATGGCGGTCGAAGGCGTCACCGGCTTTATCAACAACATGATGAGCTCGAGCATCGGGCCCGAGGGCAAGAAATATGTGCCCCTGGTCTTCTCGCTTTTCATGTTCATCCTCTTCGCCAACTTCATGGGCATGATGCCGATCGGTATCGTTCCCGGCGCGCACGCTTTCACCGTAACCAGCCACCTCACGGTCACCGCGGTTCTCGCGGTTCTCAGCTTTGGTACGGTTCTTGTCGTCGGCTTCTGGCGCCATGGCCTGCATTTCTTCAGCCTGTTCGTGCCGCACGGCACGCCCTGGTGGTTGCTCTGGCTCATCCCGCTCATCGAGCTTTTCTCCTTCCTCATTCGCCCCTTCAGCCTCGCACTGCGTCTTTTCGTCGCGATGACCGCCGGCCACGTGCTGATGAAGGTGCTCGCAGGCTTCGTGATCAACGGCCTCAACGCGGAAGCGCTTTGGGTTGCACCTCTGGTCAGCCTGCCTTCGTTCATCCTGATGATCGGTATCACCCTGCTGGAACTGCTGGTGTGTGCGATCCAGGCCTATGTCTTTGCCCTTTTGACCTCGCTCTACATCAACGACGCGGTCAACCTGCACTGAGTTTTTTCAACCAAGTTTGAGTTTTAACAGGAGTTAGTATCATGGAAGCAGAAGCAGCAAAATTGATCGGTGCCGGTCTCGCAGCTATCGGTGCGGGTCTCGCAGCTGGCGGCGTTGGTAACGTCTTCGGTTCGTTCCTCCAGGGCGCACTGCGCAATCCGGCAGCAGCTGACAGCCAGCAGGGCCGTCTCTTCATCGGCTTCGCGGCTGCGGAACTTTTGGGTCTGCTCGCGTTCGTCGTGGCGATGATCCTGATCTTCGTTGCCTAAGAGCTTTTAGGGGAGGACACCCCGGCGCTTTGACGCCGGGGGCCACTTCCCCGACTTGATGGCCCGACCTTATAAAACCCTCCTTCTAGCGAGCGGATAAAATGCCTCAAATCGCCCAGATTCTGGAAACCTATGCCTCGCAGTTCTTTTGGATGCTGCTGGTTTTCGGCATTCTCTATTTCGTGATCGGCCGCAGCATGGTGTCGAAAATCGACGCCAATGTCGAAGCACGTGATCGCAAGATTGCTGATGACTTAGCTGCTGCAGAAAAAGCACGTGCCGAAGCGGAGGGTCTGGTTGCTGGTGGAAGCGATGCATTGAACGCTGCTCGTGGCGAGGCCCAGGCCAAGGCGGCAGCCGCCAAGGCCAAGGCTGCCAAGGAAGCCGAGGCGCGTCTCGCCAAGGCGGACGAAGAAATTGCTGCCAAGCTGGCTGCCGCGGAAGCGGATCTTGCCAAGGCGCGCAGCAAGGCATTGTCGGGCATTGAAACTGTTGCAGCCGAAGCCGCGGCGGACATCGTCGCCAAGGTTTCGGGTGCGAAGGTAAGTGCTGCACAGGCAGCGACTGCAGTGAAGGCGGTATTGAGCTGATGACACAGGCAGCAGCCCCCGAAGCAATGGCCACCGAAAAGGCCGTTATCGACGACACCACCGTCGACGGTGCGCCCGTCGCGGAAACGCACGCCACGACCGAAGCGCATGCCGCCCCAGAAGCGCATGCCAAGCCCAAGGCGCTCGGCATGGATGCTACGATGTGGGTGGCGCTCGCGATGCTCATCGTCATCGCGCTCGCTGTCTGGAAAAAGGTACCGGCGATGATCGGTGCTGCTTTGGACAAACAGATTGCCGGCATCAAGGAACAGCTTGATCAAGCAACCAACCTTCGCAAGGAGGCTGAAGCCATCAAGGCCGACTATGAAGCCAAGGCAAAGCAGGCCGCCGCCGAAGCCGAAGCGATGAAGGCCCATGCCGCTGAAGAAGCCAAGCTGATCGTTTCCAAGGCAAAGGCAGATGCAACTGCGCTGATTGCGCGTCGTTCGAAAGCGGCCGAGGAAAAGATCGCCGCAGCTGAACGTGCCGCTATCGCTGACGTTCGCGCTCAGGCCGCTGCAGCTGCAGCAGCTGCCGCCGAAGCCCTGATCGCGGCGCATCATGACGCCAAGGCCGATGCCGGCCTCGTCGATGCGACGATTGCAAAGCTGAACTAAGCTTCATCCCTCGCCACGAGGGAGAATTGAACGAAATGGCGCAGCTCGAAAGAGCCGCGCTTTTTCTTTGCCTCAAAAATTGATCATGATCTTGCGTGCCAAAGCGGGCGAGATGCTTTCGGCAATCCGCAGCAGCTTGGTCATACCGACATTGGCTTCGTCCGCATTGGTTTCAATCGCATCGAGGATTTGTGCGGCGCATTCGGATGCCGGCATTTTCTTCTTGCCGCCGCGTCCTGCTGTCAGTTTGGTTTCGACCACCGGTGGAAGCGCTTCGAGAACATGGACGCCCGTCCCGCGCAATTGATGGCGCAGCGCCATGGTGTAACTGCGAAGCCCCGCCTTGGTCGCGCAATAGATTGGCCCGCCCGAACGCGGCGCAATGGCGAGGCCCGACGTCACATTGACGATCATTGCCTCGGGCCGGGATTTGAGCACCGGCATTAGCCTGGTTATCAGGTGGATGGGCGCGTTTAGATTAGCTGTGATGCAGCGGTCATTGTCGTTGAGATCGGGTTCGGCCTCGCGGAAATCATGGTCGCTGCCAAGGCCTGCATTATTGATCAGGATATCGATAGGCCTTCCTTTAACCGCGTCCAATATCGCATCGACACCATCGCGTGATGAAAGGTCAGCCTTGATGACCTCAAAACCGGCGGCTTTCGCGGCATCGATCCGTTCCGGCGTTCGCCCGGTAACTATCACGGTCGCGCCCTTGGCCTTGAGTTGCCCGGCGAGTTCGCGGCCAATTCCGTCAGTGCCGCCAGTCAACAATATGGTCTTTCCCGAAACTTGCATCTAATGTCTCCTCTACTCGCAATTTAAGTAGCATTTTGAAACTAGATGTCAAAGGCCGACCGCCCAGACCTTCCCAACGCAGCATCACGCTTCAATGAAGAGGCGCAGACCTATGCCGTGCGCGGGGCAGACCAGCCCGATCTTGAGGGCGGGGTGGCGGCGATCCGCAATGTGCTGAAGACGCTGCCGGCCAAACCCGGTGTTTATCGCATGCACGATGCGCGCGGCGATGTGCTCTATGTCGGCAAGGCGCGGGCGCTCAAGAACCGTGTGACCAATTACACGCAGGTTGAACGGCTACCCAACCGGCTGCGGCGGATGGTCTCGCTGACGCGCAGCATGACGATTGTCACGACCAACAGCGAGGCAGAGGCGCTGTTGCTCGAGGCGCAACTGATCAAGCGCTACCGACCGGCCTACAACGTCCTCCTGCGCGACGATAAAAGCTTCCCCTTCATCCTGCTGCGCGCCGACCATGATTTTCCGCGCATCCAGAAACATCGCGGGGCGCGACGGCATAAGGGCGAATATTATGGCCCTTTTGCCAGCGCCGGGTCGGTCAACGTCACCCTGAACGCGCTCGAAAAGCTGTTCCTGCTGCGCAGCTGCACCGACAGCTTCTTTAACAACCGCGACCGCCCCTGCCTGCTTTACCAGATCAAGCGCTGCTCCGCGCCCTGTGTGGGGCGGATCGACAAGGCGGGCTATGCCGAGCTGGTGGCAGACGCCAAGGCTTTTCTCGGCGGCAAATCGACTGCGGTGCAGGCGAAGCTGGCAAAGGAGATGGAGGGCGCGGCAGAGGCGCTCGATTTCGAACGCGCGGCGCTGCTGCGTGACCGGCTGAAGGCACTCACCTTCATCCAGGGGTCACAGGCGATCAATGCAGCGGGGATTGGCGATGCCGATATCTTTGCGCTGGCACACAAGCAGGGCGTGATCGGCATCCAGGCCTTCTTCATCCGCGGCGGGCAGAATTGGGGCCACCGCGCCTTTTTCCCATCGCACATCCAGGACAGCAGCGAGGAAGAGGTGCTGACGCTGGTACTCGCCCAATTCTATGAGGAGGTGCCCCCAGCGCGCTTGCTGCTGCTCGACCGCGAGTTGCCCGAAGCGGACTTGCTGGCGGAGGCGCTGAGCGAAAGGGCAGGGCGCAAGGTAGAGATTGCCGTCCCGCAACGGGGTGACAGGGTAAGGCTGGTCGCGCAGGCGAAGCGCAATGCTGAGGAGGCGCTCGACCGGCGACTGGCCGAAACGACGACGCAGGGCAAATTGCTGCGCGAGGTTGCCGAGCTGTTCGATCTTTCCGAACCGCCGCAACGGATCGAGATTTACGACAACAGCCATATCCAGGGCAGCAACGCACTCGGCGCGATGGTGGTCGCGGGGCCGGAAGGCTTCATCAAGGGCCAGTATCGCAAATTCAACATCAAGCAGGCAGCCACCAATGATGACTTCGCGATGATGCGCGAAGTGATGGAGCGACGCTTTGCCCGCGCGCAGGAGGAGGACCCGGATCGTGATAAGGGCGAATGGCCCGACCTCGTCCTGATCGACGGCGGCAAGGGGCAGGTGAGCGCAGTGCGCGAAGTGTTTGAGCGGCTGGGGATCGAGGATGTGCCGTTCATTGGCATCGCCAAGGGGCCGCATCATGGGCGCGAGGGGCGTGAGGTTTTCCACTTCCCCGACGGCCGCGAACTAACCCTGCCGGTCAACGCTCCGGTGCTATTCTACCTGCAACGCCTGCGCGACGAAGTGCACCGCTACGCCATCGGCGCCCACCGCACCAAGCGCGCCAAGGCGATCACCGCCAGTCCGCTCGACGAAGTGCCCGGCATCGGCCCTTCGCGCAAAAAGGCGCTTCTGCTCCACTTCGGCACTGCCCGCGCGGTGCGCAGCGCCAGCCTTGAGGATTTACAGAAGGCGCCTGGCGTATCAGCCGCGGTGGCGCAAACAGTATATGATTTTTATCATGGGGGAGGGGAATAATGCCCAATATTACAGCCAATGGGATTGAACTACATTACGAGGACCACGGCCCATCCGACGCGCCTGCAATCCTGTTGGTCATGGGGTTGGGCGCGCAGATGATTGCCTGGCCGGACGAGTTTGTGCACGGCCTTGTCGGCAAGGGTTTTCGCGTAATCCGCTATGACAATCGAGATGTCGGCATGTCGCAGCGTATGGAGCAGGCTGCGACTCCCAATCTGGTGTGGACGATGCTCAAGGCACGTTTCGGCCTCCCGCTCGGCGTCGGCTATACGCTGTCCGATATGGCGAAGGACGGGATCGGGCTGCTCAATGCGTTGGGGATCGAACAGGCGCATGTTGTCGGCGCATCTATGGGCGGGATGATCGTACAACTAATGGCTGCGAACCACCGCGAACGGCTGTTGAGCATGACATCGATCATGTCTTCCAGCGGCGCACCCGGATTACCCGGCCCGCGTGCGGATATTCGCCGGCAAATGATGGCGGCACGGCCATCGGGTGCCAATCGGGAGGAAGCCGTGGCCTTTGGCGCGGAACTGGTGAAATCCTTTTCCTATCCCGATCCCGCCCGCCCGGAAAATGCGCATGCCGAAATGGCCGGGCTGGCCTTTGATCGCGGCTATTATCCCATCGGCACCAGACGCCAATTGCTGGCAATCATCGCCGATGGCAGCCGGGTCGAGCGTTTAAAGACAATCACCACGCCCACCTTGGTCATCCATGGTGGTGCCGATCCGCTGGTTCCCAAGGATGGCAGCATCGACATCGCCCGCCATGTGCCCGGCGCGCGGCTGGAGATTATCGACGAAATGGCGCACGACCTGCCGCCGTCACAGGTTGATCGTATGGTGGAATTGATTGCCGGGCATGCTGTTGCGAATTGATCAAAGCGGTGCAGGGGGTGCACTCCGCGCATGACAGCGTGCGAAAAGCGCGTTATCCATCAGCGACATGAGCGAGAAACCCAAGCCTGCATCCGAAAGCGCGCCACACGGCACACAATTTGAGGATCGCGTCCTTGTCGGGTTCGTGCTCTTTGTTTCCTTGGCGATGGCATGGATTAGCTGGCCCTTTTTCGGGGCCATTTTATGGGCGCTTGTCGTCACGATTGCTTTTGCCCCGGTCCATGATCGGCTGCTTCTCAAAATGCCGGCGCGAAAAAACACGGTCGCGACACTTACCTTGTTGCTGGTGATCGCATTGGTCATCATTCCCGCATTTGTTGTCGGTTCGTTGATGGTCGATGAAGCCATTCGTACTTATGACTCGCTGCAGACAAGGGAGATAGATTTTGCCGCTTTGGGCCATGAATTGCAGGCGCTGGTGCCGCAGCGCTGGCAAGAAATACTTGGGCGATATATCGAAACCGATATCCAGGAAATCCAGTCGAAACTAAGCTCGTTCGTTACAACCGGTGTGCAGATCATCGCGGGACAAGCGGTTTCTGTGGGGCAGCGCGCTTTCAACTTCGCAATGGCGCTGGGCGTGATGCTGTACCTGACCTTTTTCCTGCTGCGCGATGGTCGTCATATTACGCGCCGTATCGGCGAGGCGATTCCGCTCCGGGCAGACCAGCGCCGCGCCTTGTTCGACAAATTCACTACCGTGATCCGCGCGACGGTGAAGGGAAGCATCGTTGTCGCCATTGTGCAGGGCATATTGGGCGGATTGATCTTCGCCTTCCTCGATATCCGTGCAGCGGTGCTGTGGGGCGTGGTAATGGGTTTGTTTTCGCTGATACCTGCGGTTGGCACCGGTATCGTCTGGGTGCCCGTATCGCTTTACCTGCTCGCGACAGGGAGCGTCTGGGAAGGCTTCACCTTATTGCTGCTTGGCTTTTTCGTTATCAGCATGGTCGACAATGTCTTGCGCCCGATACTGGTCGGCCAAGATACGCAGATGCCAGATTATGTGGTGCTGATCTCAACGCTGGGCGGGTTGAGCGTTTTGGGCATTAACGGCCTGATCGTTGGCCCTGTCATCGCTGCGATGTTCATATCCGCTTGGGAAATCTTCACCGAAAACAGGGCCATCGCCAATCATTCATAGCATTCAACGCTGCTCCAGCTCACGGGCGCATGAAATGCACAAGGCAGCTTCCGGATAGGCCTCCAGCCGCTTTTCACCGACCGCTTCGCCGCAGCGCGTGCATTCGCCATAGCTGCCCTCGTCAATCCGCGTGAGCGCGGCCTTGATAGCGACAATTTCGCGCCCCAAAAGCGCATCCTGCCCTTCGAGTGCATCATCGTCTTCACGCTCGGTCGCCTGCTCGGCGAAATCCGCGCTTAGCGGTTCGGAAAGATCCGCCTCGATCCGGCTGGCGCGCGCCGTCAGCTCGGCGAGCCGTGTCTCAAGGCCTGCTTTTACGCTCGATAGGTCGGTCATGTAGTTGCTCCTGCCTTTGCAGCAGCGATCATAGCCGAAACCTCGTCGAGAAGCGACAGCCGCTCCTTCTTCAGCTCTTCTGCCCGCACATCCGATGCGGCTTCGATCCCGGCTTCGATGCGGTGGATCTCGCGGTTGAGATCATGGTATTGCTCGGCCAGTTTGGCGAAATGGGCGTCGCCAACCTTCAGCTTGTGTAGGATTTCGGCGTCGGCGGGAAATTCATCGTGCAGTTCGTGCGAAACGTGGGTCATTTCTTGTCCTTGTTGCTTGTGTGAACAAAGACAGCATGCATCCTGTGCACCGAACCTGCATTGCGCGAGATCAAAGCAATGCGCCGCCGGTAATCAGCGTTGCGAAACTTTCTTCATCGGCTGGAACTTGCCAAGGCCGCATCCGGCGCCTTCCTGCAATCCTCCGCCGAACGACTGCAGCACGCGGATTGTATCTACGCTGCACAGCTGGTTCAGGCTGGTGCGGTGCGAAAAGCGCTCTTCGCTGGCAAGGCTGGGGCAACTATAAGGCAGGGTATTGCGATACACTTTGCCGCCCGCCAGCGTGAAATCGATCGTCCGGTCGTCAATCACTCTGGAGGAACGCACCTGCGATAATGTGACGCAGTCAACCGGTTCGCCGGCGGGTTCGTAGGCCGCCAATGCTTTCGCTCGGCGCTCGCTGATGCTGCCGCCCGAAATGGCCGTGGCTGACATTCCACCAATGGCCGCAATCGCGGCGGTCAGGAACAATATCTGTCGTTTCATATCGGCCTCCACATTCCACTGATGCTACAATATCTTGACCAAATGCAGTTCAACCCTTGCTGACCGATTTCGCTTTGGGTGGCGGCGTTTTGGACTTGCAGGCGCACAGGTCAATCACCGGGCAACGCCAGCATTCAGGGGTACGGGCCTTGCAGATATAGCGCCCGTGCAGGATCAGCCAGTGGTGGGCACCGCGGCGAAAAGGTGCGGGCGTTTTCTTGTCGAGTTGCTTTTCTACCGCCAACGGGGTCTTGCCCTTGGCAAGGCCCGTCCGGTTGCCAACACGGAAAATATGCGTGTCAACGGCAAAGGTTTCGGCGCCAAACGCCGTGTTCATGACGACATTGGCGGTCTTGCGGCCGACACCGGGCAGCGTTTCCAATATGTCGCGGTTCGCCGGCACTTCTCCACCATAATCGCGCACCAATATTTCTGAAAGCGCGATGACATTCTTGGCCTTGGAATTGAACAGGCCAATCGTCTTGATGTGCTGCTTTAGGCCGTCTTCGCCCAGTTCCA
>JALREL010000173.1 GCA_023262005.1 Sphingorhabdus sp. | reverse complement strand
TGCAACATATATTGCCAATCTTGCATATGATCATGCTAATACAAAATATTCATCTTCTGGTGGTACGATATCCGGTGATACATCAGTTACACCGAAAGATGAATCCGCAACCGAAGTTCAAGATCCTGCTCAAGTAACAATAGCTGCAAGCAATCTAGTTTCTATTATAGACTCTGATTTGGGACTTGGAAATCAGCGGCCGCGCAATCGAGGTGCCGAGCAGGTAATCGCCTTCATACCGGGCATTGGCGCGCATCATCGGGAAGACGAAATCGCGGACAAATTCCTCACGCAGATCATCAATGTAGATGTGATGGTCTGGAATACCCATCAACTCGGCCTTTTTGCGCGCCGGCTCCAGTTCTTCCCCTTGTCCGAGGTCTGCGGTGAAGGTCACCACCTCGCAGCCATATTCGACCTGCAGCCATTTCAGGATGACGCTGGTGTCGAGACCGCCCGAATAGGCAAGGACAACGCGTTTGACCGAATCTTTCATTGGGGAACCTTTGCGCAAAAATCGTCGCGCGGCCCGCTAGCAGGGGGGAGCCAAGCGCGCAACCGCCTAGACCACCAGACCCCATATCTGCCAGATGCCAAGCGCCAGGAACAGACCGGCCGCGATCCAGCGCATGACGTTGAGCGGTACGCGCTTCACCAGTTCTTCACCCAGATAGACCGCGGGCACATTTGCGATCATCATACCGAGCGTGGTTCCGGCAGCTACCATAAACACCGATTGATACTGCGCGCCTAATGCGACCGTTGCGATCTGTGTCTTGTCGCCCATTTCCACCAGGAAAAATGCGATGGTGGTTGTCAGGAAGACACTACCCTTGTGGCGGACCTCGCCTGCATCATCATCGATCTTGTCGGGCACCAATGTCCAAAGCGCCATCGCGACAAAACCCAACGCAACCGCCCAGCGGAACCACGGCGCGTCGAGCAAACCGGCCACCTGTTGCCCTGCGAAAGCCGCCAGCGCGTGGTTGAGAAGGGTGGCGGCCAATATGCCCAGAATGATGGGCAAGGGCTGACGGAACCGGGTGGCCAGCAAAATGGCGAGCAACATCGTCTTGTCGCCAATTTCGGCAAAGGCGACAATGGCGGTGGAGGTGAAAAAAGCTTCCATGAAACACTTCCGGGGCCGGGCAGGAAACAGACGCAATGCCACCAGCAGCCCCGCCCAGCCGGAACGGACCGCCGATGCCATTGGTCTCGCCTTGGGCAGCTTTGCGCTGCCCCACATGCACCATGGCCTCTCGGCCAAATATGTTGATGCATGTCCCGCTTCCCGATGGAACCGGCTGGCTACTCCCCAGATGACGGCTGCGCTTTATGCGCAACCCGATATTTTGACAAGTCCCGCTTTGCTATCGAGCAAAAGCGATCCAACCCGCAATCGCCAGAAAGGGCAACCCCGCCAGATCGGCCAGCGCGATGGTTTTGAGTGCCGGTGGGGATCCCGCATGCCAGTAAATTGCGAGGAAGGAGAGCATGCTCGTTGCGATCACCGCAACGGCAAGGCGGCGCGACGCGGGATCGATCATCGCCCAAATGCACGCGAGCACGACAATGGCAAACAATGCCGCGCGATGTTGGAGCAGTGAGAGCAGCGGCCCACTCGCATCGATGCGGTAGAGCCGCCCTATCGCCTGCGGCCGAAACAACATAGACGCGGGGACGATATGGATCAGCGCTAAAACAGCAAAACAAAGCTTCTCAATCATTGATGCCGCCTCCCTAGATCCGGGTCCATTCCATCCACCAATTCCATTCCCAACTCTTGCCGCCATTGCTGGAGATAGACTGGTGCCAGCGGCAACCAGTTGGAGTGATCCGGTCCCACACGCCGCGATAGAGCCACTTGACTCCCTCGACCTCGTCTTCCGAAATAAAAACGCCTTCACCATCGATGAATTCGCCTTTTTGCGGCGGGTTGACCACACCGTTACCGGCGCTGGTCCAATGATCGGCCCATTTCTTTTCCTGCAGCAACCAGACACGCACGCCCATGCCCATGTCGCTGCCATCGGCCTTGCGCAGCTCTTCGATACTGCCCATGCCATTGAGGACGCGGTGGACGGTGGCACCGCTATCGAACCGCTGCCATTCGTCCTTGGTGCCATCCTTCAACCGCTTGTGCCGGATGCGCCACTCACCCGCGAGGAAATCGAAATCACCCATCCCTTTGCCGGTGATAATGCCTTTGCCTGCGGGCGTGTAATCGGTGTCGATCGGTGTTTCCATAATACCTCCTGATGCGGCGCGTGCGGATAAAGCGTTAGCCAGCGCGCCGAGCAGCAAACCAGTGCCACCTTGCAAAACAGTCCGTCGTTCCATGTGCCAGCCTCTTTTCAGATACAGAATGAGCGGCGATACAGCCCAATAACTGACAGGATTTGTCAGTTATTTTTTGCTACATGAAATAAATGCGAGCCAGCCGCCTCTTGTCGATCCTGATCCTGCTGCAACTGCGGCAACGATTGACTGCGGAAGAACTTGCGGAGGAGTTCGAAGTTTCGGTCCGCACCATCTATCGCGATATCGATGCGCTTAGCGCAGCGGGTGTCCCGGTCTACGGCGATCGCGGACCAGGCGGGGGATTCCAGTTGCTCGACGGTTATCGTACCAAACTCACCGGGCTGGATGCATCCGAGGCCGAGGCGATGCTTCTGATCGGCCTACCGGGCGAGGCACAGGCCATGGGGCTCGGCGATGCAGCAACCCGGGCGCGCAACAAACTGCTTGCCGCGCTGCCCAAGGCAGGCAGCGAGGAGGCCAACCGCATCGCCGGACGTTTCCACCTCGACAGTCGCGACTGGTACCGGGCCGCCCGCCCGACACCCTTCCTGTCGCGTGTCGCGCGCGCGGTGCTCGACCGGCGTTTGCTGACGATGACCTATGATAGTTGGAAGGCGCGGGCGGATTGGCGGGTTGAACCACTGGGCCTCGTACTCAAGGCCGGGCACTGGTATCTGGTGGGGCGCGGGCATGGAAAAGTACGGATTTTCAACATATCCGATATCCAGTCGCTTGCGTTGCTTGATGAAGAGTTCGAACGCCCCGGTGACTTTGATCTGGCTGCTTGGTGGCAAACCGAGCAGGCGCGGTTCGAGACTGAACTTTTCTCGGAAATCGCGACGCTCCGGCTTTCCCCGCTGGGACTCAAGCGCTTGGCGGCGCTGTCACCGCGCGGGGCAGCGGCCGCGCGATCGGCGCAAATCGGCGATGACGGCTGGGCACTTGCCGAAATCGCCATTGAGAATAGCGATCATGGCGCACGCGAAATTTTGATGATCGGGGCCGAAATGGTGATCCTGTCGCCCGCGAACTTTCGCGAACGCGTCCATGCGCTGGCCGCAGGGATTGCAGCGTTGAACAAGGGAGCAATTGGATGACATGGCAAAGTTCAAAAAGCGCAATCGACGCGATCCTGGCGACGCAGCCTGCCGACCAACAGTTCCACTATCCGATCCGTCACGGCACGATGCGCGTCGGACTTTATGCACCCTCCGGTATCGACGACCAGACACCGCATGATCAAGATGAACTATACATCATCGCCAGCGGAACTGGCTGGTTCGTAAATGGCGAGGAGCGCATCGCCTTCGCTCCGCATGACGTCCTGTTTGTCAAAGCGGGGATCGCACATCGTTTCGAGGATTTCAGCGATGATTTCTCAACCTGGGTAATATTTTGGGGCCCAAAAGGTGGGGAATTGGCTTGATCACCTAAAGGGCATATGATGCCGCCGTGGAGGGCAGATCATGACCAGAGCCGAAAACAAGACCAAGGCAACCGATGTCAGCGTAGATGACTTTATCGCTGCCGTCGCGGACTCAAGCCAGCGCTCCGATGCGGAAAACATCAGGGCGATGATGGAGAAGCTTTCGGGCGAGCCCGCCAAAATGTGGGGCCCGTCGATCGTCGGATTCGGCAGTTATCACTACAGATATGAAAGCGGACGTGAGGGCGATATGTGTCGTATCGGCTTTTCACCGCGCAAGGGGCAGACCGTGCTGTACCTGATCGATGGTTTCGAAGGGCATTCCGAACTTTTGGCGCGCCTTGGCAAACACAAAACGGGCAAATCATGCCTCTACATCAAGCGCCTTGCCGATGTGGACCCAGCGGTACTGGAGCAGTTATGTCATCGCTCATTAGCTTACATGGCGGAAAAATATCCGTCCCGCTGACCGATCAGTCGAGTCCTTTGCCGCGGCCCGATTGACGATATTCAAAGGCGCGCCGCGCCCTGATCCGGGCGATCACCAACCAAGTGCCGCCTGCAAGCATCGCGGCCAAAAGGCCGAGGGCAATGACAATCCTGTCTTCCATTTTTCAACTAACCCGTTTTTTGCCGGATCGTTGCCCGGCTTTGTTGGCGTTGTATCTAGCTTTTTCAACTCACCTTTCAATGTGTAACATTGACTAATTCGGTCGTAACCAACTCGATTCGTCGCATTTCCGTAACCAAAGTGGATCTATGCACTTTCTGCTTTTGCTGGGCGTAAAGTGCGGCTAGGGCACGCGCAGAGCATAAAGCCGATCTCCCCAGGCCCCAAAACCCACCTATTGGAGCCAATATGTCAGACTATGTGAACCGCGCCGGACTGCAAATTGCGTCCATTCTGGCCGATTTTGTCGAGAGCAAGGCTTTGCCCGGAACCGGTGTAGAGGCCGCTGCGCTTTGGCAAGGGCTTGCCGATATCCTTGCGCGATTCGTGCCGGTCAACCGCGCGTTGCTTGCCAAGCGCGATGACATTCAGGCCAAGCTTGATACATGGCACAAGGCAAATCCCGGCCCGATTGCCGATATGGGCGCTTACCGGAAATTCCTGACCGAAATCGGCTATCTGGTTCCCGAGCCTGTCGGATTTGAGATCGGCACGAAAAATGTCGATGCCGAAATAGCGCTGATGGCCGGCCCGCAATTGGTGGTGCCCGCGCTCAACGATCGTTTCGTGCTTAATGCCGCTAATGCGCGTTGGGGCAGCCTCTATGACGCCTTGTACGGCACTGATGTGCTCGATGCCCCGGCGGCACGCCCCGGAGGTTACGATACAGAACGCGGCGATGCGGTGATCGCTTATGCGCGCAAATTCCTCGATCAGGCAGCACCGCTCGCCAATGGCAGCTGGGCGGATTGGGATGGCGGCGACCTGCAATTGGCCGACGCCTCGGTTCCGATCATCCGCCGCGGTGACGATATCCTGTTGCGCCACAATGGCCTTGGCATTGAAATCGTCATCGATCGCGAACATCCGGTCGGCAAGACCGACAAGGCAGGCATCGCAGATGTGATCCTCGAAGCCGCACTGACGACCATCATCGATCTTGAGGATTCGGTTGCGGCAGTCGATGCCGAAGACAAGGTGAAGGGCTATACCAACTGGCTCGGCCTGATGCGCGGCGATCTAACCGCCAGCTTTGAAAAAGGCGGCACCACCATGACCCGCGCGCTCGAAGATGATCGCGAGTGGGATGAGGAGTTGCTGCACGGCCGCTCGGTGATGTTTGTGCGCAATGTCGGTCATTTGATGACCAACCCTGCGGTGCTGCTATCGGATGGCAGCGAAGCGCCCGAGGGCATTCTCGACGCGGTCTTCACCTCGCTCTGCGCGATGCACGACCTGCTCGGTCTGGGCAAATACAGGAACAGCCGCGCGGGCAGCATCTATATCGTCAAGCCCAAGCAGCACGGGCCAGAGGAATGCGCCTTCACCAACGACCTGTTCGATGCAGTCGAAGACCTGCTGGGTCTCGACCGGCACACGATCAAGGTCGGCGTGATGGACGAAGAACGCCGCACCAGCGCGAATCTCGCCGCGTGCATT
>JALREL010000039.1 GCA_023262005.1 Sphingorhabdus sp. | reverse complement strand
TGCCCGACCGTGATGATGTGAAGGTGGGCGTTGTCACCTACAAACTCGCCGCGCACGCGGCAGACCTTGCCAAGGGCCACCCGGCGGCGAAGGTGCGCGACGATGCGCTTTCAAAGGCGCGCTTCGAATTCCGCTGGCGCGACCAGTTCAACCTCAGCCTCGACCCCGATACGGCGGAGCAATATCACGACCAGACGCTGCCGGCAGAAGGCGCAAAGACCGCGCATTTCTGCTCGATGTGCGGGCCGAAATTCTGCAGCATGAAGATCAGCCAGGAAGTGCGCGAATTTGCCAAGCTGCAAAACCAGCCCGCCGACGGCTTTGTCGCGGCAGAGGATGCCGAGGCGGGCATGGCAGAGATGAGCAAGGTCTATGACGAGACGGGGCGGGAGCTTTATCTCGGCGCTGGCGGGCGCGAGCATGATTGAGCGTGGGCGCTGACCCATAAGGTCGGCGCCGCGCAGCCTACATCGCCATGTGCAGCCGGTTACGGCCGGCATGCTTCGCCGCATAAAGCGCAAGGTCGGCGCGGCTGAGCAGCGTGTCGAGCGTTTCATCGGCGCGCGCGATGGCAAGGCCAAAGCTGGCGGTGACATCGATCCGCCCCTGCGGGGTGATCAGCGGCAGCGATTCCAGTTGCAGCCGCATCGCCTCCACATGCGCGGCAGCGGCCGATGCAGCAGCACCGCCATCGTCTGCGGGCAGGGCAAAGAGCAGGCCGAATTCCTCACCGCCCAAACGCGCGAGCAGCGCATCCTTGGGGGCGGACCGGCGCAGCAGGTCTGCGGCGTGTTTCAGCGCATTGTCGCCGCCCGCATGGCCGATACGATCGTTGATCCGCTTGAAATGGTCGATATCGATCATCGCGAGGATTTGCGCGCTGCCTTCGGAAAGCCGCGCAGTCGCCGCCTCGACAAAGGCGCGGCGGTTCGATAGCCCGGTCAGCGGATCCTGGTGCGCCAGGCTGTCGAGCCGTTCATTTGCTTTTTTCAATTTCCAGCTGAGCCAGGCGACATAGCCATAGGATGGCGGCGCAACGAGCAGCGGGATGACCAGCGCGACCAGCATGGTATCGCGATAGGACACCTGTTCGCTCATCGTGAAACTGGCGTGCGTCGCGAGCAGCGATGTGATGACGGAAAAGGCCACAACGCCAATCCCCACCAGCACCAACCGCAATTTCGTCGAGCCCCAATTCATGTCGTCCATCCACACATTAACGACCACAACCAAGCCACATTGCACGAGCCCGGCCGGAAAGCGGGATTATGCGGTAAAAGGGGTTAAAATTTTGGGTAGGGGGCGGTTGGGGAGAATTGTAAAAACAATGGTTAGTTACTTGACCTGTTTCGTTAAGGCATTTTTTATTAAAGTAGAAACCGTTAGTGTGCATGTTTTGGGAGTACACGCTTCTATTTAAGCAAACTTTTATCTAATTTAGTGGCGTAAGAATATCATCGTTTTTGGCTATTTTCAGTATCGGAGGGGACAATGAGCTCTACAACTGTCAATTTAGACGCGATGATCGCTAGATCGGATTTTGCATCTGCTACTGAAAAACCTGCGCAATCGTCAGAGCGTTTCGAAAAAATCGCTTTAAAGGATTTGGTTGGCGAAGGTGCGATTTTAACAAAATTGCTTCGTAAGCCTGATTTTCAGCGCGAAACGACACAATGGAAACCAACACAAATAGCGATGCTCATTGAGAGTTTTCTCGATGGTGAACTAATTCCGGCAGTAATTCTTTGGCAGTCGAACTCGCACATCTTTGTCATTGATGGCGGTCATAGACTAAGTGCTTTGTTAGCTTGGGCCTATGACGATTATGGTGATGGCCCACACTCTCTGCCATTTTTTAAGGGAGAAATGAGTCTGGCGCAAAAGCGACTGGCAAATCGAACGAGGTCAGAAGTCCAAAAACGCGTCGGAACTTATCAGCACTTTTCCGAAAAAATTAAAACGCTTGGGTCCGATGATATTGACCCTGATCCGCGCATTGCCACATTTGCGACGAGAGGACTTCAGGTCCAATGGATTATTGGAGATGCTGATAAAGCAGAGTCTTCATTCTTTAAAATCAACACGCAAGGTTCGGCGCTTGATCCTATAGAGGAAAAAATACTTCGAAATAGGCTGAAACCTCCAGCAATAGCTGCACGAGCCGTTGCTCGCGCTGCTACAGGAAATAAATACTGGTCTAAATTCCCAAGCGAGATACAAGAGTCGATATCGGCTAAAGCAAAATCGGTGCACACCGCTTTGTTTTCGCCGGAAATTCAAACACCGGTTAAGACCATTGACCTCCCACTCGGTGGGACTTCCTCAATCGCATCGGTCTTGGATGTTTTAATCGAGCTTTGCGAAATTGCTGACAATCAGGGCCGCTCGATTGCAAAATTTGACGACGATGCTGACGGAACGGCGACGGTTCAGCTTCTAACCAATCTAGATTCGGTTGTTGGAAGGATCGTAGGAAACAAACCCAAAAGTCTCGGGCTTCATCCATTCGTGTATTTCTACACTTCAAAAGGTCGACACTATCCGCCTCTGATGCTGGCAATGTTTGCCATTATTGCAAAACGAGTTCGTGATAATGACAAAGGTTGGTTTGTTGCATTCACCAAAAGGCGGAAAAAAATTGAAGAGTTTCTCGTTGAACACAAAGGGATCATGACGCTCTTGATCTCAGCATTAGGGAGCAAACAACGAGTAGACGGTGCAATTAAGGTGTTGGAACTAATGTTTGAACGTGCGGAGTTGGAAAATGGCAGCATCACTCCAGATGAAATAGCGCTCAAACTGGGTCTGGAGAGTCGATTGTACACCATCCAATCAAAGCCAGGTGTCGATTTTTCGGACGACGTAAAAAGTTCAGCATTTCTTAGACAGGCGTTTCAACAGGCCCTGATCTGCCCAATTTGCCATGGCTATTTGGATCCGTCCAAATCAGCTTCTTATGACCACATTGTCCGCAAACAAGATGGTGGAGACGGAGCTGAGGGCAACTGCCAAATAACCCACCCATATTGCAACAGTACGATAAAAAATTGAAACGCAGTGAGGGGATAATGATCTCTGAGCGGATTCACTCACCCGGCACCAACTTCTCCACCAACCGCTTTAACTCTCCCGCTGTGGTGTGCCCTGCAATGACCTCGTGATAGCCAATCCCTGCTTTGCGCAGCGCTTCCTTTTTCACGGCGTCGCGGGCGGCGGCGCTGCTGCCGGGGAGGTGGTGGCCGCTGCCCTGATATTCGATCGCGTGGACGACGCGGGCGTCCGGGTCCATCAGCGCGAAATCGACGCGCTTTGAATTGACTGCGCCATAGGCTTCCTTGTCGGGGCTGGTCAGGAACTCCCCCAATGAAACCTGCGCCATCACCTGCCAGCGCGGGTTGCGCGCGATCACGGCGGCGTCGAGCGCCTTGAACAGGTTCGCCTCTGGCCGGTTGAGCAGTGGGCGGGATGAGAAATCGGCAATCATCACGCGGGCAAGCTGGTCGGTCGCGTTGGCACCGTTGCCTTTGGGCGTTTCGGCAAGGCCATCCTTCTTGAGCTGCACCGGCTTGCTGCCGCGCTGGCCCGCATTGCGCCCCTTCCAATAGGCGCGGCGTTCGGCGCGTTTCTGCCCCTCCACCAATCGTTCCACGGCAATGCCAATCAAGGCGCCAACGGTCAGTACGGCCAAAAGGATGAATGGCCTGTCGATAAGGGCAAGTAATTCAGGCGGCATATTGGCAGTTATACTAGGGCGATGGTCAATAAATGGTCAACATATTTGGGCGGATATTGGCCAAATTTTGCTGTCCTACATCAAGCCAAATATATTAGCCCAAGTCCTTTTCATTAAAGGACATGGATATGCACACCACTCCCCAACCGTTCCCCCTCCCGCCGGTCTCCCCGCTGGTTGGCGATGCCGATGCGCGGCTGCCTGCTGCGGCTTATCTGCGTTATGAATCGCGCACCGATGGGTGGAGCGCGGGGCGGCAGGCGGCTTGCCTTGCGCATCTGGCCGACAATGGCGTCGCCGCCGATGCCATACGCAGCGTGGGGATGAGCAGCGGCGGTTGCTATGCCCTGCGCCGCACCGCGCGCGGCTATGCCTTTAACCTGGGGTGGGAGGCTGCGCTTATCATCGCGCGGCGGATCGTCGCCGACAATCTGATGACCAGCGCGATCAAGGGGGAGGAGGCGCGCTGGGTGCGCGAGGATGGGGTTACCACCTACACCCGGCAAAACCCCCGGCTTTCGATGGCGCTGCTCGATAGGGTGAACCCGGCAACGGCCTTGCCCGAGGTGCTGGCGGTCGCGGTGCGTTTCGATTGCTTCCTGCAAATGATCGACGAAGGGCTGAGCGCGCAGGAGCTGTGGGAATGCTTCTTTGACGAGGTGCTGGGCAAGAGCGAGATCGAGGCGCGGGCAAGGGTGCGCGCGGCGCTTCTACTTTCTGAAGAATCCGCGGGTTTTGATACGGCGGATGAGGGGGAGGACGAGCGAATTGAGGAAGCGCCCATCGAATATAAATCGATGGATGGCCCGCCGCGCGGCGATGCGCGCACTTTCCCGCTTGGCATCCTCCCCGCTCTCTCCCATGATGGAGGCGGAGAATGGGAGAGGGAGAGTGAATGTCCGCTGATATCAGTGCGCAAGCCGATGAGGGTGCCGCAAAGGATGATCCATCACGATGGGGGCTGCTCTCGCTGCTCATCATCATCAACATCCTCAATTTCGTCGATCGCCAGCTGCTCCCCAGCTTTGCCAATTTCATCAAGCCCGAACTGGGGCTGACCGATACCCAATATGGCCTGCTGACCGGGCTGTTCTTCATCATCTTTTATGCGGTCGCCGGGCTGTTCATGGGGATATTGGCGGACAGGATGCACCGCGGCCGGTTGATCGCGGCGGCGATTGCGCTGTGGAGCCTGCTGACCGCGGCCAGTGGGGCGGCGAAGGGTTTTGTCTCGATGGCAATTCCGCGCGCGCTGATTGGCGTTGGGGAATCGGCGCTGACCCCGGCGGCGACATCCTTGTTGGCGGACCGGTTTCGGCCGTCGCAATTGGGCCTCGCGGCGGCGCTCTATTATCTGGGCGTGCCGGTGGGCGCGGGGCTCAGCCTGCTGGTGGCGGGCTATCTTGGCCCCACCATCGGTTGGCGCAATTGTTTCTACCTGCTCGGCGGGGTGGGGATGCTGTTCGCGCTGTTCATGCTGTTCACCCGCGACCCGCGCCCGCCCTCTGCGCATAACCATGAACATGGCCCGGGGTTGGCCGGGCATTTGCGGCTGCTCGGCTCTGCGCTCAAACAATCGCCTTCGCTATGCATGATCATCGGTGGCGGGGTTGCGCTGCACTTTGCCGTCGGCGCCGCGGCATTTGACCAGATCTGGTTTGTTGCCGAACGCGGTTTTGAGCGGGCGGAAATCGCCAAGCTGACGGGCTATATCACCGTCGTTGGCGGGATTGCGGGCACGCTGTTTGGCGGCTTTGCCGGCGATTGGTGGTACAAGCACCGCAAATCCGGGCGGGCAATGCTGCTGTTCTGGATGTTCCTGATCGTCGGGCCGTTTTCAGTCATCTTCCGCATCTTGCCGGCGGATTCGGCGCTGTTCGTGCCGGGCATCGGACTGGGCATCTTCATCCTGTGCGCCTTTTACGGGCCGTCCATCTCCACCATACAGGAACTCTCGCCGCCCGCTGCACGTGCGACGGTGATGGCCTTTAACCTGCTGTGTCTCAACGCAGTGGGGCTGGCTATCGGGATTACCGGCACCGGCTTGCTGATCGACATTTTCCGCAACGCGGGGAGTGCGGAGCCTTATACGCATGCTGCGCTGGCGATGTCGCTCGTCTCGCTGCTCGCGCTGCCTGCCTTCTTCCTCGCCGGGCGCTGGTTCCACCGCGATCGGGCGCGGATAGCCGAAGGGATGCCGGGCCGCTTTGAATTTGGTTGAGGGGGTCAGAGAGGGGCCTCAGGGCCGAAGATCAATAATCACCGCGCCCTTCGTCGCGACGTTGTTTGCGCGATTGGCTGCGGCGAAATGCAACGCCGCCGATCGTGGCCAGCACGGCCATCAGGGCAATCAATGAATAGGCAATGATCAGTCGGGTTTCCAAGACATGCTCCTTATTGCGACTGACCCAAGGCATTCGGAGCGCGGCTGTGCCTTACACGCTTTTGCCGGAGCAGGGCCATGAAAAGCGCATGAACGGTGCAGCATGCGCTTTACCCGCCTTGCTTTGCGGCTAAAGTTATCGACACAGGGGGATTGCGATGCACGATATTGGCAATGGCAGGGGCACGCGCTGGCGCTGGTTTTTCTATGCGGCCGCGACGTATAATCTGGTGATTGGCGGGGCAGGGTTGGCAAACAGCGCGGCGGCGGTGAACGACCGGATTGTCGGCCTGCTCGTGCTCTGTTTCGGTATCGTCTATGCGATTGTCGGGCGCGATCCGGCGCGCTTTGGCCCGGTGCTGTGGGCGGGTATCGTCGGCAAGGCAGGGATCGTTGCGCTGTTGCTCCCCGATGTGTTCGCGGGAAGCGCTGCACCGGGAACGGGCGCTATCCTTTCGGGTGATGCGCTGTTCACCATCGGCTTCCTGGTCTTCCTGCTGCGCCGCCGTGTAACGCCCGCTTGACTCGTGCCCGCCGCTGCTGTTGCATCGGCGGCGGAGAGTGTGAGGGGGAGGATTTATGGAAAGTGCAGACAATCGCACCGCGCGGCGGTTCATGCTGCTGGGCGCGTTGCTGGTGATGGCGGGGCTGCTCACCGGCTTTGTTTCGGGCAGCCTGGCCAATCCGCGCATGGGGCTTTCGGCGCATCTTGAAGGGTTGATGAACGGCATCATGCTGCTCGCGCTCGGCGCTGGCTGGCGATTTGTGCATCTGGGCGCGCGGGCGGAGCGCTGGGCCTTTGGCCTGCTCGCCTTTGGCACCACCGCCAATTGGGCGACTGTGCTGCTCGGCGCGATCTGGGGTGCAGGGCGGCAGACGATGCCGATCGTCGCAGGCGACCATGTGGGCGCACCTTGGCAAGAAAGCCTGATTACGGTGCTGCTGATTGTTCTGTCGCTGGCGATGGTCGCGGGCTTTGCGTTGGTTATCAAGGGCCTGATGGCCAAGGCGGATTAAAAGGAACGGATGATGGCATTTCCACGGTTGCACAACGAACCCACCGCGCTCGAACTCGCAGGCCAGATCGTGCGGGGAGAGCTTTCGGCGGTCGAAGCCTGCGAGGCCGCAATCGCGCGGATCGAGGCGCTCGACGGGCCGATCAATGCGGTGGTGGTGCGCGATTTTGATCGCGCGCGAGAGCAGGCGAAGCTGCGCGACAAGGCGAAGGCGGCAGGGCAGGCCGGGCCGCTCAACGGCGTGCCGATGACCGTCAAGGAAAGCTATGACATTGCCGGGCTGAAAACCACATGGGGTTTCGAATTTGCGCGCGATTTTGTCGCCGATGAAGATGCGCATGCGGTGAAGCGGCTGAAGGCGGCGGGGGCGGTGATATTGGGCAAAACCAATGTTCCCGTTGCGCTTGCCGACCTGCAATCGGTAAACCCGATTTATGGCCGCACCAACAATCCGCATGATCTCAGCCGCGTGCCCGGTGGCTCCTCGGGCGGCGGGGCAGCGGCGCTGGCGGCGGGGATGGTGCCGCTCGAATTCGGTTCCGACATTGGCGGGTCGATCCGTACCCCCTGCCATTTCTGCGGCGTGACCGGGCTGAAACCCACCTATGGCGCTATTCCCTTTGACGGGCACTATTTCCCGGGGATGAAGGGCGGGCCAACGGTGATGTCGATGACCGGGCCGATGGCGCGCAGTGCCGATGATCTTGCGCTCGCGCTCGATCTGACCAGCACCATGCCGTTGCCGCGCGCCCGTGCCGGTGGGCTGAAAGGTGCGCGCATCCTTCTCGTCGAAAGCCATCCGGTTGCCGAACTCGATAGCGCCGTGGCGGCGGCGCTGCGCCATGCGGCGGACAAGGCCGCCGATGCAGGTGCAATTATCGAGCATCGCACCGACCTCCTCCCCGACCTTGACGCGATGCATGCCGACTATATGAAGCTGCTCAACGTCGCGATGGCCGCCCGCCAGCCGCCTTCGCTGGACCGGCCGGAACTCACCGCGCGCGAATGGCTCGAACTGCTCGATAAGCAGGCAAACCGGATGCGCGAATGGCAGGCGCTGTTTGGCGAATATGATGCAATCCTTGCACCAGTCTTTGGCACCACCGCCTTCCACCACAGCGACGATCCCGATTGGCGCGCACGCAGCGTGATCCTCAATGGGCAGCCGTCACCCTTTCACACTCAGATCGCGTGGATCGGGCTCGCAACCTATCCCGGCCTGCCCTCGGTTTCAGTGCCGGTCGGCGGGCATGACGGGCTGCCTATCGGCATCCAGGTGATCGCGCCGCACTGGCAGGATCATACCGCCGTCGCGCTTTCGGGCGAGATTGCGAAACTGTGCGGAACGCAGTAAGAAAGGGTCTCAGCTAACCAGCAGAAAGAACTGGAATCATGGCGAAAATTTTAGGGCTTGGGGGTCTGTTCTTCAAATCGGCGGACCCGGAGGCGACCAATCAATGGTATGCGCGGGTGCTCGGCATCGATGTTCAACCATGGGGCGTAGTCTTCACGCCCGACGCCGCCGCTGCGCATCCGGGCGCGGCAACGGTATTTTCGCCATTCAAGGCCGACACCGATTATTTCGCCCCGTCAGACAAGGAATTCATGTTCAATCTGATGGTCGATGATCTTGACGGCATGCTTGCGCGCTGTGCCGAACATGGGGTGGAACCGGTCAAGACCTTCCCCGATGAAGCCAATGGTCGCTTCGCCCACATCATGGATCCCGAAGGCCGCAAGATAGAGCTGTGGCAGCCAAAGCCGATCGAATGAACCGAAGCGCTTAAAAGCCCCATGGCGGGGGCGGCGGCGTCACCGCACGGCCAAGATCGAACTCGACGCGGAACAGCCGGGCATTCTCTCCCGTACGGCGCAGGATATAGGCAAAGCGCGGGCTGGCCGCGCGTTTGTTACTGATCTCGACCTCCCAGACATTGGTCACCGATACACCGCGTCCTTCGCGGCGGAACAGTGCGATGCTCTCGGCATCGACGGGGAAACTTTGGGCAGTGGCGCTGCCGGGTGTGGCTGTGTCGCCGCCATATTGGGTCAGCAGATCTTCGCTGCCATCTTCATGCCGGTGGTCATGCTTTAACCGCAATCCGCTTGCCGTGCGGGTTATCACCCAGGTGCGCGAACGATCCCATTTGCTGTCGCCATCTTTGGGGCCGATGTGGAGGGGAATGCGGATTTCATTGTCGGTGCAACTGCGCACATGCATCAGCATAAGGCGGCCCTTGAAATCGGCATCTACGGCTTCTTCGCTAGTGAGTTTGCCGGAATAGGCTTTGCCGCAATGCGCACGAAGATTGGTCCAGAATGCATCCTGCGGATTGGATGGCGGCGTCGTCGCGCAGGCGGAAAGCGCGAGCGCAGCGAAAAGGACAGAGCGCCGCATCAGCGTTTGCGGACGAATTCGGCGCGCAGCACAAGGCCTTTAATGCCGTCAAATTTGCAGTCGATTTCCTGCGCGTCGCCGGTCAGCCTGATCGACTTGATCAGCGTACCCTGTTTCAGCGTCTGCCCCGCGCCCTTGACGGTCAGATCCTTGATCAGCGTCACCTGGTCGCCATCCTGCAGGATATTGCCCACGGCATCGCGCACCTCGACTGCATTTTCCGCCGCCTGCTTGGCCGCAAGCTCGGACGCGGGCAGCCACTCGCCGCTTTCCTCGTCATAGACATAATCTTCGTCGGACATGGCCCCGCCTTTCTGGCACGCGCTGTGCGCCCCGCAAGCGCGCTTGGCAAGCGTCAACCGGTCTACGGTTTCGAATAAGCAAGGCGCATGGCTACGCTGCTCGCCCAAAGCCCGCCGACAAAGGCGAGTGCCAGAACTATACTGTAAAACAATGCCCCGACCTTTGGCGGGCCGAAAAGCAGGTGATCGAGCGTCGGCACAAGAAGGCCGAGCATCAGACCGCTGAACATGCCCCAGGCCGCGGCAAGCGGGGCGGTGCCGTAACGCGGTGCAACCCATGCAGCGGCTGTAAGTGCGGCGGCAACGATCAATTCGTCGAACACCAGCGGGATCAGGCGGATGTCGCCGATCCAGCGCGCTACCTCGCTGGCGGCGAGGAGGGCGGCGAAACCGAAACTGATGCGGCAAAGCGTGATCATCCACCACGCTATGCGCAAAGCAGCGGGCGAAAACAAGCATCCTGCTTGCTGCTAGCAGCCATGGCGGCTAACGGCTGGCGGATGAGGTTTCCGCTGCCGCTCCGCCCCCTGCTGTTCGCGTTCGCGCTGCTTTCGGGGCAGGCCGCCTTCGCCAATCCCGAGCTGGAAGTGGCCGATCGCGGCACCGTGCCGACGTGCAGCGTGACCGATGCCTTGCCCGCCGATATGGCAAAGCGCGCGGCAGAGCTTGGTTTTGTTCGTGAGGAGCTGATGCCCTCTACCGTGACCACTCCGCAATTTCGCGGACGGCTGCGCTGCGCCAAGACGCTTGATGGCTATGGAAAGATGATCGGCATCGCGCTGGTTGAGGATTTCCTGCTCGAAGGTGCCAAGGTCCGCGCGTTGTACCAGGGCGATACCATCGTCTTTTCGCTCGCGGGCACAACCCCGGCGGCGACCTATCCCACGCGCAAGGGCGAACTGCGCTGTTATCGCAGTGGTGCGGCGGCGGTGATTCAATGCACCACCGGTTTCGGGCCCAAGGCGGCGAGCATGCTGGTGCTGCAAAACCAGAATGAGGAATATCTGCTTGGCCTGTCGGTGAGCGCCTATGACTGGCCCGAACAGCGTGGAATGCCCAAAGGATCGGTGCTGTTCCGCGCGGGCGAAAATCCGCCTTTGTCGATCGGATGGGTCAACCAGTCGCTGGCGGATGCAGAGGATGTCAACGCCTGGACTGCGATTTTCGAGGGCAAGGCCTTCACCGACGCGCTGCTCCAGCAAAAAGGGCCGGTGCCTGTCGAAATCGAATTGGCGCTCGCTGATGGGCAGCTGGTGAAGCAGGCGTTCGACTTTGCCGAAATGATTTCGCTCTATCGGGCGATGGCGGCGTTGACTCGCGAGATGCCGGCGCGCTGATCAGCGCCCCAAACGTGTCACCAAAGTCACAAAGAACGCAGTGGACCAGCCGAGCAGCAGCAGGCCGTTGATCCCCTCTATCCCTGCCACGAGCCGCCAAGCGGGCTGGATATAGCTATCGTCAAAGCCGATGCCGGCATAGCTGATCGTCGAGAAGTAGACTGCGGTTTCCAGCGTCGCAATTGCGCCGACCGCCATGAAGAGGAATGCGTAGAGCCAGATTTCGAGACCGTGCAAAACGAACAGGCCGAGCACGAGCGCGAGTGTGAAAAACAGGCCGCGGCGGGACAATTTGGGCACATGGTGCAACCGCTCCTCTTGCGCTTCTGCCCGGACAATCCGGGCAAGCAGGCTGAGGCCAAGGCCGTGAATAGTCACGGTCAGGAAGACCATCATGGTGGAAATTGCGAGGTAAAATAGCATCGACATTGCTTAGCATCGCAACGTGTAACAGGAATTGATGCAGGGCAAACAAGTTTGCAGCCAAAATGATATGCATGGTTGCAATGGCGCAGCCGCTGCGTATCGTCATCGCGGGTGGATTTACGAAACACGGGGTAGTGATTTCAATGTCAGACGAAGAACAGCCGTTGCCGACGGGATACCAGCTTTCTGCGCTGGATCCGACCTATCGGGAAACGCCCTGGGTGCCGCTCGATCGGTTGCGTGCCGCCGATCCGGTCCACCATGACCAGCAGCTTGGCCGCTATTTCCTGACCCGCGGGCGCGAGGTTTCGGAACTGATTAAGAACCGCGATCTCAACGCCGACCCGCGCAAGGCCAATGAAGGCAGCTTTTCGAAGACGCTATACGGTGCGAACAGCAAGGAATTGTCGATCCTGATGCTCGACGATCCAGAGCATAAGCGCCAACGCACATTGGTGCTGAAGGCGTTCAACAAACGCTCGGTCGATGCGCTGCTGCCGCGGATCGAGGAAATCGCCAAGGGTCTGGCCGATGATATCGATGCAGCCGAGGGTGAGTTTGATTTCGTCCAACTGTTCGGATCTCCGCTGCCGACGACGGTGATGGCCGAACTGCTCGGCATCAATCCCGCCGACCGCAAGGATTTCCGCCGCTGGTCACTGGGCTGCATGCAGGCGCTCAATCCGTTCCGCACGCCGGAGCAGACCGCGCTTTATGAGGAATCGACAACCGTGCTTGCCGATTACCTGGCGCGTGAGGTTGATATCCGGCGTTCCAAGCCGAGCGATGACCTGATCACCCGCCTCGCACAGGCGGAGGAGGAGGGCGACAGCCTGACGACGCAGGATATCGTGCTGCTGATCCGCCTGCTGCTGATTGCGGGCAATTCGACCACTACCGACATGCTGGGTGCGGGTGTGGTGCAATTGCTCAAGCATCCCGACCAGCTCGCCAAATTCCGCTCGCGGCCTGACCTGCACGACAATGCGATGGACGAGATATTGCGCGTCGAACCGCCCGTGTCGCAGGTGCTGCGCAGCGCGCATGAGGATATGCAGGTTGCCGACAAGGCGATCAAAAAGGGCGATACCATCCACATGTCGCTGTTTGGTGTGCATTTCGATCCCGAAATGAACCCCGATCCGCAGACTTTCGACATCGAACGCAAAAATGTGCAGCATTTCGCCTTTGGCGGCGGCGCGCATTATTGCCTGGGTGCGGGGCTGGGCAAAGCACAGGCGAAGATCGCGCTGCCAATGCTGTTCAACCGTTTCCCCGACCTTGCCTTCGCGCCGGGCCGCGAGGTGAAGCACAAGGTGGCGCCAGCTTTCAACGGCTATGGCGAGATCTGGTTGGTGAAATAGCCCCTGCCCAAAAAGGGTGGGTTATTTCTTGGGCGGCCAGGGAAAGAAACCCGAGGTCCGTTCGATATATGCGGCATAATCGGGACGGTTCTTTTTGAGGCTGCGTTCGAGCAGCGGCTTGCCCGACCATTTGGTGAGCGTGAAGGTCAGGAAAATCGGGCCGATGATACTCACCCAGCCAGCAGGGCCGGTTTCCGCCGCGACCAGCCAGATACCCCACCAGGTGCAGGCATCGCCGAAATAATTGGGGTGGCGGGTATAGCGCCACAGGCCAGTGTCGAGCACCTTGCCCTTGTTTGCCGGATTGGCGCGAAACGCCTTGAGCTGCGCATCGCCGACGCTTTCAAACACCATGCCCAGCAGCCAGAGCGCAGCTCCGGCCAAGGCCAGCGGGGCGATTGCCGCGGGCGCTTCGCCTGAGAGCACGCCCAGCTGGGCCGGAAGGCAGGTGATATAAAGCAGCACGGCCTGCGGACCGAATACCTTGGTCAGGGCGGCCTGGGCAAAACGGCCCTGCTCCTTCGCCTTGCCCAGCATGCGGGCGTAGCGCACGTCTTCACCGTGGCCGCGCCAGCGGGTGTAGAGGTGCCAGAACAGGCGCAAGCCCCAGACCGCCGCCATGGCCGCGATCAGGCTGGCGCGATCACCGGGTTCGTCGAGCTGGAGCCAGCTGGCCACAGCCAGAACCGCCATGCCCCCGCCCCAGATCGCATCGATAAAGGACACGTCCCGGATCCGCACCGCGACCAGCCAGCCAACCAGCAAGGTCCCAGCTGCGACGGCTGCATTGATCAGCAAGGCTTCAACCATGGGCTTTCTCCTTCTGCCGCCTCGGCTTCGGCAAGGGCAAAGTCTCTGCCGCGGTCTCCTTCAACGCCGCCGCCGTTTCCGCCAACCGCTCGAACCTAAGGCAATCCGGCATGGCCTTGCGATAGAACGCGGCAATCTTCGCCAGATCGGCGGCATAGTCCCCGGTCGGCATGATCGCCGGGCCCAGGCCACCGGTCATGGTGGCGTTGTTGACCCAGGCCGGAACGATCGGCACCCCGGCGCGCAGAGCGATGTGATAGAACCCGGTACGCCAGGTCCCGTCGCTGCTGCGGCTGCCTTCGGGGGCCACCACCAGCGCCAGCTCTTCGGCGTGGTTGAAATGGGCAACGGTATCCTCAACGTAATTGTTGTTGCGCTTTGACCGGTCAACCGGCAGCCCGCCCATGTCATACATGAACCGCTTCAACGGCCCGCGAAACAGGCTGAGCTTGCCCATAAAGCTGGGCTTGATCCCCAGTTCGTGGACCGCGCCAACAAAGAAGATAAAGTCCCAGTTGCTAGTATGCGGCGCCCCGGTGATCACGAACTTGGGCGGAAATTTCCGCTCGCCGCTCAGCCGCCAGCCCTTCCAGCGATAAAGCCACAGTACCACCGCCTTGGTGATGCGCGAGAGCAATGAGGGCCGCGGATCGATCATTGCGGCGATGTTCTGCGCAATTTGCTGCGGCGGTCTACCCGGCCCAAAGGTCCGTCCACAGGAACAAGTCCTGACGGACGCGGTTATACCTGTTTGGCTTCAACCGGCAAAGCCCGCCCCGCCGGACCAACCGGGACCGGCAAGCCCCATGACCTTGAACAACAGCCCCATCTGGCCTTCGGAAATCAGCCGGTCCTTGGCGGTCTGAATTGCCGCTGCGTGTTGCGGTGCCGCGGCAGCCAGCGCTTGCGCACGGGCTTCGATCCCCAGTTCACGCAGCCATCTTCCCTGCGGCACGGTGCCAATCCACCGCGCCCCGCGCGACTGGGCGATGGGGGCCAGCGCCGAGAAATCGACATGGGCGGTGAGGTCCGCCTCGCCAGGATTGAGGAAGGGATCAACTTTGAGATGCGCCCGCACCGCTTGCAGGGTTGACCCATGGCGCGGAGCGTCATGGCCATAATCGATGAACAGCGCCGCCCCGCCCTGCTCCATCAACCGCCCGGCAACTTCATAAACCGTGGCCGCCGCGCCGGGGCAGAGTTCGTAGATCGCCCCATCGGGTGCATCGCGCCGCGCCTCGGGCACGGCCGGGTCCATCGGCTGCGGTCCGGCCACGCAGACGAAGCGATCGCCTTCGGGCACGACCATCCGTTCGCGCCAGCCATCGGGTGTCTTGACCAGTTGCCGCACCGGCAGGGCATCAAGGAACTCGTTCGCGACGAACAGGATCGGCCCATAGAGCGGGATCGTGGAAAGATCATGGTGCCACTGCGCACCCGGAATGGTGGCAAGCTGCACATCCTTGAGCGCGGTCGAGGCTTCGACGAAGTGGATCGAAGGTTCCAGCCCATAGCGCTTCGCTGCCCGCAGTGCGTCTCGGGCCAGTGTGCCCCGGCCGGGACCAAGTTCCACATAATGGATCGGCGCTTCGCGGCCGGCATTGATCCACATATCGGCCAACCACAGCCCGATCAGCTCACCAAACATCTGGCTGATTTCCGGCGCGGTCACAAAATCACCCGCGCTGCCCAACGGGTCACGGCTGTTATAATAGCGGGCGTTGGCCTCGCCCATGTAATGCATCAGGCTGATCGGCCCGGTGCTGGCAATCAGGCGGCGAAAGATCGCCGCCAGACTATCGTCTCCACCCAGGCTCAACGGTTCAGGCCTTGGCGGCGCCCATGGCCGGGCGGACCAGCGCCCGGATCAGGAAGATCGCACCCACCAGCACCAGCGGGATCGTCAGCCACTGCCCCATCGAAAGGCCCGTGCGCGCGGCAAATTCGCTGAGCTGGGCATCGGGTTCACGGAAGTATTCGGCAACAAAGCGGCAAAGGCCCAGCCCCGCAGCAAAGACCCCGCCCAGCAGGCCGGGCCGAAACCGCGCCTTGGTCTTCCAGAACAGCACCAGCATGATGATCATCATCAGCAGGCCTTCCAGCCCCGCCTGATACAGCTGGCTGGGGTGACGGGCATAGGGACCGGCATCCGGGAAGACCATCGCCCAGGCCACCGGACTTTCGACCACCCGGCCCCACAATTCGCCATTCACGAAATTGGCGAGACGCCCAAAGAACATGCCAAAGGGCACGACGACGCAGACATAGTCCGCCACCCGCAGGAAATTCAGCCCGCCGCGCCAGGCAACCCAGCCCATCGCCAGTGCCGTGCCCAGCAATCCGCCGTGGAAGCTCATCCCGCCGTGCCACAGCTTGAGCAGGTCAAGCGGGTTGGCCCAGAGTTCGGGTGCATAGAAGGTCGCATAGCCCAGCCGCCCGCCAATGATGATCCCCAGCGTACAGTAGAAGAACAGGTCATCGAGGTGGCGCTGCGCCATCGGCGCGCCGGGCTGCCGGATCATCTTGGCG
>JALREL010000120.1 GCA_023262005.1 Sphingorhabdus sp. | reverse complement strand
CTGAGCCAGGATCAAACTCTCAAGTTTGTGTCCCATCTCACAACAGCGTGAGCCTAAGCCCACCATCTGACGTAAAATGAATTCAGGGATCATCACCCTGCACATATCTAAACGTATGGTTACGTTAGGACATGAAAAGTGACGACTAATTTAAACTGCCACCCCGAGCCCTGAAGCCCCGGGAGCAGGCGCCGTCGCCCACATGTCCCTTCATCTAAACCGACAATGTCAAAGAGCCACCGACAAAATAAGGCGGACAACCATCGTTCCCCGCTTTTTACTTCGGGGGACTTGTTGTCCGATTATGTTGGCGACCGGTTGGTGAGAGCCGTTTGAAGCGGCGTTCCCGTCCGGTGAAGCGGCCTCTAAAGGGGGCCTCTGATTCGGTCAACGGCTTTTTGCAATTTTATTTCAGAAAATCGCGAAACCCCGGATTTCTGCGGTTTTTCCTTTTCCTCCGCGCAGCGGTCCACGCTTTTCCATTGCCTCGGCGCTATTCCAAACACCGAATCCGGCCTGGTTGGCAGCCGATTCACCCGCATTCAGGCAATTCTGACCCGCCGAAATCCATTCCGTCTATCTGATTCATCTCCGCTTCCAGCTCTGTCGGGGCGAATGGCGAATCAGATCGACGGCGCGGGCGCTTTGCTTGCCGCTTGGTTACCTGCTGAATGGTCCTCTTCGCGCGCGCGGATGATATAAGGACAGCGCCAGCTACTCGACCGACGACATGGCATGTTGGCGCGCCGCCCTGTAGATTGCCAAGACCCGGAAAGGACTGCCGCGATGCCGTTCAGTCTCGCACTGCCCTATGCGATTATGCTGGCCACCTTGCCGGCCAACGCCCAGCAGGAGTCGGTCCACCAGTCCGGTGAGGTTGACTTGATCCAGACCGGTGAAGACCGCCACCAACGCTTGACGGTTCCGGTCAGTATTGGTGCTGCTGGCCCGTTTGAATTCATGATCGATACCGGATCGCAGCATACGGTTCTGGCCGGCAGCCTGGCCGGCGCACTGGGGATCCCACTGGCCCGCAAGGCCAAACTGACCGGGGTTGCGGGTAGCGCGATGGTCGATACGGTCGAGCTCGACCAGATCAGCCTTGGCAAGCGCTCTTACTATGGCCTGCTGGCCCCCCTGCTCGATCGTTCGGACATTGGTGCCGACGGCATCGTTGGGCTGGACAGTCTGCAGGGGCAACGGGTCCAGTTCGACTTTCGCAAGGGATTGCTTGCCGTTTCCGATGCAAAGGGACTGGGCGGCAATACCGGTTTCGAAATTGTCGTCACGGCACGCCGGCGCTCCGGTCAACTGATCATGACCGACGCTGTGGCCGATGGCGTGAGGGTTCAGGTCGTGATCGACACCGGATCGGATACCTCGATCGGCAATCGCGCCTTGCAGCGCGCGCTGTCGCGGCGCGGTCAGAATGGGCAAATGACGCTGCGCTCTGTCACAGGGCAGGAAATTGTAGCGGACATCGGTTTCACCCGCGCACTCAAGATCGACGATGTGACTTTCGGCAACGTTTTGATCGCCTATGCCGATTCACCGCATTTCCCGCTCCTTGGGCTCGATCAAAAGCCTGCCTTGTTCCTGGGCATGCGCGACCTGCGCCAGCTTGATCGGGTGGCGATCGATTTCGCCAGCCGCAGGATTTACTTCGACCTCCCAGCCACTTCGCTGAGAAGCGGCAATGGTCGCCGCGAATTGCTCTCCCATCCGCTAAAATAGGGCTACGCGCTTTCCTTTCAGCACAAGGCTCCTAAATGAGAGCCATGCCACCCGACTTTCCTGCCGCCCCTTCGCGGGATGCCCGCCACGACGGCTGGGGCACCCTGCGCCGCTTTCTGCCCTATCTCTGGCCGCAGGACGATTGGGGTCTGCGCGGGCGGATCATTGGCGCGGTCGCGCTGATCCTGGCCTCAACCGCCACGCAATTTGCCCTGCCCTATTTCCTGAAGTGGGCAGTCGACGCGATGAGCGTGACGGGCGAGCGGGTGATCACCTTCGCGATGCTGTTCGTCCTGGCCTATGCCGCGGGGCGCCTCGGCGGCGTGGTGTTCGACAATCTGCGCAACATCGTCTTCGAGCGGGTAGGCCAACAGGCAACCGCACAGCTGGCCGAGCATGTGTTCAGCCGGCTGCATCGTCTCTCGCTGCGCTTCCATCTTGCCCGGCGCACCGGCGAGGTGACCAAGGTAATCGAACGCGGCACCAAAAGCATCGACACGATGCTCTATTTCATGTTGTTCAACATCGCGCCGACCATCATCCTGCTGATCGGGGTGGCGATCGTTTTTTATATCAATTTTGGCTGGCCCCTGGTCGTGTCCACCGCCATCGCCGTGGTCGCCTATATCTG
>JALREL010000113.1 GCA_023262005.1 Sphingorhabdus sp. | reverse complement strand
TGCGCGCCGCCCAATGAGCAGGCACCGATATTCAAACGCCCGCCATCAAGCCCCGCCATTGCAAAGCGGAAGCCATCACCCTCTGCGCCAACACGGTTGGCAACAGGCACGCGGCAATCCTCGAAGATCACCTGCGCGGTGGGCGATGCATTCCAGCCGAGCTTCTTCTCCGGCGCACCAAAGCTGAGGCCCGGCGTATCCTTGTCAACGACAAGGCAGCTGATGCCCTTCGCCTTCTCATCGCCGGTGCGCACCATCACGACATAAATGTCATTATAGCCCGCGCCCGAAATGAACTGCTTGGTGCCGTTGAGGACATAATGGTCGCCATCCAGCCTGGCGCTGGTCTTGAGCGCGGCTGCATCCGAACCCGAACCCGGTTCGGTCAAACAATAGCTGGCGATCTTCTCCATGCTGACCAGATCGGGAAGGTAGCGCGCCTTCAGCTCTGCCGAGCCGAAGCTGTCGATCATCCATGCGGCCATATTGTGGATCGAGATATAGGCGCTGGTCGCCGGGCAACCATAGGCCATCGCCTCCATGATCAGTGCCGCCTCAAGCCGCCCAAGGCCAATCCCGCCATTTTCTTCCGAGATATAGATAGCGCCAAAGCCAAGCTCGCCAGCGGCCTTCCAGACATCGACCGGATAATGGCTTTTCTCGTCCCATTCGCTCGCAAAGGGCGTAATGCGATCAGCGGTGAATTTGCGCGCCATATCCTGGATGGCAAGCTGGTCGTCTGTAAGGTCAAACTGGGTGGTCATCGCTTACCCCATGGTTGGAATGATGAAGGCGTTCGAACCATCACCGCCACCATCGGGCCAGCGAGCGGTAACTTTCTTCACCTTGGTCCAGAATTTGATGCCTTCCATGCCATATTGGTCGGTGTCGCCAAAGCCCGAGCGCTTCCAGCCGCCAAAGCTGTGATAGGCAACCGGCACCGGGATTGGCACGTTGATCCCGACCATGCCGACATTGACGCGCGAGGCAAATTCGCGTGCGGCGTGGCCGTTGCGGGTGAAGATCGCGACGCCATTTCCATATTGGTGCTTGCTGGGAAGGCTCAATGCCTCCTCAAAATCCTTGGCGCGTACCATCTGCAGCACGGGTCCGAAGATCTCTTCCTTATAGCTTTCCATATCGGTGGTGACATGGTCGAACAGGGTCGGGCCGATAAAATAGCCTTCTTCATGCCCTTGCAGCTTGAAGCCGCGACCGTCGATGACAAGCTCTGCACCTTCATCGGCGCATTTCTGGATCCAGCCTTCAACCTTCGCCTTGTGCTGTGCGGTGACCACCGGGCCATAATGCGCCTCATTGTCGGTCGAGATGCCGATCTTCAGCGCGTGGATCGCCGGAATCAGCTTTTCCTTCAGCCGCTCGGCGGTATCATTACCCACCGGAACGACGACCGGAAGCGCCATGCAGCGTTCACCTGCCGAGCCAAAAGCCGCACCGGTCAGGTCATTCACCACCTGGTCGAGATCGGCATCTGGCATCACGATGCCATGGTTCTTCGCCCCGCCCATCGCCTGCACGCGTTTGCCCGCAGCAACACCGCGATTGTAGACATAATGGGCGATGTCGGACGAGCCGACAAAGCTGACCGCGCTGATCGCGGGATGATCCAAAATCGCGTCGACCATTTCCTTGTCGCCATGGACGACCTGGAAAATTCCCTCGGGCATTCCGGCTGCGAGGACCAGCTGTGCAATGCGAGTGGGTACGCTGGGATCGATCTTTTGGTTCTCGGCGTAAGTGGAGCGCCAGTTGCCGGTGGCGTCGAAGTTCTCGAGCGCGAAGCCGAAGGGGTCGATCTTGCGATGGCAGGTGGCGCAGGTTTCGATCGTGCGATGCTTGGCGAGCTGGTCGCGG
>JALREL010000036.1 GCA_023262005.1 Sphingorhabdus sp. | reverse complement strand
ACGGCACCATCGGCTTCCAGGTCGAAAACGCCATGGCCGCTGTCGGCACCGGCTGGGCACTGGGTCTCCCCTGGGAAACCATCGAGAAAGCTCTGGCCAGCTTCATCAATGACGCCAACACCGCACCGGGCCTTCGGGCATATCGCGCAGGCACTGCTTCATGATGCGGATCGATTGGCGCACTTCTTCCACGCGGACCATGAAGCGATCATAGCAATCGCCCTTGGTGCCAACGGGCACGTCAAACTCAACGCGGTCATACACATCATAAGGCTGCGACTTGCGGATATCCCATGGAATGCCAGCCGCGCGGATCATCGGCCCCGAAAAGCCCCAGCGAATGGCTTCGTCTTTCGAGACAACGGCAATATCTACGTTGCGCTGCTTGAAGATGCGGTTATCAGCGACAAGGCTGATCGCGTCTTCAAACAATTGCGGCACGCGATTATCGAGCCAATCGGCAATATCGGTCAGCAGCTTCAGCGGCACATCCTGATGGACACCGCCGGGGCGGAACCAAGCGGCGTGCATGCGCGCGCCCGATGCGCGTTCAAAAAAGTTGAGGCAATCCTCACGAATTTCGAACATCCACAGATTGGGCGTCATCGCGCCCACATCCATCACGTGCGAGCCAAGATTGAGCATGTGGTTGCAGATGCGCGTCAGTTCGGCAAAAAGCACGCGCAGATATTGCCCGCGCAATGGCACTTCGAGGTCGAGCAGCTTCTCGATCGCCAGCACATAGCTATATTCCATACCCAGCGGCGAGCAGTAATCGAGCCGGTCGAAATAGGGCAAAGCCTGCAGGTACGTCTTATACTCGATCAGCTTTTCGGTCCCGCGATGCAGCAGACCGACGTGCGGGTCCATACGCTCGACGATTTCGCCATCAAGTTCCATGACAAGGCGGAGAACGCCGTGTGCAGCCGGGTGCTGCGGACCGAAATTGATCGTGTAGTTCTGGATCGCTTCGTCGCCGGTGGTCGGCGAAAGTTCAGGTTGCAGGCTCATTTGCTCGCTCCCTTCTCGTCGCCCGGCAAGACATAGTCCGCGCCTTCCCAAGGGGACATGAAATCGAAATTGCGGAAATCCTGTGCCAGCTGCACCGGCTCATATTTCACGCGCTTTTCTTCTTCCGAATAACGCAGCTCGACATAGCCGGTCAGCGGGAAATCCTTGCGCTGCGGATGGCCGACAAAGCCATAGTCCGTAAGGATACGACGAAGGTCATCATTGCCGGCAAAGGTCACGCCGTACATGTCGAACACTTCACGTTCGAGCCAGCCAGCGACCGGCCAAATGCCCGTTACCGAAGGAACCGGCTCATCCTCATTGGTCCAGACATGGACGCGTATGCGGTGGTTCTTGGTGACGCTCAGCAGGCAATAAACGACTTCAAAGCGCGGATCGTGGTCGGGCCAGTCGACCCCGGCGATTTCCATCAGTTGCTGATATTCGCAGACATCACGCAGCGCGATCATCGCTGGAACCAGCGCATCGCGCTTTACGGTTACCGCAATCTCGCCATGCGCCTCGTCAACAGCGATCAGATTCTTGCCAAGGGCCTTTTTCACGGCAGCAGCAACGCCTTTATTGGGCGCATATTTGGGGGCGGAATGGCTCATCGCTCGATCGTCCCGACGCGGCGGATCTTACGCTGCAACTGCATCACGCCATAAAGCAGCGCTTCAGCGGTCGGGGGGCAACCGGGGACATAGATATCCACCGGCACGATCCGGTCACAACCGCGAACGACGCTATAACTATAATGGTAATAGCCACCGCCATTGGCACAGCTGCCCATCGAAATGACATATTTCGGTTCCGACATCTGGTCGTAAACCTTGCGCAAGGCCGGGGCCATTTTGTTGCACAAGGTACCAGCGACAATCATAACGTCCGATTGCCGTGGTGACGCGCGCGGCGCGATGCCGAACCGTTCAAAGTCATAACGCGGCATATA
>JALREL010000042.1 GCA_023262005.1 Sphingorhabdus sp. | reverse complement strand
CGCGTCAAGCACCAGCTTTCCATCCGCATCCTGCCCGTCGATGTTCTGCCCGACCGGCTCAAGCGGCTCGACCTGCACGCGCGCCAGTTGCAGCTTTCCGAGCTGCTCGATCCCGCCAGCCGAACCTTTGCCGCCGCGAGCGAGCTTGCCACGCTGGAGGCGCGCGCCGAAATTGACGGCCTCGTCAAAGGCGCAAATTTCGCCGAACGCGCGAGCGAGCGTTTCTATCGCCGCCACTTGACCAGCTATTTCGCCGCCGCGCTGATGATGCCCTATGCGCGTTTCCTGCGTGCATGCGAGGGGACGGGCTATGATATCGAGTTGCTCCAGCGTCGTTTTGGCGCAGGCTTTGAGCAAGTCGCGCACCGGCTGACCACGCTGCAACGCGTCGGCGCGCGCGGCTTGCCCTTCTTCATGCTGCGCATCGACCGGGCAGGGCAGAGCAGCAAGCGCTATGCCGGCGCCAGCGCCTCGCCCCTGGTCGAATCCGACGCGCGCTGCCCGTTATGGCGGCTGCACACCGCATTTGATCGTCCGGGCCAGTTGGTGAAGGATCTGGTCGAGCTGGAAGATGGCGGTCGCTGGTTCACCATCGCGCGCACCGTGCAACCGCAGGCGGGCAGGGAAGGCGGCATCCGCGCCGAATTTGCGGTAGGGCTGGGGATCGATGCGAGCCTTGCCGCGCCGCTTGCCGCCGCGCGCGGGAGAGACCTTGCAACGGGAGAGGCCACCCCAATCGGACTGGGCTGTCGCGCCTGCACCCGCCCCGATTGCCCCCAACGCAGCGCCCCGCCGGCGGGGAGGGTGCTGGTGTTCAACGAACGCGAGCGCGGATTAACGCCGTTCGTATGGGCAGGGGAGTGAGGGGGTTAAGAACCCGCCACACTTTCTAACTCAACCCGTGCCCTGCCGTGCCCGCCTGCGTTCAATCCATGGTTGGAACGGGAACAGGAACTGTTCGAGGATCGACAGCCGCTTGCGATCATCCTGGCCAGCAATGGCCGATTCCCCCTCGCGAAATGTGCCGAACATCCGGTCGAACAGGATGATGCAATTGCCATAGTTGCAGCGCGTGTCTTCAAAGCTTTCCGCCGTGTGGTGCAGGCTGTGGTGCTGGATGGTGGTGAAGAAGAAGGAAAACCATTTCGGCGGATCGGCACGAACATTGGCATGTGCATAATAGGATATCGCGCCCAGCGAATTGAACGCTGCAAACATCGGTGCCTTGTCGAAATCGAGCAAGGCAATCACGCTCAGGCTGATCAGGAACAGTTCAATCGGATTGCCGACATAACCCTTCATCGCATTCAATTGCGTGATGTGGTGGTGCGGCGCGTGGGTGGACCATAAAAAGCCATTGTTGTGCATCCATCGATGCATCCAATACTGCCCGAATTCGACCAGCAGCATCACGATCGCAACCTGCACCAGGAAAGGCAGTTCCGCGATCCATGGCGTTGCCAGGCCCATTGCTTCCTTGGCCTCGCCCATCGGGCCATTGGCAAATGTATCGCTGGCCCATGAAATCGCGGTGATGCCAAGCAGGACGTAGAACAGATCGGTCAGGAATTCTTGCCGGTTGATCCGCCAACCAACGTGGCGTTCAGCGACAAATTCCATCAACTGGACAAAGGTGAGCGCCACCAGGCCCACCGCGGTAATCATCCACCATTTGTCGACCCATTCGGCAGGCGCAAAGGCCCAGAATGCAAGAATTGCCGCTACAGTCGCTGGCGGCAGCAAATTGAACAGAGCTTGTTTCATCAGTCGTCCCCCTCCCAAAGTGATGGGCAGCGCTGTTTTCCAGCGACACTTATTTCGAGCGACCAACGTCAATTTACTTGTAAAAAGCCGTCACGTCGAGCGGAAACCATCCATTTCCCCAATGGGTGGTTTGTGGCACACAGATGCAGAAGGGGAGGCACGATTGATGCGCTATTTGCCCGCACTCTTAGCTGCGCTGTCATTAAGCGGATGCTCCGGATTGGAACACCCCCAACGGGCCAGTACAGAGCAGCCGCTGGTCGCTGCCGAGCGGCTGATCGACGCCTTCTATTCATTCGACCCCAAGCAATTGCGCGCTGCAATGAATGATGCGCCGGCATCACAGCCGCAATTGCTGTATTATCAAGGCTGGGCGCAGGGTGGGAATTACGCGATCCTCGACCGACAGCCCTGCCAGATTGCCAGCGATAGCGAAATCACCTGTGCAATCACCGTAAGGGACGATCTGATTGCAGCCCTAGGCACCGGTTTTTGGGTGACCGACAAATTTCACCTCACAATCCGCGATGGACGGATAGTCGCAGTTCGCAACAGCTCAAACGATCCACCCGAATTTGAACTGGCGCTGAAATGGCTGCAGCGTGAGAAGCCTGAGGTGATGACCGGCCCTTGTCGCGGCTTTTTCGCAGGTGGCCCCACCCCTGGGGATTGTGTTCGCGCTGTGGTCGCCGGGTTCAAAGCCTATCGCGTGAACCACGAGGCGAAGTAGAACATTTCCATAGTTATCGAAATGATGCTTGACTCCGATGTGCGATTCGATATTTCAACGAATATCGAAATGAAGGAGTCGCTATGGACGCCGACGCAATCATCAAAGCGCTTAGTGCGTTGGCGCAAGAGCATCGCCTGGCGGCGTTTCGCTTGCTGGTGCAGGCGGGGGCTTCGGGTCTTCCCGCCGGGGTGCTGGCGGAGCGACTTGGGGTGCCGAACAGCTCGCTTTCCTTCCATCTTGCCCAGTTGAGCCATGCCGGTTTGATCCGGCAGGAGCGGCAGGGGCGTTCGCTGATTTACTCCGCCGATTATGCCGCGATGAACGGGCTGATCGGTTACCTCATGGAAAATTGCTGCGCGGGTGCGGTTTGTGGTTCGGACGATGCCTCGTCTGGCTGCGCACCTGCCATATCCGATGAAAGGAAAAGTGCATGAAACGCTTTCACGTCCATGTCGGGGTCGAAAAACTCGACGCCTCGATCGCTTTCTATTCGGGCCTGTTCGGGCAGGAGCCTTCGGTGGTGAAACCCGATTATGCCAAATGGATGCTGGAGGATCCGCGCATCAATTTCGCCATTTCGCAGAAATGCGGCGCGGTGAAGGGTATTGAGCATCTGGGTATCCAGGTCGAGGACCAGGGTGAGCTCGCCGAAGTCTATGGCCGCCTGAAAGCCGCCGACCGCCCGGTGCTGGAGGAAGGCGCGACCACTTGTTGCTATGCGCAATCGGAAAAAAGCTGGATCGCCGATCCTGATGGCGTGGTGTGGGAGGCTTTCCTCACCAATGGCGAAGCAACCGTTTACGGCGGCAATCCTGAATTGCAGCAGCTGGTTTCGGCAAATGCTGCGGCCAATGCCTGCTGCGCGCCGAAGCAGGAAGCGGCAGCGCCCGCCACCACCAATACTGGCTGCTGCGGCTGAGGTTATAAATGCCAGAGATACGCAATGTGCTGGTGCTGTGCACCGGCAACAGCGCCCGTTCGATATTGGGGGAGGCTTTGTTCAACCTCCACGGAGAAGGGCGCGTGCGCGGCTTTAGCGCTGGGAGCAAGCCCAAGGGGGTGCCGCACCCCGGCGCGCTCCGGCTGCTGGCGCGGCGCGGGATCGATACGTCCACCTTCCGCTCGAAAAGCTGGGATGAATTCAGCGCACCCGATGTGCCGCAAATCGACCTTGCCATCACCGTGTGCGGCAATGCCGCGGGCGAGGTGTGTCCTGTCTTCATCGGCAGCCCGTTAAAGGCGCATTGGGGCCTTCCCGATCCCGCCGATGTGCGCGGCAGCGAAGCTGAAGTCGATGCGGCCTTTGAAGAGACTTGGCGCTTGCTCGAAATGCGGGTGAAGGCCTTCTTCGCGCTTGATCTGGCGGTGATGGACAAGGCGCAGGCGCAGATGGCGCTGGCAGAAATTGGCAGGATGGAAGGGGCAGCCTAATATGGCAGAAAGCAATTTGAAGCGGCTGTCTTTCCTTGACCGCTATCTGACGCTGTGGATTTTTCTGGCCATGGTGCTGGGCGTTGGTCTGGGTTCGACTTTCGCCGGATTGCCGGAGGCGATCAACAGCCTGTCCTGGGGGTCGACCAACATCCCGATCGCCATAGGCCTGATCCTGATGATGTACCCGCCGCTCGCGAGGGTGCGTTATGAGGAGCTGCCGCGCGTGTTTGAGGACAAAAGGGTGCTGGCGATTTCGCTGGTGCAGAACTGGATCATCGGCCCGGTGCTGATGTTCGCGCTTGCGGTGATATTCCTTTCCGACAAGCCCGAATATATGACCGGCCTGATCCTGATCGGGCTGGCGCGGTGCATTGCGATGGTGATCGTGTGGAACCAGTTGGCAAAAGGTGACAACCAGTATGTTGCGGCGCTGGTGGCATTCAACTCGATCTTCCAGATATTGTTTTTCAGCGTCTATGCCTGGTTCTTCCTCGCTTTCCTGCCGCCGCTATTTGGCCTTGAGGGCAGTGTCGTCAATGTCAGTTTCTGGACGATTGCTGAGGCGGTTCTGATCTATCTCGGCATACCCTTCCTTGCCGGCTTCCTGACGCGCAAATGGTTGGCGAAAGCCAAAGGCGAGGCGTGGTATGAACAGGTCTTCCTGCCGAAGATCGGACCCATAACGCTGGTCGCGTTGCTGTTCACGATCGTCGCAATGTTCAGCCTGAAGGGGAATGAGATTCTGACACTGCCGGGTGATACCATCCGCATTGCTATCCCCCTGACCATCTATTTCGTCGTCCAGTTCACCATCAGCTTTTTCATGGGCAAGCTGATCGAGAGCGACTATCCGCGCACCACAGCTGTGGCGTTTACCGCAGCGGGCAACAATTTCGAGCTGGCGATTGCGGTGGCGATTGCCGCCTTTGGTCTGGCGTCACCCGTGGCCTTCGCGGCGGTGATCGGGCCGCTGGTTGAGGTGCCGGTACTGATCCTGCTTGTCAATGTGGCCTTCTGGTTTGGGCGGCGCTGGTTTGCAGACAGCGTACCCGTCAGTCGCTAAGCTCCAGAGAAGCGGCTGTCTCCGGCCTAAAAGCCGTCAAACACATAGCCCATGGCGCGCACGGTGCGCAGACGGTCAGGCACGTCCTGCGCCTTCAACGCGCGGCGCAGGCGGCCGATCCAGACATCGACGGTGCGTTCGTCGATGCTGGCGTCGTCCTTACCCAAAATCTCGATCAGGCTGGTGCGCGACCAGACGCGGTCGGGATTTTCGATGAAATGGGCGAGCAGCTTGAACTCGTTCGGGGCAAGTGCGATGCGCCGGTCGCGATAGCGGACAAGAACCGCGGCGAGATCGACCTGCAATTCGCCTGATTTCAGTCTTGTCGCCGGCGGCACAGTGCCCTGTGACCGGCGATATTGCTGCAGCCTCGTCGCCAGCCTTTCGGCATCGGCAGGGCCCAGCAGATAATCATCCGCCCCGCTGCGCAGCGCGCGCTTCTTCGCTTCGCTGTCATCTTCATCGAGAACCATCGTGATATGGGCATAGCGCGTTGCCGGGGTTTCGCGCAGGCGCCGACACATTTCTATTCCCGATATGTCGGGCAGCAGCCAATCAACGAAACACCAATAGTGCAGCCCCTCTGCGAGCGGCGGTAACTCGGCATGGCAGCCGGCAATATCGATATCCTCCACCCGCGCATGCAATTGCGGCAGGATCGATAAATCGCGTGAAGCGAGGATGACGGCTTCCCTGTGCGACATATCCGGCATTCCCATTTTGCAAACAGGCTGCCTTTTTGCTGCCATCAGATGACAAATTCGTGACGGTCTTGATCACCGCATCAAAGCTGGTGCCCGCAGTAAGAAAAACCGGTTGATGTCTTTTAACTGCTGAACTTTTTGACTTCCTGGCTTTTCCCGCGGGGAAGGATCAGGATTTCATTGTCGTGGACGACAACGATCAAATCGCTGGTGCCGATCATGTTGACGCGCATCGCGCCACTGCGGACCAGATTGCCGTGGCTGTCCAGCAGGCGGGCATTACCCTGCACACTGTTACCATCAGCATCATGTTCGCTGATGTCATAGAGGCTGTCCCAGCTTCCGACATCGGACCAGCCCATGCTGACTGGAGCAACCGCCACACGGTCGGCCTTTTCCATAACCGCATAGTCGATGCTATCCGATGGCGAAGCCGCAAATGACGATTGATCGGGACGGATGACGGCGCCATCGCGCACGGCGTCCGTCATGGAGGCTTTCGCAGCAGCCAGCATTTCAGGTGCCAGCCTTTCCAGACAGCCAAGATAGATATCGGCACGGAAAAGGAAAATGCCGCCATTCCAGGCGTGATTGCCGGCATCGATCATCGATTGGGCGGTGGCGGCATCGGGCTTTTCAACAAAGCGTTCGACGCGCGCGACTGCTGCTGTCAACGGCTCACCCATGCGGATATAGCCATAGCCGGTTTCCGGCGCGGTCGGTTCGATCCCGAACGTGACCAGCCAGCCATCCTCGACAAGCGGAAGCGCTGCCATGATCGCTGCATGGAAAGCAGCGACATCTGCGATCAGGTGGTCGCTTGGCATTACCAGCAGCGGCGCATTGGGCGTATCTGCCGCCAATGCGGCGAGCGCAATGGCGGGCGCGGTGTTGCGTGCGCATGGTTCAAGGATGACGGTTGCATCGGGGACGCCAGCCTCAATCGATTGGGCCGCGATCAAATCGGCGTGCGCGCCATTGCCGACTACAATCGGCGGCGCAAAGAAATCGCGATCCATGCAGCGCGCCAAGGTCAACTGGTACATTGTCGCATCGCCTGCCAGCGTAAGAAACTGTTTGGGCTTGTCGGCGGTGGACGTTGGCCACAACCGCGTGCCGCCGCCGCCCGAGAGGATCACTGGTGTTATCTTCATGGCGAAAAGCCCTATTCGATGGCGAACCATTCCGCAATTACCGAGTGTCGCGCAATTTGACAGTTTCGCGCTATTTCAAAATGTTGAAAATATTCGCAAAAATCACAAAGTGTAAAATTAAGCGACACTTTACCTTTGCCTGTTATCGCATGGGCGAAATGGTGGCAGGTCGCAAACCTCGATGATCAGGTTGTTCAAGCATTATGTCCCTTACGCCGTGTTGTTCCTGGCGTTGGTGGACCTGTGCCTGCTGCTGGTGGCGGCCGAAACCGCCTGGGTCATCCGCGCCAACCAGATTGGCATGCAGGTCGATTATATCGGCAACCGCATCTGGCCGCTCATCACTTTCGCCGCTTCGGTCCAGATCGCCGCCATGGCGGTGGGTGTCTACAGCCAGGAATCGCTGCAATCGCTCCGTTTTGCCATTGCACGGTTGATCGTTGCGGTATCGCTGGGCGTAATCTTCATGGCGGTGATGGCTTTTGCTTTGCCCGGCATGACCTTGTGGCGTTCGAACTCACTCTATGCGATGATCCTTTCATTTGCTTATCTGGCGCTAAGCCGCCTCATCCTCGGAAGTTTGATTGGTGGCGAAAGCTTCAAGCGCCGGCTTTTGGTGCTGGGTGCCGGCAAACGGGCGCAACGCATCAAGGATCTGGAGGCACGCCGCGGCTCGGGTTTTGTCGTCGTCGGCTTCATCGCGATGGACGAAGCAAAGCGGGTCATCCCCGAAGCGATCAACCGTTCGGCGATCTATAACCTTGCCGATTTTGTCGTGAAACTCGGCGCCAGCGAGGTGGTTCTTGCGCTTGAAGAACGGCGCAATGCCCTGCCATTGCAGGATTTGCTGCGGATCAAGACCACCGGGGTGCATGTCAACGACATTTCCAGTTTTCTGGAGCGGGAGACCGGACGGGTCGATCTCGACAGCGTCAATCCAAGCTGGCTTATTTTTTCCGATGGCTTCTCTTCGGGCCGCCGTCTTTCGGGGATCGCCAAGCGCCTGTTCGATATTGCCGCCAGTGCGGTTTTGCTCGCCATGACATTGCCGGTGATCCTCTTGTTTGCACTGCTCATCAAACTGGAAAGCCGGGGTCCCGCCTTTTACCGGCAGGAACGTGTCGGGCGTTATGGCGTTGGCTTCAACCTCCTCAAATTGCGTTCGATGCGCGTTGATGCGGAGGCGGAAGGCAAGGCGATATGGGCGGCGAAAAACGATCCGCGTGTGACCCGCGTCGGCAAATTCATCCGCAAGGTGCGCATCGACGAACTTCCGCAAACTTGGTGCGTGCTGAAGGGCGATATGAGCTTTGTCGGCCCGCGCCCCGAGCGCCCTGAGTTCGTATCCGACCTTGAAAAGCAGCTGCCCTATTTCGCTGAACGCCACATGGTGAAACCGGGAATAACCGGCTGGGCGCAGATCAACTATCCCTATGGCGCGTCGATTGAAGATAGCCGGCAGAAGCTGGAATATGATCTTTACTATGCAAAGAACTACACGCCATTCCTTGACCTGCTGATCCTGCTGCAGACCATCCGTGTGGTTATCTGGCCGGAAGGTGCGCGTTGATGGGTGACGCATTCGCCTGGATTGGTTTTTGGGGCCATTCGGCAGTCGGCTTCCTATATGCAGCGCTTGCCATCTGGGTGTTCCAGCAATTTGGCGGCAAAAGCCGCCAGCAAATTGCGCTGATTGCTGCGCTGTCGGCCACGGCATTTTGGGGCATCGCCACCATTTTGGGTGGGCCGGGAAGCCTTCTGGCCTCTAGCGGGGAAACGCTGCGCAACATGGGCTGGCTGGCCTTCCTGTTCGCGCTGCTTTCGAACGGCGAAGGCAAGCAGCATCCCCGCACCATCAGGATGCTGTATGGTGCGCTGTTCCTTGCGCTGATTTTCCAGCCGATCATCGATTTCGCCTTGCTCGCTGCCTTGCCGGACAGCGCCGAAGCCAGCGCCGCCGCTGCCAAGACCGTGCAATTGCTGCGCATGATTTTTGCGATTGGTGCGATCGTGTTGGTGCACAATCTCTATACGGTCTCCGCGCCCGAAGCGCGCTGGGGGATCAGCCTGCCGATGGTCGCGCTTGCTGCGATCTGGATGTACGACCTTAACCTGTACACTATCGGATATCTCTCCGGCGATTGGCCTGCCGAATTCATCGCGATGCGCGGGCTGATCACAATGCTGCTTGTGCCCGTATTTGCGATGGCGACGCGCCGGAACAGCAATTGGCGCATCCGGCTGTCGCGTTCGGTTACTTTCCAGTCGGTGTCGTTGCTCGCGATCGGTGCCTATCTGTTCGGAATGGTGCTGCTTGCGACAGCGCTCGAACTGGTCGGTGGCAGCTATGTCCGCATGGCGCAGATCACGCTGATTTTCGGCATGTCGCTGGCGGCGATGCTGGTCCTCCCTTCGGGCAAGTTCCGCGCGTGGCTGAACGTCATCATCGCCAAGAATTTTTTCCAGCACCGTTATGATTATCGTGCCGAATGGATGCGCTTTGCCGAAACCATCGGCTTCCCCAGCGATGCCGCGCCATTTCATGAACGTGTGATCAAATCGCTGGCCGACATTTTTGAATCGCCTGCCGGATTGCTGCTTACCCGCGACGATGAATCGCGGCTGGTGTTGCAGGCCCGCTGGAACTGGCCGACCGCCGATATCCCGACCTATGCCGGCAATTCGTTGACCGTGCCCTTTTTTGAGCGGACCGGACACATCCTGCTGATGGAGGATGTGCGCGAGGGCGAGGATGAGCGGGTCGATCATGCCGCCATCCCGCAATGGCTGTATGATGAAAATCGCGCTTGGGCGGTTGTGCCGCTTGTCCATTTTGGCCGTCTTGCGGGTATCGCTATCTTGGCAAAGCCCCCGATAAAGCGCAGGCTCGACTGGGAAGATCTCGACATGATGCGCGTCGTCGGGCGTCAGTTGGCCAGCTATCTGGCCGAGGCCACGAGCCAGGAACAACTGACCGAAAGCCGCCAGTTCGAACAGTTCAACCGCCGTTTCGCCTTCGTGATGCACGACATCAAGAACCTTGTCAGCCAGTTGAGCCTGCTCGCGCGGAATGCAGAGAAACATGCGAGCAACCCCGAATTCCAGGCCGACATGATCGAGACGCTCAAGGGTTCGGTGGGCAAGATGAATGACCTGCTCGCGCGCCTTTCGCAGCATAGCCAGACCCGCCATTCCGCGATCGAGCCGATGGATGTGGAGAGCACCGTCAGCGCCGTGATCCACGCCAAGCGCCTGATCTACCCGATCGAGACCGATTTCTCGCCCGGGCTGTTTGCGCTTGCCGATGCGGGGCGGGTGGAAACGATACTCAACCATTTGCTGCAAAATGCGATCGACGCGACCGATGACGGTTCACCGATCCGCGTCAGTGCTGCACGGCAGGACGATTGGGTCGCTATTCGCGTGATCGACAAAGGTTGCGGCATGAGCGAGGCCTTTGTCGTCAACCAGCTGTTCAAACCCTTTGAATCCACCAAGAGCGGTGGCTTTGGCATCGGCGCCTATGAGGCCCGCGCATTGGCGCAATCACTCGGCGGCCATTTGCACGTCGACAGCCGGTTGGGGAAGGGGACGCGAATGACCCTTCTTTTACCCGCTACGCAAGAAACCCCCAATGACAATGAAGTCGATAAGGCAGCATGATTATGGAACAGACCAAAAAGAAACTGCTCATCGTCGAAGACGACCAAGGGCTGCAGCGCCAGCTGAAATGGTCGTATGAGGATTTCGAGGTGTATTGCGCCTCGAACCGGGCAGAGGCGCTTGCGTTGTTGCGGGCAGAGGAACCCGATGTCGTGACGCTCGACCTTGGCCTGCCGCCCGATCCCGATGGGGTGACTGAAGGGTTCGCCGTGCTTGAGGAAATCCTGCTGGTCAAACCTGACACCAAGGTGATCGTTGCTTCGGGCCATAATGCCCGCGAGAGTGCGATGCGCGCAATTTCCGCTGGCGCATGGGATTTCTACCAGAAGCCGGTCGATATTGATGAACTGCACCTGATCGTCAAACGCGCCTTCCATGTGCGTGACCTTGAACTCCAAAACCAGAAGGCGCAGGCGCCCAAGGCCGACGGCGAAATGCTGTTTGGATCGATGATCACTGCATCGCCGCAGATGCTGAAGGCAGCGCGCACTATCGAGCGCGTTGCCAACACCAACGCATCGGTGATGCTGTTGGGTGCAAGCGGGACGGGCAAGGAATTGCTCGCACGCGGATTGCATGATGCAAGCGACCGCAAGGGCAAGCCGTTCGTCGCGATCAATTGCGGTGCGATTCCTGAAAACCTCCTCGAATCCGAACTGTTCGGCCATGAGAAGGGTGCGTTCACCGGAGCGATCAAGACTACAGAGGGCAAAATCGAGCTGGCCAATGGTGGCACGCTGTTCCTTGATGAAGTCGGTGATATTCCATTGCCGCTGCAGGTGAAGCTGCTGCGTTTCCTGCAGGAGCGGGTGATCGAACGCATTGGCGGGCGCAAGTCGATCCCGGTCGATGTCCGCATCGTCTGCGCCACGCATCGCGATCTCAATCAGATGATTTCCGACAAGGAGTTTCGCGACGATTTGTATTACCGGCTTGCCGAAGTGCCGGTGCATATTCCGCGCCTTACCGAACGCCAGGGCGATGCCGTGCTGCTCGCCAAACATTTCCTCAGCCGCTTTGCGCGTGAAATGAACCCGTCGATCAAGGGATTTGCCGCCAGTGCATTGACGGCAATCGACCAATGGGATTGGCCGGGCAATGTCCGCGAGCTCGAAAATCGCGTGAAACGAGCAGTGATCATGGCCGAGGGCAAGTTCATTTCGGTCGATGATCTGCAATTCGATCTGATCGACGACGATGATCGCATATTGAACCTGAAAGCAGCACGCGAGGCTGCCGACCGGCACGCCATCGGGCGAGCGATTGCACGCACAGAGGGCAATATCTCCAACGCTGCAAAGTTGCTGGGCATCAGTCGGCCGACGCTTTACGATCTGCTCAAGCAGTATGAGATCCATGTTTGATGCAACGCATTTCGCGTCCGTTGTTCGGTTTCGGCTTGGCAGCCATCGCCCTGTTGGGCGGGATTGCGCACGCCGCAATTGAAGCCGACGCGCGCGAAGCGTTTGATGCGGCCAAGGCGCATATCGAAGCTGGTGACCTGAGATCGGCGAAGGTCGAACTGCTCAACGCGACTGCGGCTGAACCCAAATGGATAGAGGCGCAGCTGAAGCTGGCCGAAGTCGCGCTTGAGCTTTTCGATCCGGTCACCGCGAAAGAGCATATCGACAAGGCCATCGCGCTGGGGGCATCCGAAACGGCTTATGCCCATCTGCTGGGGCACGCACTTTGGCTGGCGGGGGATAGCGCGAAGGCTGAAGAGGCGTTGACCCAAAAGGTCATTGCCACAGATAAGCTGCCATATGCCTATCGCATTCTGGGGCGCGTCTACATGGATCAGGGCGATACCATAGCCGCGGAACAGGCGTTCGACAAAGGGCTTGCGCTAGCGCCAAAGGACGGTCGGCTTTGGACGGAGAAGGCACGGCTGCGTTATGTCGTTGCCGATCTGGGCGGGGCCAATGCTGCACTCGAAAAGGCGCTTTCGATCAATCCCGGAAACATTCGCGCAATCGAACTGCGCGGGCGTACGGTGCGTGATCAGTTTGGGTTGATGGCGGCCTTGCCCTGGTTTGAAAGGGGTTTGGAGATCGATCCCAACGATGTCCCGCTGCTCGAAGAATATGGGGCCACGCTCGGCGAACTAGGCCGCTATCGCGACATGCTGGCGCAGGCGCGCAAGATACTGTCGCTCGACACCGGAAATCCAAAGGCATTTTATATGCAGGCGACGCTCGCCTCGCGGGCAGGGGATTATGCGCTGGCGCGTCGGATCATGCAGAAGGTGGCCGGGCGGTTTGGCGAATTGCCCGGACCGCAGTTGCTGATTGCGGTCAGCGACTATGAACTGGGCAATTTCAACAAGGCAGTCGAGCGATTTGCGCGGCTCGCCTCTGCACAGCCGGACAATATCGAGCTGCAATTGCTGTTGGCGCGGGCGCTGCATCGCTCGGGCGATCATGCTGCAGCCTGGGATGCAGTTTCTCCGATTGCGGGCAGGGCAGATTCAAGCCCTTACGCTGCGCAACTGGCCGGTCGGATATTGGAGGCGATGGGCGATCGCGAAGCGGCCGGGGCCTATCTCGATCGTGCTGCTTTCCCGCAGATCGCTCTGCCAAAACCCTTGTCCGCGCAGGCAAATGCCGCGTCAGAAGCCGCGCGATTCCCTCGGGATGCGACCAAGGTCGTGCCTTATGTCCGCCTGTTGCTCGCTTCGGGCCAATATGAGCAAGCGCGCCGGGCGATAGCGCCTTTGTTGGCCGGCAATGACGGGGTGCTGGCTGCGCAATTGTTGGCGGGCGATGTGGAGATGGCGGCCGGTAACGCGCAAGGAGCGATCACTGCCTATCAACGGGCAAGGAGACTGGCGCTCAACGAAGCCGTGTTGGGACGCCTCGTCGCGGCTTATCGATCAGTGGGAAATGCGGATGCGGCGAGCAGCACGATTGCCGAGTATCTTGCTTATAATCCGTCGGGGATCATGGCGCAGCGCTTGGCTGCATTCGACCTAATCGATCGCAAACGGTGGGGTGAAGCGCTGCCCATGCTGTACCGGTTACGCGCACGGACCGGTTTCAACGATTCGGTGCTCAACGCCAATATTGCCCGCACTTTGACGGCATTGGGTGAACATGACGATGCGGTGCGCGAAGCAAGGCTGGCTTACAGGAACGACCCTGCCAACATCATGACGACTTATGCGTATGGCAGAGCCTTGCTGCTGCAAGGGGACGATGCAAAGCGGGCAAGGGATGTTTTGGGCAAGGCAAACAAATTGGCGCCGGAAGACAAGGCAATCGCGCGCGATTACCGCGCGGCGCAAAAGCTCAATTGAGCGCTAGCAGTTCTGACGGTTCGATGCCCGCACGTTGCATCTGTGCACGCACCTCTGGCCAGACATTCTTGATGAAATGATCGCGTTCGGTGTTGCGCAGGCGGGACACGGCACCACGTGCAACGAACAGGCCAACGCCGCGCTTTACATCGACAAGGCCATTGTCCTGAAACAACTGATACGCCTTTGCGACGGTCAGCGGATTGGCGCCTTGCTGCGCAGCAAATGCCCGTACCGATGGCAGCATATCCCCTTCTGAAAAACGTCCATCGAGGATCGCGGCCGCGATTTCATCGCGCAGTTTCAGGTATACGGGCTTGCTTTCGGTTTTCATGCCACCTTACTGCCATAACACAGTAGGTCGCGTCAAGTTAAACGGCCAATTAAATTTTACATTTTACGGCCAGTTTCGAACAATGCTTTCAGGCGCAGGACGCGGCCGTTCTTCGAGCGGCTGGCCAGCGGTGCCGATGAAGAAAAGGCCGGCAATCTGTTCGTCTCCGACACAAATTTCCGATCGGACGATGGGGTCATAACTCGCCCACCCGGTAATCCAGCTGGCGACAAATCCATATGCATGCGCCGCATGGAGCAGGTTCATACCAACCGCGCCAACGCTCAATTGCTGTTCCCACAACGGAATTTTTGGGCTGGGCTGTGGGGCGTAAAGCAGCAACACAAGGGTAGGGGCCATCAGCGCAGGTGCGATGGCTGCCTCGATTTGTGCGGGTCGCGCGTCGGGATTGGCCGCAACAAAGGCGCGTTCCAGCAAGGCGGCAAAGGCCTGCCGGTCTTCTATCTTTATCAAGCGCCAAGGGAACAGCTTGCCATGATCGGGGGTGCGCATGGCGAGGCCCAATATGGCATCGAGGTGGGCGGCATCCGGCCCGGGCGCTATCATGTCGCGCGGCTTACCCGAGCGGCGAGAGGCGAGATAGGCAGGCAGTGAGGACAAGTCGTTGAACATGCCGCCACCGTTCATCGAAAAGCGGTAACAAGCGCAACAAAATTCTTCACAGGCGCAATTTTTCCGTTAGGTTGCCCAACCAATCGCCCCGGGGAGGGCAAAAATCATATCGTTAGGGAAGGTGGGTTCGCGTGACCGATTTGAAACCTATGGGCCTTTGGGTCGAAGGCGACTGGATCGCTGCAATTACTGTCGTCGTTTTGGGTATATTCCTCGCCATTGGAGCGAAAATTGCCATCCAGAAAGAACCCGAATTTGCTGGCCATCCCAAGGGCCTATACATGCTCTTCTTTGCCGAAATGTGGGAGCGTTTCTCCTATTACGGCATGCGCGCATTGCTCATTTTCTACCTGACCAAGCATTGGCTGTTCAGCGACGGCAAGGCGAACCTGATCTATGGCGCCTATACCAGCCTTGTTTACATCACCCCGGTCCTTGGCGGCTATTTGGCCGACCGATATCTGGGCCAGCGCAAGGCGGTTCTGTTTGGTGGCCTTCTCCTTGCAATCGGCCACAGCCTGATGGCAGTCGAAGGCGGCGGCGGGCAGAGTGACCCGGCGATCAACGTATTCTGGGCTGCTTTGGCGTTCATCATTGTTGGCTCGGGCTTCCTGAAGGCCAACATCTCGGTGATGGTCGGCCAGCTTTACAAGATGACCGATATCCGCCGCGATGGTGCCTACACCGTGTTCTACATGGGCATCAATGTCGGTGCGGCGATCGGTACCATCCTTGTCGGTTATCTCGGTGAAACCATCGGCTGGGGCTGGGGCTTTGGCCTTGCCGGCATCGGCATGCTCGCTGGCCTCATTGTCTTCGTGCTCGGCAAGAAGGCTCTTAACGGTGCTGGCGAAGCGCCTGTACCGCTGACCAAATCGCGCGAAATGACACTTTACGGCATCGGAATCGCTGCAGTCGCAGTCTGCTGGGCGTTGGTCCAGTATCAGGATGTCATCCAGGGCTTGCTCGTCGTCTCGGGTGTCGGCCTGCTTGGTTATGTCCTTTATGAAAGCTTCAAGCTCGACAAGGAACCGCGCGAGCGCATGTTCGCCATCCTGTTCCTGATTTCGCTGAACCCGCTTTTCTGGGGCCTGTTCGAACAGGCAGGCGGTTCGATGAACCTGTTTACCGACCGCTTCGTAGATCGTGGCGGCGTGCCGGCGGCAATCTTCCAATCGATCAACCCGATCATCATCATGATCTTTGCGCCGATCTTTGCTGGCCTGTGGGTCTGGCTTGGCAAACGCGGGAACGAGCCTTCGGCACCGGCCAAATTCGGCCTTGCTTTGTTGCAGATGGGCCTCGCCAATCTGGTACTTGTCTGGGGAGCAGAGGCATTTGGTGTCGCGGCGATGACCCCGGTCATCCTCGTCTTTGCTTATTACCTGCTGGCCACCACGGCAGAGCTTTGCCTCTCGCCAGTCGGCCTGTCGGCTATGAACCGGCTGGCGCCGAAATTCCTCGCCTCGCTCATCATGGGTGCGTGGTTCTACATGACTGCGGTTGGCAACTTCGTCGCAGGCAAGATCGGTGAAGCCACTGGCGGGCATGATGGCCAGATGACCAAGCAGGGCCTGCTCGACGTTTATGAGCTGTTCGGCTGGATTTCGATCGGTGTTGCCGTCGTCGTCCTGCTGCTGGCCCCCATCGTCAAACGCTGGATGCATCTCGATACGCTGAAGGACGAAGAACCCCAAGCGGAGAAGGCGGCTTGAACATGACAGGACGTTTTCGCTGGTCGATCCTTGCCGCGCCGCTTGCCCTGATTGCCTGTTCGAACACCTCCGAAGCGCCCAAAAGCGCTTCGGCGGACGCACCGGCAGAAAAGCCTGCAAAGCTCAACAAGGATCCTTATCCTTCGACCTACAAGCCCTATCCGGGCGTCGCCACCGCGATCCGCAACGTCACCATATTTGATGGCGAAGGCGGACGGATTGACAATGGCGTTGTCTTTTTTGCAGGCGACAAGATCCAGTCGGTAGGTGGACCTGATACGCCGATACCGGCGGATGTTGCTGTCTTCGATGGTAACGGCAAGTTCGTGACGCCGGGCATCATCGATATCCACTCGCATCTTGGCGATTATCCGACCCCGTCGGTCGATGCACATGATGATGGCAATGAGGCGACCTCGCCAACCACGCCCGAAGTATGGGCCGAACACAGCGTCTGGCCGCAGGATCCGGGTTTCAGCCGCGCGCTCGCTAATGGTGGCATCACCACGCTGCAGATCCTGCCGGGATCGGCCAACCTGATGGGCGGCCGTTCGGTGGTGCTGAAGAATGTCTATGCGCGCACCGTGCAGGGGATGAAATTCCCCGGCGCACCTTATGGCCTGAAAATGGCATGCGGTGAAAATCCGAAGCGCGTTTATGGCGCGCGCGGACGGATGCCGTCGACCCGCATGGGCAACCTCGCCGTCAACCGCCAGACTTGGATCAAGGCGCAGGAATATCGGAAGAAACGGGATTCGGGTAAGGACTATACCCGCGACATCGGGATGGAAACGCTTGCCGGTGTCCTTGATGGCGACATCACCATCCAGAACCACTGCTATCGCGCTGATGAAATGGCCATCGTCCTCGATATGGCCAAGGAATTTGGCTACAAGGTCTCGACCTTCCACCATGCGGTCGAATCTTACAAGATTGCCGACCTGCTGCGCGAGAATGGCGTCTGCTCGGCGGTGTGGGCGGATTGGTGGGGCTTCAAGATGGAAGCCTATGACGCGATCCCAGAAAATGCCGGCATCCTGCAAAATGCAGGTGCGTGCGTGATCATCCACTCGGATGACGAAAACCAGATCCAGCGGCTCAACCAGGAAGCGGCAAAGGCGCTTTCGGATGCGCGCCGTATGGGTTTCCAGATTTCGGATGCCGATGCAATCCGCTGGCTGACCTACAACCCGGCCAAGGCAATGGGCATCGACAAGATGACCGGCAGCCTGAAGCCGGGCAAGATGGCCGATCTCGTACTGTGGAACGGCAATCCTCTGTCGGTCTATTCACGGCCTGAAAAGGTATGGGTCGATGGCGCTTTGCTGTTCGATGCAGCCGACGCCAAGCGGCGACCGGTGAGCGACTTCGAGCTTGGCCAGCCCGGTGAAGGAGATGTGAAATGAGGCATCTTCTGTTCGCAGCAGCGGCTTTGGCTGCTTTGGCTTCGCCCGCATCGGCCGAGACAATCGCCATAACCGGTGGCAAGCTGGTTATCGGCGATGGCAGCGCGCCGATCGAAGGTGGCACAGTCGTCATCCGTGATGGCAATGTAGTCGCCGCTGGTGCTGGTGTCGCCATTCCGGCCAATGCCCGCACCATAGATGCGTCAGGCAAATGGGTGACACCCGGCGTGTTCGCCGGTTTCAGTCGGCTCGGCCTTTCCGAAGTCGATGCCGTCAACGGCACCAACGACAAGAGCGGCGGCAAGAGCGGCTTTTCAGCGGCAATCGACGTTGCTCCAGCTATCGATCCGTTCCGTTCACCTATCGCTGTAAACCGCAGCGCGGGTGTGACCCGCGCGGTGGTTGCGCCTGAAGCTGCGGGGAATATCTTCGCGGGGCAGGGTGCGGTGATGGACCTTGGTTCGGACTCAGATGCTGTAACCAAGGCGCGCGTTTTCCAGTTTGTCGAATTGGGTGAGAATGGGGCAGCCGCCGCTGGCGGAAGCCGTTCATCCTCGCACCTGCTGTTCCGCGCCATGCTGCGCGAGGCGCAGGATTACGCCACTGGTCGCAACGCATTTGACGATGAGTTGTTGCGTGCGGAAGACGCCAAGGCGCTACAAGCTGTATTGCGCGGCGAGCAGCGGTTGCTTGTCCGTGTCGAAGCGGCGAACGACATCTTGCGCGTGCTTGAGTTGAAGCGTGATTACCCGGCAATCAAGATGGTGCTTGTCGGCGTCAGCGAAGGTTGGCGGGTTGCAGATCGCATCGCGGCAGCAGGCGTTCCCGTAATTGCATCCGCGCTCAACGACCTTCCGGCGACCTTTGAATTGCTCGGGGCAACCCAATCGAACATCGGGCGGATGAAGGATGCGGGCGTCAAGGTCTCGATCGGCATGATCGATGACAGGGATTCGCACCAGCTTCGCTACACCACGCAATATGCAGGCAATCTCGTCAGCCTCCAGAAGGTGCCAAGGGCCACCGGCTTGAGCTGGGATGAAGCATTTGCTGCGATCAGTTCTGGCCCCGCCGAGGCAATCGGCATGGGTGACAGGATCGGCAGCCTCAAAGCAGGCCGGGTCGGCGATGTCGTGGTTTGGGATGGTGATCCGCTCGAGCTTTCAAGTGCACCGGTTGCGGTTTTTGTCGATGGGGTCGAACAACCGCTCGGCAACCGACAGAATCGTCTGCGCGATCGCTATCGTACACCGCAGGAAGGCAGCTTGCCCAAAGCCTATGAACATTGACGCCTGACGGCGGGAGGAGGGACAAATGGATAGCCTGTTACCTTTGCTGACAGCGTGTGTGTTTTTCGTTGGAAGCCATTTCCTTTTGTCCCACCCCTTGCGGCGCCCCTTGGTAGGGCGAATGGGCGAAAAGGGCTTTCTTGGCCTTTACTCGCTCGTTTCGTTCGTCGGGCTTGGCTGGATGATGTGGGAATTTTCGCGAGCGCCTGTGGGCGAGTTGTATTGGGCCCCGACCAACGCCATCTGGATCGTCGCCAGCATCCTGACCTTGCTCGCCGCAATCCTGTTTGCCGGATCTTTTCAGGGCAACCCCGCCTTGCCCAATCCAGATGGCGACGTGATCCGCACATTGGCGGCCAAGGTGCCTACCGGTGTGTTTCGCGTGACGCGGCATCCGATGATGTGGGGCTTTGCGCTATGGGGTCTGGCCCACATCCTGATTGCGCCGCGCATGGACAGCTTCCTGTTCAACGGCAGCTTCGTGTTCCTCGCTTTGGCTGGATCGTACGGACAGGATCGAAAGAAAGAAGCCTCGTTGGGCGATGCATGGGCGAAGTGGGAACGCCAGACCAGTTTCCTGCCGCGCCTTTCGCAGTTGGCGAAAGTCGAGCCTCGTTTCCTACTGATCGGCGTGATATTCTGGCTGGGCGCCACATGGGCGCACAACCTGTTTGGCAATTATGGAGCGGGCATCTACCGCTGGCTATAGCCTGACCATCCGCATGCCTGCCTCACCATAGCGCGGGCCAGCGGTGCCACCGCGCGGAGCGGCGGCTTCCAATTTGGCCAGATCGTCCGCATCCAGCGAGACATCGGTGGCTTTGGCGCTGTCCTCCATCGTCACGCGGCGCTTGAAACCGGGGATTGGAACGATGTCCTCTCCCTGGGCAAGCAGCCATGCAAGCGCAACCTGCGCATTCGATGCGCCATGTTTTGCGGCAACATCGCCCACAGCGTCGACTACCTTGAGGTTCGCGGCGAAATTCTCGCCTTGATAGCGGGGGTCATTCCGGCGCCAGTCATTTTCGGGCAAATCATCAAGGCTGCGGATCGATCCCGTAAGGAACCCACGGCCGAGCGGCGAATAGGGAACAAAGCCGATGCCGAGTTCGCGGCAGGTGGGAAGGATTTCCTCTTCGATATCCCGTTCCCACAGCGAATATTCGCTTTGCAGCGCGCTGATCGGCGCAACGGCAGCGGCGCGGCGCAGCGTCGCAGGGCCAGCTTCAGATAGCCCGATATGCTTGATTTTGCCCTCTTTCACGAGGTCCGCCATCGCGCCAACCGTTTCCTCGATAGGCACATTGGGGTCGACACGGTGCTGGTAGAACAAGTCGATGCAGTCGATGCCGAGGCGTTTCAGGCAGCCCTCGACCGAAGCCTTTGCATTGGCAGCGGAACCGTCGACACCAACAATCTTGTTGCCGTCGAAACGGAAGCCAAACTTGGTGGCAATCACCAGCTCATCGCGCTTGCCCTTGATCGCTTCGCCAACCAGTTCTTCATTCTGGAAAGGGCCGTAAATCTGCGCAGTATCGAAAAAGGTGATGCCAAGGTCGATGGCGCGGTGGATCGTCTTGATCGCTTCATCGGGATCGGCAGCCTCACCATACAGGATGTTGCCACCTTTGATCATCGGCATACAGCCGACGCCGATGGCGGAAACCTTCAGGCCATGACCGAGATTGCGATATTTCATGACTGCTCTCCTTCGTGAGCGGGATCATCCTCGCCGACATGCTTGTCGACGGTGGCGGTTACCGCCATGTCCATGGTGACATTGCCCAATGTCCGCATGATATCTGGGAAAGTCTCGATAGCAATCAATAAACCCAATGGTTCGACTGGCACGCCCATGGCGATGCAGATGGGCGCAATCGAACTGATGAAACTGATCGAACCGGGCAGGGACACCGCGCCCATCGTCGTGATTGCACCTGCGGCGAGACCCAAGGCAATCTGCCCGGCGGTGAGTTCGATGCCCATCAGATGCGCGATGTAGAGCGCGACGCCAAAATTCATTGCAGGGCCAGTGGCGCGGAACAGCGCGACGGCGATAGGCAGGATGATTTCCGAATTACGCGTGCGCACGCCGAGCTGGTTCAAGCCCTGCAGCATGGCAGGAAGTGACGCGAGCGAGCTTTGCGTCGAAATTGCCACCGCCTGCGCGGGAATTGCGGCGCGGAAAAAGACGAAAGGGTTCTTTCCAGCGCCTGCAAATGCAATCACAAAGCTGAGTAGCCAGATCACCGAACCGGTTGCCACCAGCACGATGACATAATGGGCAAGGGCGCCAAAGGCCGCGCTGCCCGCGGTGACACCCAGGCCATAGGCAAGGGCAAAAACGCCAATCGGGGCAAGCGCCAGCACCCAACCCACAATCATCACCATTGCATCGGCGACTGCGTCGAAAAGCGAATGGATCGAGCGACGCTTGTCCTCTGGCAGTTTGACCACCGCGAAGGCGAACGCGAGCGTGAAGACGATAAGCGGCAGTACATCGGTGTTCGCCGCCGAACCAATTGGGTTGGTCGGCACGATCTTTTTGATGATTTCAGTGAACGGCTCGGCCTGCTCGATCGGGGCCATGGTTGTCAGGCCTGATATCAGTGCCTGTGCAGCCTCACGCGGGATGGGGAAAGCGGATGTGAGCGTGGGGATCATGAAGGCGGCGATTGCCGAAGATGTCCACAGCAAGGTGATCATCATGACAACGCCGGTAAACGCGATCTTGCCCGCACGCGCCGCCGCAGCAGTCTGAACGATGCCGACGATCAACAGGGCAACGACAAGCGGCACCACGGTCATGCGCAGGGCATTCAGCCAGACTGTGCCGATGACGCTCGCCGCGTCGTTCAATATCGGCGCGGCATCGCCAATCAATTCGCCTGCCAATATGCCCGCCACCAGCATTGCCAAGATAAAGAAAGTCTTGTTCACGGCCCGATTTGCTCCCTGATATTGGATCAACCTTTTATCTGCATGCCCAACCACCGCAAGCCGGTAAAATGACTGGGAGTTTTCACATTTGCAGCTTTGCGGGATGCCGTTCGATGGACTAGGAGAGAGGCATATTCAGGGTTACGGGAGTCGTGATGGGACGCAAATATTTCGGCACTGACGGCATAAGAGGACGCACCAATGCGGGTGCGATGACCGCCGAAATGGCCATGAAAGTTGGGCAGGCTGCGGGCGCGCATTTCTTGCGCGGCGATCACAAACATCGCGTCGTTATCGGTAAGGATACGCGTCTTTCGGGCTACATGGTCGAGAATGCATTGGTTGCCGGTTTCACCAGCGTCGGCATGGATGTCGTCCAGTTCGGGCCGATACCCACACCCGCGGTGGCCCTGCTGACGCGCTCGATGCGTGCTGACCTTGGCGTCATGATTTCGGCGAGCCACAACCCTTATGAGGATAACGGCATCAAATTGTTTGGCCCGGACGGGTTCAAGCTTTCCGATGCTGATGAAATGGCTATTGAGGCGCTTCTCGACCAGCCCCCCAAACTGGCTAAGTCGATGGATATTGGTCGCGCCCGACGCGTAGAGGACGCGCGTGGACGCTATATCCATGCAGTGAAGGCGACGCTTCCCGAGCATATCCGGTTCGATGGCCTTCATGTCGTGCTCGACTGTGCGCATGGTGCAGCTTACCAGGTTGCGCCAGCGGCAATATGGGAATTGGGTGCCAAGGTTACCGCCATCGGCGTCAACCCCAATGGCAAGAATATCAACGATCGCGTGGGCTCAACGCACACGGCGACCTTGCAGGAAACCGTTGTCGCTGCCGGGGCGGATATCGGCATCGCGCTCGATGGTGATGCCGACCGCCTGATCGTTGTCGATGAAAAGGGGCGGGTGGTCGATGGCGACCAGATCATGGCCCTTCTCGGTACATCGATGAGCCGAAACGGCCTGCTTCGCGGCGACGGGATCGTTGCAACGGTGATGTCCAACCTAGGGCTCGAACGCTATCTGGCCAGTCAGCATCTGGAATTGGTGCGCGCCAAGGTCGGTGACCGCTATGTGCTGGAGGAAATGCGCGCGCGCGGGATGAATGTGGGCGGGGAGCAATCAGGCCATATGATCCTGCTCGACCACGCAACGACCGGCGATGGCACTATTGCAGCTCTGCGCGTGCTTGCCGAACTGGTCGACAGCGGCAAAAAGGCGAGCGAACTTCTCCACTTGTTTGATCCGGTTCCGCAATTGCTGCGCAATGTACGCTATTCGGGTGGCAAGCCGCTCGATAATGCCAATGTGCAGTCGGTGATTGCCGAAGCGGAGCGCGAACTGAGCGGTACTGGGCGATTGGTCATACGGCCCTCCGGTACCGAACCGGTGATCCGTGTCATGGCAGAGGGCGACGATGCAAAACAGGTCCGCGCAATTGTCGATCGCATTTGCCAAGCCGTTGAGGAAGCTGCCTGATGCTTGAGATGCGCCCCGATTGCGAACGCTGCGGCACGGATCTGCCCGCACATGTCGGTGGCGCATTCATCTGTTCGTTCGAATGCACATTTTGCGCGGAATGCGCGGATGACATGGACGAGCGCTGCCCTAATTGTGGCGGTGAATTGCTCGACCGGCCGACGCGTTCGAAGAAGCTGCTCGAAAAATATCCAGCCTCCAGCGAACGGAAGCACAAAGGATGAGCACAGCACGCATCCTTATCATTGCGGGTTCCGATAGCGGCGGCGGGGCTGGCATCCAGGCGGACATCAAAACCGTTACGATGCTCGGCGGCCATGCGATGACGGCGATCACGGCAATCACCGCGCAGAACACGCTCGGCGTCGATGCAGTGCACATGGTGCCGACGCAGATGGTAATCGACCAGATTGCCGCCGTCGTCAGCGATATCGGCGTCGATGCGGTCAAAATCGGGATGATTGGGAGTGCGGAAACCGCACATGCGGTTGCGGACAGCCTGTCGGAACTTTCCTGCCCAATCGTGTTCGATCCGGTGATGGTTGCCACCAGCGGAGCCATACTTGCCGATGACGATACGATATCGGCGTTCCAGCGGTTGATGCGTCTTGCGACATTGACAACGCCCAACCTGCCAGAACTTGAAGCATTGGGCGGGCGGGCTTCGCTGCTCGAACGCCATATCCCGCTGCTGATCAAGGGCGGGCATGCGGAGGGCGATTTCATTGTCGACCGGCTCGACCTCGCAATCGGGCAAAGCAGCGAATGGACCGATCCGCGCATCGAAACGCGCAATACGCATGGTACGGGCTGCACCTTGGCAACTGCGATTGCGACCGGCCTCGGGCAGGGTTTCTCGCTTGAACAGTCGATCGAACGCGCGCGGTTGTTCGTGCGGCTTGCGCTGCACGATGCTCCGGGGCTCGGGCAGGGGCATGGCCCGATGGGGCACCAATATGTGCGCGAGGATGCGATGGTGCCGGGGCCTTCGCTGAACCAGGTAACCGTCGGCAGCACCAACTATGCGGCGTCGGTCGATTTCTACAAGGCGCTGGGGCTGCAGCAGATCGTCGATAGTCCGTCCAATGGCTATGCGCGGTTCGAAGTACCCAATGGCGCAACCTTCTCGATCCACGAGAGCGAGGATATCGGCACATCGACGGTGGTCTATTTTGAAAGCAAGCGGCTCGATGCGTGGGTCAGCGAGTTGGTGAGCGAAGGTTTTGCCTTTGAACAAATGCCGCAGGATGAAAGCTGGGGCTGGCGCGAGGCACGCTTGCTCGATCCTTCGGGCAACATTGTTTGTCTTTACAGCGCAGGCGAAAACCGCCGTTATCCCGAATGGCGGATATGATCATAGGCGTTGATGAAGCGGGCAGGGGGCCATTGGCAGGGCCGGTGGTGGCAGCAGCCGTCATCCTGTGCGACGAGGGCATTGAGGGCCTCGATGACAGCAAGAAACTTTCGGCAAATCGCCGGGCTGAACTCGAAGTGGTAATCAAGCGATCGTGCCGCTGGGCAATCGGTGTGGCGGATGTTGAGGAAATCGACCGGATCAACATATTACAGGCGACGATGCTCGCCATGACGCGCGCGGTTGAGGCTTTGTCGGTGCAGCCGCTGAAAATATTGGTGGACGGTAACCGGCTTCCCAAATGGTCTTATCATGCCGAAGCCGTGATCGGGGGCGATGCGCTCCATCCCTGCATCTCGGCCGCAAGCATCATCGCCAAGGAACATCGCGACCGTTTGATGCGCAGCTATGACGCCATGCATCCCGGCTATGGCTGGGCTTCGAACAAGGGCTATGGATCGGCAGGGCATCTGGAAGCGCTGCGGCGTTTGGGGCCGACGCCTTTGCATCGGAAGAGTTTTGCGCCGGTTGCGCAGCTCGAATTATTGTAAATAGATGTAAAATCTTGCTTGGTGAGTCTTTCGGGCAACACCACTAGGGGTTGAGTCCGCTTGGAATCGCCAGACTCCATATCTTGTGCCGGACTCCTTTCGTTCCGCCCAGATTTGCGATTCCGCTAGGGATTCCAACGAGTCGCGGCCTCCAAAATCGCTTGACCTGCGAGTCCGGAAGACTCATCGCTGGCCCCTGATTTGCGCTGTTCAGGCGGGGAGCCTCGTTCAATGGGTGTTATGGAAAAGATTGCGGTCAAATCGAAAGCCGCAACAAAGGTCGCAAAAGTTGATAAGAAGAGCCTGCCTCTCGATCAGATCCTGAAAATGGATTGCATCGAAGCGATGCGCTCATTGCCCGATGCGTGCGTCGACATGGTTTTTGCCGACCCGCCGTATAATCTGCAACTGGGCGGCGACCTCCAGCGCCCTGATGGCAGCCAGGTCGACGCGGTCGATGACGATTGGGACAAGTTCGACAATTTCGCGGCTTATGACAAGTTCACCCGTGAATGGCTCATCGAAGCGCGGCGCATCTTGAAACCCAATGGCACCTTGTGGGTCATCGGCAGCTATCACAATATCTTCCGTGTAGGCGCATCGTTGCAGGACCAGGGTTTCTGGATCCTCAATGACATCATCTGGCGCAAATCGAACCCGATGCCCAATTTCAAGGGCACGCGCTTCACCAATGCGCATGAAACGCTGATCTGGGCGGCAAAAAGCGACAAGGCGCGCTACACCTTCCACTATCGTTCGATGAAGACCTTGAACGACGAGCTGCAGATGCGCTCGGATTGGGTAATTCCCATTTGCGGCGGCAAGGAACGGCTGAAACTCAACGGCACCAAGGCGCACCCGACGCAAAAGCCCGAGGCGCTGCTCTATCGCATCCTGCTGGCGTGCACCAATCCGGGCGACGTCGTGCTCGATCCCTTTTTCGGCACCGGCACGACCGGCGCAGTTGCCAAGCGGCTCCAGCGTCACTGGATTGGCTGCGAACGCGAAGACACCTATTGCAAGGTCGCCGAAGAGCGCATCGCAATGGCTTTGCCGCTTGATGAGTCGGCGCTGGAAACGATGCAATCGCCCAAGTCGCAACCGCGCGTTTCGTTCGGCCAATTGGTTGAGAACGGCTATATCCGCGCAGGGGCTCAATTGACCGACAAGAAACGCCGTTTTGGGGCAATTGTGCGCGCCGACGGTTCGCTCAAATGGACCGACAAATATGGTTCGATCCACAAGATCGGCGCGATGGTCCAGAATGCGCCGAGCTGCAATGGCTGGAACTTCTGGTACTATCAGACGCGCGAGGGCGAGTTGAAGGTTATCGATGACCTGCGGCAGACCTATCTGCTCGCTAACGAGCCGTGAGACAAATCTACCTCCGGCCTTGCGCCTTCATTGAGACGCCGGTTGGATTTGACGGACAGGCCGCCCGCCTTGCCGGCACGATGGTCTATTTCTCGGCGCTGGAGGTAATCCAGACCGAGGGCGGGAAGCGCCATTCGAAAGCGCTTGTCGCGCTATCCGAACTTGAAACGCATCTTTCGGATTTGCCTCAGGAGCTTGGCGACAAAGCCCGGCAGCAATTTGCCCATATCACAGCCTCGCGCCCTGCCATCAAAATGGGCGCGCGTACCATCCAACTCGATCAACCGCGGGTGATGGGGATCCTCAATTGCACCCCCGACAGCTTTTCGGATGGCGGCACGCATGGTGACGTTGAAGCACAAGCGCTCGCCGGCGGGGAAATGGCTGCTGCCGGCGCGTCGATTATCGATGTTGGCGGGGAATCCACCCGTCCCGGCGCACCGCTCATTTGGGAAGGCGATGAAATAAAGCGGGTGCAGCCCGTTATCGAGAGGCTGGCCAATGCAGGTCACGCGCTTTCGATCGATACGCGCAAGGCCGCGGTGATGGAGGCGTCGTTGCAGGCAGGCGCAAGCATGATCAACGACATTTCCGCGCTGCTTTATGATGATCGCGCACTTGCCGTTGCCAAGGCCAGCGACTGCCCGATCGTCCTGATGCATGCGCCGAGCCAGTCGAGCGATCCGCACAAGAATGACGGATATCATGACGTGCTGTTCGACGTGTATGATTGGCTTGAAGAACGCGTGGACGCGCTGGTGGCGGCGGGCATCGCGCGGCAACGGTTGCTCATCGATCCCGGCCTTGGGTTTGGCAAATCATTGTCGGACAATCTGGTGCTCGTGAACAATCTTTCGCTGTTCCACGGAATTGGCTGCCCAATCCTTTTCGGCGCCAGCCGCAAGCGCATGATCGGTGCATTGTCGAACGAGGCTCCGGCTGATGCGCGGCTCGGCGGATCAATTTTCCTTGCGATGAAGGCAGTTGAGCAGGGCGCACATATCGTGCGAGTCCATGATGTCCCGGAAACAGTCCAGGCAATCCATGTCTGGCGCGGGCTGCGCGATTCGGCTTTGACAGCAGGTTAGGCGGCGGGTTTAACCCGTATCGTTTGCCTTCTCCCAGATGCTATCCTGCCGATAGGAGATTGAAGCATGATCGCAAAATATGTTGTAGCCTATGTCGCAACGGGCGTGTCCTTTGCGTTGATCGACAGCGTCTGGCTGCGAACGATGTACGAGCGGTTGTATAAGCCCGAAATCGGCGAACTGATGTATCAAGGCGGTTTTCGGCTTGGCCCAGCGGTAACTTTCTACCTGCTGTACATATTAGGTATGATGATTTTTGCGGTAGGCCCTGCATTGCACAGTGGCAAATGGCAGACAGCGGTGCTGTGGGGCGCGCTGCTCGGCTTTTTCTGCTACATGACCTATGATCTGACCAATTATGCGACGCTAAAGGTGTGGAGCACCAAGGTGACAGTGCTCGACATCATTTGGGGAACATTATTGACCGGTTCCGCATCGTTCGGCGGATGGTGGATTACGACATTAATCTTCGGGAAGAACTAAGCCGCGCTGCTTTCAATGCCGAGATCGGCGAGCTTGCGGTACAACGTCGATCGGCCGATGCCCAATCGGCGCGCAACCTCGGTCATGCGGCCGCGATAATGGCCAATCGCCAGGCGGATGACGTCGGCCTCGATTTCTTCCAGCGGACGCATGTTGCCGTCCTGCTCATAAAGTGAAACGCCGACACCTTCGTTGTGGTTCATCACCGTTTCGGAACGCCGCCCCACCGCCGAAGCGATTTGCGGAAACTCGTCAGGCGTGAGTGCGTCGCGTTCGCACAGCACGGCAGCGCGAAAAAGTGCGCTCTGCAACTGGCGGACATTGCCCGGCCAGTTATAGCTGCGCAGCAATGATAAGGCCTCTTCGGTGATTCCAAGGCTTCGAAGGCCGGGCTGGTTCGCCATGCGGCCGAGGAAATGGCGGGCAAGGGCGGGAATATCGCCGATCCGATCGCGCAATGGCGGGATATGCAATTGGACGACGTTGATCCGGTAATAAAGATCTTCGCGCAGAACGCCGCTTTCAAGCTTTGCCGTCAGGTCATTGTTGCAGGCGGTGATGACACGGACATCGATGCGATAGCTGTGCGGCGATCCCAATGGCTGGATTTCACCCTCGGTGAGCAGGCGCACGAGGCGTACCTGCGTTTCGGAAGGAAGCTGGTCGATTTCATCGAGGAAAACCGTGCCGGTATCGGCTTGTTGCAAGATGCCGACGCGGCGATCAAATGCACCTGCAAAGGCGTCTCTTTCATGCCCGAACAGCACGGAATCGAGCAGGTTCGGGGCGATGGCGCCGCAGTTGACCTTCAGGAATGGCAGTCGCGCGCGCGGTGATGCCGCGTGGATGGCATCGGCAACAACCTCTTTGCCGACTCCGCCTTCACCTTCAATCAATATCGGCGCCTTGCTGCGTGCCGCCTTTGCGGCAATGGCGAGCGCGGTGCGGAAAGCCGGCGCGGAGCCGATGATTTCGTCAAATTCCAGCTGATGGCCGATTTTTTCGGTCAAAGGCTGCAATTCGCCAAAATCCTTGGCATGTTCGGCGGCCAGGCTGAGCGCAGCAATCAGGCGCTCTGCCGCCACCGGCTTGATGATGTAATCCGAAGCACCCGCCCGCATGGCCTCGATCGCGCTGTCGGTTGATCCGATTGCGGTCATCAAAAGGACGGGAAGGGCAGGGCGGCGTGACTTGAGCTCCGCAATCAAAGATGCCGCATCGGAACCGGGAACCCATTGATCGAGCAAGATAGCGTCAAGCATCATGCCATCCTGGGTGCCCAGCATGGCGATGGCGGTCTCAGCATCGCGGGCGAAAACCGTCCGCCAACCAGCACGACTGGCGATAGCCGAAACCAACCTGCACTGGGCAGGCTCGTCATCGACAAGCATCAGCAATCGTGTCTCTTTATCCGCCATCGAAATCCCATCGGGCCCCTGGTGAACCAACGCGGTACCAACAAGTGGTAAAGAGCCTATTAAGCATCCAATAAAAATTCTGTTCGCGGGGTGCTTGAGCAATACCCACCATCTGGCTATTAGCCGCGCATGGCCTATAGCAAGGCGGATATTTAGGGAGGCTGAATTGGCTGGAAATCAGGACATGCGCGACGCGAGCGAAACCTACACCGGATTTCTCTCGTTGCTGAAATGGGGAACCATCGTTTCGATCGCAGTTACAGCTCTCGTATTGCTGATCATCGCATAACGTGACCAAAATTGCAGTTCTCAAAGAGGTCGCTCCCGGCGAAACCCGGGTTGCGGCCTCTCCCGAGACGGTGAAGAAATTTATCGGTCTCGGTGCTAACGTGTCTGTCGAATCCGGGGCCGGGATCAGCGCCTCCATTTCCGATGCAGAATATACCGCTGTGGGCGCGACCATCGGCGCTGCTGCTGCGGTTGTGAAGGATGCCGACATCATACTCGGTGTGCAGGGGCCCGATCCAAAGGCGCTCAAAGGTGCGTCCAAGGGGGCATGGATTGTCGCCGGGCTTGATCCTTTCGGTCAGCGCAAGCGCATCGACGATTATGCGGCTGCCGGTGTCGAAGCGCTGGCGATGGAATTCATGCCGCGCATCACCCGCGCGCAATCCATGGATATCCTCTCGTCGCAATCGAACCTTGCCGGTTACAAGGCCGTAATCGACAGCGCTGCGGCCTATGGCCGTGCCTTTCCGATGATGATGACGGCCGCAGGCACGATTAGCGCTGCCAAGGCGTTCATCATGGGTGTCGGCGTTGCTGGCTTGCAGGCGATTGCCACCGCGCGCCGTTTGGGTGCCGTGGTTTCGGCAACTGACGTGCGCTCGGCGACCAAGGAGCAGATTGAAAGCCTCGGCGCGAAACCCATTTTCGTCGAGAATGTTGCAGGTATCGAAGGCGAAGGTGCCGGTGGCTATGCGACGGAAATGTCTGAAGAATATCAGAAGGCGCAAGCCGAGCTGGTATCGAGCCACATTGCCAAGCAGGACATCGTCATCACCACGGCACTGATCCCCGGACGCGCGGCGCCGCGCCTCATTTCGGATGCGCAAATCGCATCAATGAAGCCCGGCAGTGTGATTTTCGACCTTGCAGTCGCGCAAGGTGGCAATGTCGAAGGGTCGAAGGCAGACGAAGTCGTCGTCAAGCATGGCGTCAAGATCATCGGCTATTCGAACACGCCAGCGCATCTTGCAGCTGACGCGTCGGCGCTGTTTGCGCGCAACCTTTTCAACTTCCTTTCTGCCTTTTGGGACAAGGAAGCGGGCAAACCGGTATTGCCCGACGAAGACGAAATCACCGCAGCCATCCGCCTCACCAAGGACGGCAAGGTTGTCAACGAACGGCTGCTGGGCTGACGGAGCAAGACATGGACTTCATATCAATCCTATCGATCTTCGTACTGGCCTGTTTTGTCGGCTATTATGTTGTCTGGTCGGTCACGCCTGCGCTGCACACGCCGCTGATGGCGGTGACCAATGCAATTTCCTCGGTGATTATCGTTGGCGCGTTGATCGCTGCGGCGGCTTCGGGTGCGCCCGGTGCGAAATGGCTTGGCCTGATCGCGGTGGTGCTCGCCAGCGTCAACATCTTTGGCGGCTTCGCAGTCACTGAACGCATGCTCGCCATGTACAAGAAAAAGGACAAGTAAGAGATGGAACATGCAGTCGTTCCCGCATGGGCCATGCTTGCCTACCTCGTTTCCGGGGTATTCTTCATCCTTGCGCTACGCGGGCTAAGCTCGCCGGCATCCTCGCGCCGCGGCAACCGCTTCGGCATGGCGGGCATGCTGATCGCCGTCGTCACCACGCTTGTAACGCATGAGGTTGCGGCGCTCCCTGAAATCCTGGGTGCTATTGCTATCGGTGGCGGCATTGGTTGGGTCATAGCGCGCAAGATCGCGATGACGGACATGCCGCAACTGGTCGCGGCTTTCCACTCGCTGGTCGGCCTTGCAGCGGTGCTGGTGGGTGTGGCTGCCTATCTCAACCCCGAAGCGTTCGGCATTCTTGATGCCAATGGCGAGATTTTGACCGTTAGCCGCGTTGAAATGGGGCTGGGCGTTGCAATTGGTGCGATCACCTTTTCGGGTTCGGTCATCGCTTTCCTGAAGCTTGCCGGGAAAATGTCGGGTTCGCCCATCCTGCTGCCGGGGCGGCATGTGATCAACCTTGGCACTTTGATCGCGATTATTGGCCTTACCGCCTATTTCGCGATGTTGCCGACGACTGGCACCGAATGGGTATTCTGGACGATTGTCGTTCTTTCTTTCGTAATCGGTTTCCTGCTGATCATTCCGATTGGCGGAGCGGACATGCCGGTCGTCGTGTCGATGCTCAACAGCTATTCGGGCTGGGCTGCAGCCGCGATGGGTTTCACGCTGCACAACAGCGCGATGATCATCACCGGTGCGTTGGTTGGCTCGTCGGGCGCGATCCTCAGCTACATCATGTGCAAGGGCATGAACCGCTCCTTCATCTCGGTGATCCTAGGCGGCTTCGGCGGCGGCGGCGGCGGCGGCGGCGGCGGCGATGCAGGCGTGCAAGGCGAGGCGCGGGTCGAGACGCGGCCGGTGAAACGCGGCTCGGCCGATGACGCCGCCTTCATCATGAAGAACGCATCCAAGGTCATCATCGTGCCC
>JALREL010000229.1 GCA_023262005.1 Sphingorhabdus sp. | reverse complement strand
TGTCGCGCCTGCTCGTTTCGGTGGAGCAATATCCGCAACTGAAAAGCCAGGAAGGTTTCCTCCGCCTGCAAGACCAGCTTGAAGGTCAGGAAAACCGCATCCGCATCACCCTGCGCGATTATAATGAAGCGGTACGCCAGTATAACACCACGATCCGCACCTTCCCCGACATCATCGGTGCAAAGGTCATCCACGGCGCAAAGCCGATGGTGCCCTATGAAGCCTCCACACCGGGGGCCGAGGTTGCACCCAAGCTCGACATGGCCCCGACGCAGTAACGCCGCTGCTCAGGAACAACGCCATGTTGCGGGCCATCGCCCTATTTGTCGCCGCTTTGTGCATGGTGGTCGGCAATCCTGCCGTAGCGCAGGAATTTCCGAAGCTGACGGGCCGGATTGTCGATCAGGCCGACTTGCTGACACCTGAGCAGGAAGCATCGCTGACGACCAAGCTGGCAGGGCTTGAAACCCAGTCCAACCGGCAATTGGTTGTTGCGACAATCAAGGACCTGCAAGGTTATGAGATATCCGATTATGGCTATCGCCTCGGCAGGAGCTGGGCGATCGGGCAGGATGGCAAAGGAGAAAGCGAAAAGGATAATGGCGTTATCCTGATCGTGGCACCCAATGAGCGCAAGATGCGGATCGAGGTTGGCTATGGTCTGGAGCCAGTGCTTACCGATGGCTTGTCCTCAAGCATCATTCGCAATGACATCACGCCCTTTTTCAAGGCGGGCGACTTCAACGGCGGCATTAATGCTGGCGTCGACCGCATCGTTACCCAATTGACCCTGCCGCCCGAAGAAGCGGCCAAAATAGCTGAAGAAGCGGCATTGGCCGATCAACGGTCGAGCGATGACGGCGAAGCCATTTTCCTTGTCATCTTCTGGCTTTTCGTTTTCTTGTTCTTCATCCTGCCAATCATCATTTCAGTGGCGCGCGGCGGCAAGAGACACCGGCGCGGGCGCAACCGGCATTGGGGTGGCCCCGTGATCATCTGGGGCGGTGGTGGTTCCAATTGGGGCGGCGGAAGTGGCGGCTTTGGCGGCGGAGGTTTTGGCGGCGGTGGATTTTCGGGAGGCGGCGGCAGCTTCGGCGGCGGCGGTGCCTCGGGAGGATGGTGAGCATGGCCTTGCGCAAAATAAGCCATGTCAGCGCGGCCGATCACCAGTTGGTGAGCGCGGCGGTAGCCGAGGCGGAGCACCATAGCAGCGGTGAAATCGTAACCATCGTTACCGACCTCTCCGATGATTACAGCGACATCGCGCTGACTTGGGCCAGCATTATCGCTTTCCTGGCGTTATCGGTCGTCGCGATATTCCCCGATTTTTATATCGGCCTGGTCGACCGCGTGCTCGGCGGGTGGGAGCATGAATGGACCGCGAGCGAATATCTGGCAGCGCTCTTCCTCTTCCTCGGTGGCAAATGGCTGGGTAGCTGGTTGTTACTGCAATGGACGCCACTTCGCCTTGCGCTCACCCCCAAGCATATCAAGATGCGCCGAGTGCGCGCCCGGGCGATCGACCTGTTCAAGGTGGGCACCGAAAGCAAGACGACCGGACGCACCGGTGTGCTGCTCTATCTTTCGATGCGCGAACACCGGGCAGAAATTGTGGCCGACGAAGCTATAGCCAGCAAAGTCTCGCCCGAAATATGGGGTGATGCCATGATCGCCTTGATCGACAATGTCCGCGAAGGGCGACCCGGCGAGGGCATGGCCGAGGCGGTTCGGCAGATGGGTGTTGTGCTGGCCGAACATTTCCCCAAGGGTAGTGAAAACCCCAACGAGTTGCCCGACAGGCTGATCGAGATTTAATGAGCGAAGAAGATATCGAAGAAATCGTCTGGCAGGGCAAATTCGTCACCGCCAAGCGCAAGGGCAAATGGGAATATGTCAGCCGTTCGCGCGGGATAAAGGCGGCGGTGATCCTTGCCGTCGAAGACGGGCATGTACTTCTGGTCGAGCAGTTTCGCATGCCGTTGGGGCGCAATTGCGTCGAGCTGCCCGCCGGATTGATCGGTGATGAAACCGAGGGCGAAGGCCCGCTGGAGGCTGCCGGCCGCGAACTAGAAGAAGAAACCGGATACCGCGCGGCAAAGCTGGAATCGCTAGACGAATATTATTCGTCACCCGGAATGGTGAGTGAGAGCTTCACATTGGTGCGCGCATCGGGCCTTACTAAAGTGGGCGACGGCGGCGGCACCGACGGCGAAAACATCACCGTGCACCGAGTAGCGTTGAGCGAACTGAAACAGTTCCTCGAAACGAAACGCGCGGAAAATATCGGCGTCGATGTGCGCCTGTTATTGCTGCTGGGATCGCAGCTTATCTGAAATTGTCGGCGTAAGCCTGCAGCTTGAGCACTTTCGGCGCGGCAGGAATGACTGTGTAGCTGATGCCATTCTTGTCAGCATAGGCCTTGGCGGCTTCCAGCGTCGGAAATTTCAGGTTGAGCTGGCGGCGCGTATCGCTCGACCCCGCCCAGCCCATCAGCGGATCGGGGCGCTGCGGATCAGCTGGAATATATTCGAGCACCCATTGCCCCGTGCCAGCGCGGCCTGATTGCAACGCATTTTTCGATTTCTGGATGATCCGTGCCTGAGTCATGCAAGCGCCTTTCGCTGATTTATCTCCGCCAATCAAGTGCGTGATTGCGCCTTTTTGGTCTTCAGGCTGGCAATCGCGGCGCTCGGATCGTCGGGCCAGTTATGCTTGGGATAGCGGCCCCGCATTTCCTTTGCCACATCGGCCCAACTGCCCTTCCAGAATCCCGGCAAATCCCGCGTCGTTTGGATCGGTCGCCCCGCAGGTGAGGTGAGCGAAAGCACAAGCGGCGTCCGGTCGGGGCCGATGGTCGGATGCTCCGCAACGCCGAACAAGGCCTGCACCCGCAGTTCGACGGTCGGGCCACCCTCGGCAGAATAGTCGATGGGATGCGTGGTCCCGGCAGGCGAAGTGAAGTGCGAAGGCGCCAGGCGATCAATCGCCTGCTGATTATCCCAACCCAGGAGGCCCATCAGCGCACTGTGCAAAGCGCCGGGATCGATGTCCGATAGCCGTCTTTTGCCCACCAATGCAGGTGCGAGCCAAATGTCGAGCGATCCCGACAATGCTACATCGTCCAACCCATCGACACCTGCCCATGAGGCACGTTCGCGCAAGCGCAGGTTTGCCTCGCTCCAAGGAAGCAATTGCAAGCCATGGTCGCGTACACCTTGCAACAACGCCGCAGCAATCGCCTCGGGATCGGCCTTTGCATCCTGCCCCTTGGAAAGGGTGATAGCACCCAGTCGCCGCCCGCTCTCGGTGCGCACGTCTCCGGTGGCCGGATCGAAACTGACATGCGCTCCGCTGATGATCCGGTCACCATAAAGCGCCTCTATGTCGGCAAATTCGATGGCCGCTGCCGATATAATCCGCGCGCTCGATGCCGCACCCTGGATATCCGCAACCGCGAGCCATTCCTCTTTGGCCAATGGATGTGCAGGATCGAGCCGAAAGCCCCTGCCCCCGACACTAATCCAATTCTCGCCCTTCGCGTCGCGGCGGCGAGCTATGCGATCGGGAAAGGCGAGCGCGATGGCTGATCCAATCCCCCGCCCGCTTGCGGGAGGGGTTATGGGAGGGTGTGTCGGTTTCGGGCCCTCCGCCTGCCCTGCCCGCGAGCGGGAGGGGAGAAGACCAATCCACCTTTTCACCAAACCCCGGGCGGCCTCGGCCCGCTGGCTCCGTTCACCCCGCCAACGTTCAAGCCGCCTTTCGATGTCGCTATCATTTCCGCCCAGTCCGCGTTCAGACAGTAAAACAGCAACCTCGGCGGCCAGCGCGGCAAACCCTAGTTCGGCGGCTGCTACCAACATATGCGCCAGCCGTGGGGGAAGCGGCAGGCGTGCTATCGCATGTCCATGCTCGGTGGGTCGCCCGCTAGCATCTATTGCGCCCAGGTCGAGCAGCCGTGTCCGGGCTTCGTCAATTGCTGCCTTTTGGGGCGGGTCGAGCCATTGCAGCGTCGCGGGATCGCCGACGCCCCACAGCGCGCAATCGAGCAGCAAGGGCGAAAGATCTGCCTCCAGAATCTCAGGCGGGTCAAATGGCGGCAGGCCTGCGGTCGCGGCTTCTTCCCATAGCCGGTAGGCGACGCCTGGGCCCTGCCGTGCCGCGCGCCCTGCCCTTTGTGTCACCGCCGCCTGGCTGGCGCGTTCGGTGACGAGCCGCGTCGATCCAGCCGCCCGGTCATAGCGGGCACGGCGTGCTAGGCCGCTGTCGACGACGATACGCACGCCATCGATGGTCAGGCTGGTCTCGGCAATCGAAGTGGCGAGGATCACCTTGCGCCGTTCGCCTTTGCGAATGGCGGCGCGCTGTTCGGCGGGATCAAGGCTGCCATGCAGGCGATGGATTTCGGCCAAAATGCCTTCCAGCCGTTCCGCCGTCCGTTCGATTTCCGCAACGCCGGGAAGGAAGGCCAGCACATCGCCCTCCCGTTCATCGGCAAGCGCACGGCAGATGGCCGCAGCCATTTCATCTTCGATCCGCGCCTCGGCTTTGCGGCCGATGTGCTGCAATGTAAGCGGCCAGGATTTGCCCTCGCTCTCAATTACCGGCGCATCCATCAGCTTTGCAAAGCGTCCGCCATCGAGCGTCGCCGACATCGCCACCAGCCGCAGATCTGGCCGCAATCCGCCTTGGGCATCGAGCGCTAGCGCCAACCCGAAATCACTATCGAGGCTGCGTTCATGGACTTCGTCGAACAGAACCGCTGAGACACCCGCCAATTCCGGATCATCCTGTATGCGGTTAAGGAAAATGCCCTCGGTCAGGACGAGGATGCGCGTCTTGGCCGACTGCTTGCTGTCCATCCGGGTTGCATAACCGACCAGCCCGCCGACCGGTTCACCCATCAGTTCGGCAATCCGTTCAGCAGCAGCGCGTGAAGCGAGGCGGCGTGGGGAAAGGAGCAGTATCTGGCCGTCGCACCAAGGCTCCCCCAGCAAAGCAGAGGCGACCATTGTTGTCTTGCCAGCACCCGGCGGTGCAATCAGCACGGCATTGGAGCCTGCGGCGAGCGCAGCCTTTAATTCGGGCAGTACAGCTTCGACAGGAAGGGTCACGCCGCCTTAATAGGCGCGGGCAATGGCAAACTCCACAGCCTCAACCAAGGCATCCTTTGCAGCGCTGGCAGCAAAGGGCCCGAGCGCATCAATCGCGCGTTGGCCATAATGGCGTGCACGTTCCAGCGTGTCGTCGATGGCGTTATATTTGCGCAGCAGGCTGGTGGCATAGGCCAGATCGTCGGCACTGACCCGATGGCCGAGCATGGCGTTGTGCCAGAAGTGCTTTTCCTCTGCATCGCCCCGGCTGTGCGCCAGAATGACCGGCAGCGTCACCTTGCCATCGCGGAAATCATCGCCCGCATCCTTGCCCATAGTTTCGCCATCGGAAACATAATCGATGGCATCGTCGACCAACTGGAAGGCTATTCCCAGATTGCGTCCATAAGCGTCGAGAGCCAGTTCGTCGGCCTCGGGGCGTTCGGCAACAACTGCGGCGATCCGGCAGGCAGCGGCAAAAAGTGCAGCCGTTTTGGAACCGATAATGTCGAGATATTTTTCCTGGCTGGTCGTGATCTGCCGCTGTGCGGTCAATTGGTTGACCTCACCTTCGGCAATCACCGCCGATGCGTTGGAAAGAATCTTCAGGACCTTGAGCGAACCATCTTCGACCATCAGCTCGAATGATCGGGAAAAGAGGAAGTCCCCCACCAAAACTGCTGCCGGATTTCCGAATATCAGGTTGGCGGCGGTCTTTCCGCGGCGCATGTCGCTGCCATCGACAACATCGTCGTGCAGCAACGTTGCGGTGTGAATGAACTCGACGGCGGCCGCCAATTTGTGGTGCCGATCGCCCGGATAATCGAGCAAACGCGCGCAGGCGAGCGTCAGCATCGGCCGCATCCGCTTTCCACCGCCAGCAATCAAATGCCCAGCCAGTTCCGGAATCAGCGGGATTTCGGACTGCATGCGATCGAGAATGACCGCATTCACGCGGTTCATCTCCGGCGCGACAAGGTTCAGCATTGGCTGGAGCGAAGGCGTGCGTGCGCCGCCAAGCTGGTGGATGGTTGCAGTCATAATGGCTCGCCTTGGCAAGCGGTACGCCCGCGCGCAAGTGCAAAAGCTGTTATCCTGCTTGCCTGTTGCGACTTGGCGCGGCATGGAACGCGCGATGGCACAAGATGAAAAACTGACCCGTTATCGCGAGAGCATCGACAATATAGATGCAGCGCTGGTGTTCATGCTGGCCGAAAGGTTCAAAATCACACAGGCGGTGGGCGAATATAAAGCGACCACCAAACTCCCTCCCGCCGACCCGGGACGCGAGGAGCGACAGATTGCGCGGCTGCGCCAATTGGCCAAGGATGCCAATCTCGACCCCGATTTCACCGAAAAATTCCTGCGCTTCATCATCGATGAAGTGATCCGCCACCATGAGCGGATTCGCGACGGAGCGGCTTAAACCGCCTTGGGCAGTTTGAGCCGCACGAGCAACCCACCCATATCTTCGCTTTCATCAAGTTCGATGGTGCCGTTGTAGATTTCGGCGACGTCGCGAACGATTGCCATGCCCAGACCTGTCCCGGGCTTGCCGCTATCCAAGCGGACACCACGATCGAAGATGCGGGCACGGTCCTTTTCAGGGATACCCCGGCCATCGTGAAGGGCTGGAACGATGAAAACTTCATGAACGGCATTCCGCGAGGGACCCCGGTATGAGCTCCCTCATCGACCTCGACGCAGAGCTCGCGGCGTGTGTGTTCGTCACCAGCACGACGGCAGCAGCACGAGCCGAACTCTTTGCGAGCGTGGAGCCTCTCCACTTTGCCCAGCAGCCTTGCGGCGACTTTTGGCGCGTGGCCAAGGCCTTCGAGGCCGAGGGCACGAGCGTGGCGTGGTCGCGTATCTGTGAGGCGCTGCAAGCAAGCGGGGTTTCGCATCCTAACAGCCGGTCGTGGAAAGACTGGTTCCTGGCCATTCGTGACCAGGCCGCCCTCGACGCCGCGCTCGCGGAGCTCGTCGCCGACCGCTTCGCCTCGC
>JALREL010000223.1 GCA_023262005.1 Sphingorhabdus sp. | reverse complement strand
TCACCTTCACCTGGCCAGCGCCGATCCAGACTTTGGAAAAAGTCGACACGGCCCAAATCCGTACCACCTCGATCGGTTCAGCACGGGCGAACAGCGAAAACCTTGTCCTCACCCGCGACCAGAATTTGGTCGATATGGCCTATGACATCCGCTGGTCGATCCGTGATCCCGAACTGTTCCTGTTCCAACTCGACGATCCAGAGCGCAGCGTCAGTGAAGTCGCTGAAAGCGCAATGCGCGCGGCGGTCGCCAATTTTGATCTTATCCAGGTCATCGGCGGTGGCCGGTCCGAAATCGAGGCGCAAGTGCGCCAGCGCATGCAGTCGATCCTCGATGAATATCGCGCTGGTGTGATGATCCAGAGCATTTCGATCCGCGAATCCGATCCGCCGGCAGAGGTCAATGATGCCTTCCGCGAAGTGAACGCAGCGCAGCAGCGTCGTGAAAGCTATCTCAACGAGGCACGCGCCTACGCGAGCCGTGTGACCGAACTGGCCCGAGGTGAAACTGCCGAGTTCGACAAGATCTATGAACAGTATCGCACCGCGCCTGAGGTAACCCGTCGCCGTCTCTATTATGAAACCATGGAGCAGATACTGGGCAAGGTGGACAAGACAATCGTCGAGACTGGCAATGTCACCCCTTACCTGCCGCTGCCTGAAATCCAGCGCCGTGCCGCTAGCGGACAGGGCGAAACCGTAACCGTTACGGGGAAAAAGCAATGAACCGCGCTTTGATGAAAAATCCACTCGCACTCAGCGTGGGCGCTTTGGCAGCGCTAGTTGTTATGGGCATGTCGGTGTCGGTTGTGCCCGAAACCAAGCAAGCCATTATCAGCACCTATGGCCAGCCGCTTCGCGTAGTGAATGGCTATAAGCCAAAACAGCAGTTCGGCGAACGCTTCACCGGCCTTGCGTTCCGCATTCCGCTGGTTGAGCAGATCCAGTTCATCGACAAACGCGTGCTGAGCGTCGAAATGGAGCGGCAGGAAGTGCTGTCCACCGACCAATTGCGCCTGCAAGTCGATGCATTTGCCCGTTTCCGCGTGACCCGACCGATCGTGATGTACAAGACGATCCGCACCGAAGAGCGGCTGCGTGACCAGTTGCGCACCATTTTGGGATCATCGCTTCGGAACGAACTCGGCCGTCGTTCGTTTGCGACGATGTTGAGCCCGGAGCGCGGTGAAGTCATGGAGAATGTGCAGCGAGCGCTGAACCGCGAGGCACGCAAATATGGTGCTGAAATCATCGACGTGCGCATCAAGCGGGCCGACCTGCCCGATGGCGCTCCTTTGAAATCCGCGTTCCAGCGTATGCAGAGCGCGCGCCAACAGGAAGCGATCGCTATCGATGCCGAAGGCCAGAAGGAAGCACAGATCATCCGCGCCAATGCAGAGGCAGAGGCCGCTCGCATTTATGCGGAAAGCTATAACAAGGATCCGGACTTCTACGACTTCTATCGCTCAATGCAGTCCTATCGCCGAACATTCCTTCAGGATGGCCAGAACGGCAATGGCAACACCAATATCGTGTTGTCGCCGAGCAACGATTATCTGCGCAATTTCCGCGAAGGACGTTAAAGGAACCGCAATGTTATTGTCGTTTGTCGAACGCAATCGGCGCTTTGCCAAGCGGTTGACGGGCTTGGGATTTCGTTCAATCGGCGTTCATTTTTTCGCCGCAAGGACGGATTGAGGTTAAATGCCGGCGTTGCCGGTGCGATTTTGAACGAGAGGAATGACTATCGTGCGTTACGCTTATGGAGTGACTGCTCTGCTTCTGCTTTCGGGTAGCGCCTTCGCGCTTTCGACCGGTGATCCGGGACCAGCAGCTGCGATGCAAGGCCCGGTGACCATCGCTCAGTCCGGCCTCGCCCCGCGCGGAGCTCCGAATAGCTTTGCAGATCTCGCCGCCCAATTGCAGCCAGCCGTGGTCAATATCGCCACCAAGCAGAAGGTGCAGGTCGCAACCAGCTTCAACCCCTTCACCGGCGAACGTCGTCCGGTAACGCAGGAACAGCAAAGTGGCGGTTCAGGCTTCTTCATCAGCGCCGATGGCCTGATCGTCACCAACAACCACGTCGTCGCTGGCGGCCCGCGCGGTGAGGCCGTAGACGAAGTGACCGTGACCCTGTTCGACGGACGCGAATTCAAGGCAGAAATCCTTGGCCGCGATGCGACCTCTGACCTTGCTCTGCTGAAGGTGAAGGTGACCGGCGTTCCTTATGTCGAGATGGAAACATCCGAGAATAATCGCGTCGGCGATTGGGTGATTGCCATCGGCAACCCTCTCGGTTTGGGCAGCACTGTGACTGCGGGCATCATTTCCGCGCTTCAGCGCAATATCGGTGCGGGCGGCGCCTATGACCGCTTCATCCAGACCGATACCGCGATCAACCCGGGCAACTCTGGCGGCCCATTGTTCAACCTGCAAGGCAAGGTGATCGGCATCAACAACCGCCTGATTTCACCCGTAGGTGCGAATATCGGCGTCGGTTTTGCGATCCCAGCCGAAGAAGCCATTCCGGTTATCGATTCGCTGCGCAAGGGCGTACGCCCAGAACGCGGCTATCTTGGCATCGGCATCCAGCCGGTTGGGGCCGACATGGCTGACGCTCTGGGTATCGACAAGAACAAGGGTGAGTTCGTCACCCGCATCGTGCAGGGTGAAGCCGCTGACAAGGCTGGCCTGAAAGAGGGCGATATCGTCCTCAAGGTCAACGGCCGCGATGTGACGCCGGACGATACGCTTTCGTACATCGTCGCCAATATCAAGCCGGGCACCAAAATCCCGCTCGATATCCTGCGCGAAGGCAAACCGATGCGTATAACGGCAACGGTTGGCACGCGCCCAAGCGAAGAGAAGCTTGCACAAAGCACCTTCGATCCGGACGAAAACAAGGATTTCGATCAGCAAGGTGACAATGCCGACAGCAAGACGATCCGCGAGGCTCTTGGCGTCAGCGTGATCGCACTTGACCCGGAAATCGCCCGCCAGCTGGGTATGGGCACCGATGTGAAGGGCGTTGTCGTTGACATCGCCGGCTCGGGCAGCGCCGCCCAGGCCGGCATCCGCCGCGGCGACGTGCTTGTCTCGGTCAACTACAAAGCCGTAACCAACAGTGCCCAACTCGCAGCAGCAATTGCCGAAGCGAAAAAGGCAGGCCGCAACGCCGTGCTCCTTGGCGTCAAACGCCGCGGTGCACCGACGCAATATGCCACCGTGCGCATTGATGGCTGATCCGGCTACCAACTGATCCAAAGGGGTGTTAGTTAGCGTTGTATGACGCTGACCGACACCCCTTGGCGCGACGACGCCGAAAACCTCCTTCCCGACCTCATCGAACTGCGCCGCGCGATTCATCGCGAGCCTGAGCTCGGCCTGCAAAACCCCAAGACGCTGGCAAAGATCAAAGCTGCGCTTGCAGGGTTACCGCTCGAATATCGCGAGGGCCCTTCGACGACCGGTCTGTTGGCCGTGTTGCGTGGTCCTTCAAACGGACGCACTGTGTTGTTGCGCGGCGATATGGACGCGCTGCCATTGCACGAAGATACTGGCCTCGATTTCGCTTCCGAAACCAGTGGTGCCATGCATGCCTGTGGGCACGACACGCATGTCGCCATGCTGGTTGGGGCCGCCAAAATGTTATGCGCACGCAGGGAACAGCTGACCGGCACCGTCTATTTCATGTTCCAGCCGGGCGAAGAAGGGCATCATGGCGCCCGCTTCATGCTCGATGATGGCCTGCTCGATCCGCTTCCCGATGCAGCTTTCGCGCTCCACATCATGCCCAATGCGCCGCATGGAATTTTTACCGGACGCGCCGGGCCGTTGCTCGCCTCATCGGATGTGCTTTCGATCAAGATTACAGGCAAAGGCGGTCACGCTTCGATGCCGCATGATGCGGTCGATCCGATCCCCGTTGCCTGCGAAATTGTCTCAGCCATACAGACGATGGTTACGCGCAAGGTATCGGTGTTCGATCCGGCTGTAATCACGATTGCCAAGATCGAGGCGGGGACGACCAATAATATCATTCCGGAATGCGCCAACCTTCTCGGCACCATCCGCACGCTCAGCCCGCGCCGCCGTGCGATGGTGGCAGAAGAATTGCATCGCCTCGTCCCCGGCATTGCCGCTGCGCATGGCTGCGAGGCTCAAGTGCATATCGAGCAGGGCTTTCCGGTCACCATGTGCGATGATCGCGCTGTCCGATTTGGCCAGGAAGTGGTCGAAACCACCTTCGGGGCCGAAAGCTGGAAAACGCTCGACGCCCCGATAATGGGGGCAGAAGATTTTGCATATGTCCTCGAAAAAGTTCCCGGCGCGATGTTCTTCTTGGGCGCCAGCCATGAAGGCGATGACTGGCGGCAATGCTGCGGGCTGCACTCAAACCGTATGGTGCTCGACGAAAACGTGATGGCCAAGGGTGCTGCGCTGCACGCCGCACTTGCAGAACGCTTCCTTGCGGATGGTTTCGAACCCGCCTAAACTACGCAACCAACGACAAAATCAGGGGAATTTCATGCCATCCGGTCTTGCTGCGCTTCTTGACGATGTCGCCACCATTGCCAAAGTCGCAGCAGCATCAGTCGATGATGTAGCAGCCGCTGCGGGTAAGGCCGGCAGCAAGGCCGCAGGCGTGGTGATCGACGACACCGCGGTAACGCCCCAATATGTCACCGGCTTCACCCCCGATCGTGAGCTGCCCATAATCTGGCGCATCGCCAAGGGATCGCTGTTCAACAAGATCATCATCATCCTGCCGGTTGCATTGCTGCTCAGTTTCTTCCTGCCTTGGGCGATCACGCCGTTGTTGATGCTCGGCGGCGCGTTCCTCTGTTTCGAAGGGGCGGAGAAAGTCCTCGAAAAGTTGATGCCGCATGAGGAAGAGACACTCGCAGAAGAGTTTGCCGAAGTCTGCAGCAAGACGCATGAAGAGAATATGGTGAAGGGTGCGGTGCGCACCGACTTCATCCTGTCCGCCGAAATCATGGCAATCGCCCTCAACGAGGTCAAAGGACTGGCCGAAACCTCGATCTGGCTGGAGGCTGCGGTTCTTGCCTTTGTTGCCGTGGCCATCACCATTGCCGTCTATGGTGTCGTCGGTTTCATTGTGAAGATGGACGATATCGGCCTGCACATGGCCCAGCGCGAAAATGGCACTGCGCAGGCATTCGGTCGCGGGCTGGTCAAGGGAATGCCTAAATTGATGGCGTTGCTCTCAACCGTTGGCACCGCGGCGATGCTGTGGGTAGGTGGGCAAATCATCGTCCACGGCTTTGGCCTTCACCCGGCCGAATGGTTTGGCCTGCACGAAGGCGCGCTGGCGTGGCTGGTCGATGCCGGACTGTCGGGCATCGCCGGGCTGGCAATTGGTGCAGTCATCGTCGGCGTCCACCATCTGTGGGCGGCTCGCAAGAAAGCCTAGGGTACGAGGACCGTATCCTTGGCCTCTGGCAACAAATCCGGATAATCGAGCGTGTAGTGCAGCCCGCGGCTTTCTTTGCGCGATAGCGCGGAACGGATGATGAGGTCGGCAACCTCGACCAAGTTACGAAGCTCGATAAGGTCTGGTGTCACGCGGAAGTGGCTGTAATAATCCTCAACCTCTTGCCGGAGCAGGTCGATGCGGTGCTTGGCGCGTTCGAGCCGCTTAGTGGTGCGAACGATGCCGACGAAATTCCACATGAACTGGCGGATTTCGCGCCAGCATTGGGCGATGACAACTTCCTCATCGCTGTCGGTGACCCGGCTTTCATCCCATGGGCGGATCGCGGGTGGCGGAGGCAGTTCATCCCAATGCGCGTCGATATGCGCGGCGCAGGCATCGCCGAAGACGAAGCATTCGAGCAGGCTGTTCGAGGCAAGGCGGTTGGCGCCATGTAGCCCCGATTGCGTGACTTCACCCGCCGCATAGAGCCCCGGTGCATCAGTGCGCCCATCCAGATCGACGAGCACCCCACCACAGGTATAATGCTGGGCCGGAACCACCGGGATCGGCTCCTTGGTGATATCGATGCCGAGCCCCATCAGTTTTTCGTATATGTTAGGGAAATGCTCGCGGACGAATTCCGGGTCCTTGTGGCTGATATCAAGATGGACATAGTCGAGGCCATCGCGCTTGATCTCACCGTCATTGGCGCGGGCGACGATATCGCGTGGCGCAAGCTCTGCCCGTGCATCATAATCGGGCATGTAACGATGCCCGGTCTTCGGATTGCGAAGGATGCCGCCTTCGCCGCGCACCGCCTCGGTAATCAGGAAGTTCTTGACCTCCAGGTTGTAGAGGCAGGTCGGGTGGAACTGCATCATTTCCATGTTCGACACACGGCAACCCGCACGCCAAGCCATTGCGATGCCATCGCCGGTCGCCGCCTCGATGCGTAGCAGTTGCAGGGCTTTCTGGTTGCGCGGTTGACGCTGCACGGCCAGCGCCGACGAGTCCGGAAACCAGCCGACC
>JALREL010000130.1 GCA_023262005.1 Sphingorhabdus sp. | reverse complement strand
ATCGTCATCAATGCCGACAAGGTGAAGTTCACCGGCAAGAAGCTGGGCGACAAGGTTTACTATCGCCACACCGGTTATGCCGGCGGCATCAAGGGCGTCACCGCTGCCAAGGTTCTCGAAGGCCGTTTCCCTGAGCGCGTGCTCGAGAAGGCTGTTGAGCGCATGGTTCCGCGCGGTCCGCTCGGTCGCCAGCAAATGCGTGCCCTGCACCTGTACAACGGCACCGAACACCCGCATGACGGCCAGCAGCCCAAGGTGCTCGACGTCGCTTCCCTGAACCGCAAGAACAAGGTGGGTGCATAATGTCCGACACCGTAGAATCGCTCGCTGATCTCCAGACGCTGGGTGCCGAAGGTTCGGCTCCGGCAGCGCCCGCAGCCCCGCTGCGCGAAAAAGAAGTCGATGCGCAGGGCCGCGCTTATGCAACCGGCCGCCGCAAGGATGCGGTTGCCCGCGTCTGGCTGAAGCCCGGCACCGGCAAGATCGTGGTCAATGGCCGCGACCAGACCGTCTATTTCGCACGCCCGACGCTGCGCCTCGTCATCAACCAGCCGTTCGACGTAACCGACCGCGTTGGCCAGTATGACATTGTCGCCACCGTCAAGGGTGGTGGTCTTTCGGGCCAGGCTGGTGCCGTAAAGCATGGTATCGCCCAGGCGCTTTCGAAGTTCGAACCCGCACTGCGCAGCGCCGTCAAGGCCGAAGGCTTCCTGACCCGCGACAGCCGCACGGTTGAACGTAAGAAGTACGGTAAGGCGAAGGCCCGCCGCAGCTTCCAGTTCTCGAAGCGCTAATCGGTTCCAAACCGGAATTTGCAAAAGGGCGGCCCACGGGTCGCCCTTTTCTTTTGCGCGGCATCGGGTATCGCTTCGCCATGATGAAGACCTTTCTTTTGGTGGCCTGCCTGTTGATCGCGGCAGCCGGAATCTGGTTCTATCGGTTGGCGGGCCCTGCACAGTTGGATCTGGCAGACCGCTGGTGGCCCGGCCATGGCGATGCAACCGGTCCGATCCTGCGCGGGCTGGCCTATGGAGATCGGTCAGGCACGCAGCAGCGCTATGACATATATTTCCCGGCTGGCGCGTCGGCGGACGAGGCGGCCCATTGCGGCACCACCAAATATCCGGCGCTGCTATTCTTCCATGGTGGCTCTTGGCGTGATGGTGACCGGGAAAGCTATGCCTTTGTTGGCCGGGCATTCGCGGCACGCGGCTTCATCACCTTCATCGCCGATTATCGCAAGGCGCCTGCGCACCGCTTCCCCGACTTCATCGACGATGCTGCTGCAGCCATCGCCAGCGCCCGACGCGAACTTGACAAGCGTGACTGCGCCGATCCGGATCGGCTGTTCGTCATGGGCCACAGTGCGGGTGCGCACATCACCATGCTTGCAGCGCTTGATCCGAAATGGCTGGGAGCGCACGGACTGGACTCATCTGCCATTGCGGGAATCATCGGCCTGGCCGGCCCCTATGATTTCTACCCCTTTACCAGCGATGCCGCGCGCGACGCACTGGGCCACTGGCCGAAGCCCGAAGAGACACAACCGATACATTTCGCCAATGGCAATGCCCCGCGGATGCTGCTGCTCACAGGCGACGCCGATACCACCGTCAAACCGCGCAACAGCAAGGTGTTGGCGAAGAGAATTGCCGAAAGCAAAGGCTCCGCCCACACCGAATTCTATCCCGGAGTGACGCACAGCGGGATCATCATGGCGATTGCGCGTCCGTTTCGCGGCAAGGCTCCTGTGATCGATGATATCCTCGCCTTTACTGCGCAGCAGACCAGATAGCGGTTGCGAAGAATGAACGCGGCGGACGCATAGTTAATATTTCCTTCGGAAGTTTGTGCCAAAGCCGACCCGTAACGTTGCGGGATCCAGGATGGATAAGTTCGGCAAGTATCGCGATCTGTTCGCCATCATCACCGATTTCGGCGATGAGTTGGAGATGCTGCGCCGTGGAGAAAGTGGCGAAAATCGCGGAATTTTGCTGGCACAGCTAAAGGCGGCGTCGGCCTCCAATGTCGCCATCATGCTGACAGCATTGCTGTTTTACGCCGCGACCACTGCCTTGCTCGCGACACTGACTATTCCCTATTTCTCGATTGTCGGCTTGCCCTTTGTCTTGCTGTCGCAGTCGCTGATATTGCGGCAACATCTGGCGTTGCAAAACTATGATGTGGATGCGGACGACAATGGCGTAGTCCTTAAGAAATTGCGGAACCGGTTTGTCGAATATGTCGCGATCGGGGCTGTGGCATGGGCTGCGCTGATATGCGATCTTTGGTCGGTGCATGGCGATATCAACCATGTACTCGCCGGAGCGACGGCATTCGGCTTAGTCGGAGTCGGCGCGCTAACCTTCCTCTGCCTTCCCCGTTCGATGCTCGCCTGGCTGATCATCGTTACAGCTGGTGGCGTTGCAGGCCCGCTCCTTTCCGACGAGCAACTGCCCTGGTATTTTTATACAGCGATAGCGATTTACGGCTTTGCCCTGCACCGCATCGCGATGCGCCAATGGCGATCGTTCATGCAATCAATCGACGATGCCCACGCCTTTGCGCACGCCCGCGCTGACTTTTACGAACAGGAACGCGAACGTCGCGACGAAATCGAGGCTGAACGCAAGCGCGCCGAGCAGGCAGAAACCGAAGCCCGCGTCAAAGCCGACCGCCAAAGACAAGCCGAGATGGAGCAACTGGCAGCGGAGTTCGAACGGTCGGTGTTGCTGACGGTCGATGCCATCCATTCTGCAATCGGGTCAGTCGGTGAATCAGCGGGGCAACTTGCGTCTATCGGTGTGCAAACCCGCAACCGGGCCGATGCAATGGCGATCATGGCGGAGAATATGAGCAACGCGATCCAGATGGTTGCAGGGGCTGCCCGCCAGCTTGGCGATGCATCACAAGCCATTTCCGAACAGGTGGGCGAGCAGGTCGATGCAGCCAATGCCGCCACGGATAGCAGTCGGGCAAGCAGCGCGGCGATCGAGAAACTGGCACAAGATGCCGACAAAGTTGGCGAGATTGCAGCCATCATCGAGGACGTTGCCAGTCGGACCAACCTCCTTGCGCTCAACGCCACGATCGAAGCGGCGCGGGCGGGCGAAGCGGGGCGCGGCTTTGCGGTCGTCGCCCAAGAGGTCAAATCGCTCGCGGGCCAGACGCACCAGGCCATTGCTTCGGTATCGGGCACCGTCAACGATATCCGTACCCAGATGTCATCAACCGCTGAGAAGGTCGATTCCGTCGTCGAACGGATCGACCATGTGCATCTCGGCGCTGGCAATATCGCCGCTGCGATATCGCAGCAACAGGCAGCGACGCGCGAGATTGGCGACAATGCGGAACATGCCGCCCGCGATGCAGAAGAGGTCCGCACGCAAAGCCGCGAAGTGAACCAGGATGCGCTACGCGTCGGCGAGGTCGCGGACGAGATGCATCAGGTTATGCGGGAAATGGAATCGCGTGCACAAAGCCTGCGCGAGGCAAGCGCCGCGTTCCTTGAACGGTTGCGCGTAGCCTGAACTCAACCGAGCCGCGGTTCGAGCGCGGCGGCGATCCGGTCCATCGCGCTTTGCAGCCACTCCGCCATTTCTGCATCGCCAACACCGTCGAGCCGAACGACCTGCGGCATCGAAAGCCCTACCCGCAACGTCGCCCCCCAGCGCCCGTCAGCCAGCTTGACGCACCGCACCGGTTGGCCAAGCCGCACACCATCTGCGGTCATCGCCTTGTGGATCGCAACCGCTGCGTCAAAATCGAGCGTACGGCTGACCGCACCCGCACCGTCATGGCACAGGTCGAGCGTCACTAGCGTTTGCATCTCGATTGGATGTTCCTGCTCTTCCGCCGCGTCCTCGGCGGGGGCCGCCGCCACCTTGCGCGCGCGCAACTGATCGGCCAGCCGACCTGCAGCTTGGTTGAAGGCAGAAACGACACGCGTGACGCGTTCGATGCTGAGTTGCTGGAAACGCTCCAGTTCGAAAAGTGATGCGGAAAGACGCAACGCAAGGCCAGCATTGCCGCTGTCGGGCAGGGCATCGGCACCAGCCCAGCCGACCGGAACTTCGGCCCGACGGAATACGCTCGCCATGCCTGCCGCGAGTGGGGCGGTTGAAGCAACCATCCCGGAAGGCAGCAATGCAAAACCGCTGAACGGCGGGCCGCCCATGAATTTTGATCCGGTGAGGAACACAATGATCCCGCGCGCCAGATAATCGTGGATCGCCTGCGTGGTGATCCGCGCCTGGCAGGCATCAACGACAAATGCCACATCGTCTCCGAACTTGGATCGCAAGCGATCGATATCGTCGAGATGCGGCAAGACCAGCCCGGTCTTGGAGCCATGCACGACATGCACCAGCGGATAGCGGCCAGCCGCAAGCGCGTCGGCAATTGCCGTTTCCATCTGCCCGGTCAGGCTTTCGCTATCAAACGCCTCGCCTTCGGGGTTGCGCACAGGGAAATCGCCCATCTCGATGGGCGGCAAACCTTTAATGTCCTGACCCGGCTTAACATTGGCGACGAGCGCGGTTTCGTTGGCGAAATACCGCCCAGCCGCGCTGTGGATACAGCCCGAGCCGACTTCATCGGCGCCGAGCAGCAGATTGGCAATGCCGTTCGGCTTGCGCCCCGCAACGGCAAGCAGTGCGACATATTCGAGGTCCGTTCCCGAAGGCGCGAAGAATATGTCGGTGCCGGTTGGCAGGCGATAGGCAGCCGAGACCCGGCTGCGCAAGACATCAAGATAGGCGGCATAATCTTCGCCCGATTCCAGCTTTGCTGCCCCACTTGCAAACTCGTTTTCGAGGAACGCCATCGCATCGGCGCTGAGATCGTTCGCGGTCGATGATGCAAAGGCGAGCACGTCGCGTGGATAGGGTGCGCTGTGATAACGGTTCAGGCCGCTCTGGGGATCGAGCACGATGCGCGCGTCGCCGCCTCTGGTCATCCAGTCGGCCAGTTCGGAAATTTTCATAAGCGCGTAACCGGCCCTTTGTTTCCCTAGATGGCTGGGGCCTATAGCCGCCAAGCCACAATTAGGAAATTGCGAAATTCAGCAAAGCGATTATGAGCGGCGGAAATCAGCGGCAAAGCCGCCCAAGGATATGATCATGACCGAGCCTACCCGCCTTACCGACGAAGCCCGCAAGAAATTGCGCATCCTGTTCATCGCCAAGCATGCGCTGGGCGATGGCAGCCTGCACGGCACCGATGGCAACCATTCGCCCTATCATTATGAAATGAAGACGATCCTTGCCGGGCTGTTCGAGAAATTGAGCGTGGCGAACAAATATGAATCGCTCTTCACCGATCCGGGCGTTGATTTTGTCTGGCCGATGCTCAACCGCGGCGGTTTCTTCAATTCGGAGATGCTTTGCCCGCTGCTGTGCGAACGATTGGGTGTCCCATATCTCGGCGCCAACCCAATCCTGCGCGGCCTGGCTGACGACAAGCATCTGACCAAGCTGGAAGGCAAGGCGCGCGGCGTCCCGACGTGCGACTGGGCTGTCTATCGCGCAGGCGCGCCGGTGGAGGAAGCCCGCTGCCCCAAGGGCAGCCGTTTCGTGATCAAGCCCAATAACAGCTCGGCGAGCTGGGGAATCGGCGATGCGACCGATTGGCAGGGCGTCAAGGAAGCGGTGCTGCGCATCCATGCCGAAGGCCATGACGCGATTGTCGAACCGTTCATGAATGGCAGCGATGTCGAAGTGCCTGTGATCACCAAGGATGGCGCACCATTTGTAATGCCGCCGATGCTGTTCAAACAGGCCGATCCGTCGCACCTGCGCACCCATGCTGAAAAGCGCGATCTGGTTGCGCGCGAGCACAAATACACGCTGGTGCCTTTCGAGGGCGATGAAGCCTGGGAAAAGATCAAGGCGATGACGCTGACGCTGGCCGAGATTTTCCGCCCGTTTGATTTCGGTCGCTTTGAATTCCGCTTCAATGAAGAAACCGGCGAGATCAACCTGCTCGAGGTCAACCTGCAGTGCAACCTGTGGTCGGAAAAAGTCTATGGCCGTTCAGCAGTGCTGATGGGCTGGAAACAGGAAGACCTGATCGAGACCATCATCGCCGAAAGCCTGATCCGCCACGGATTGATGCCTAGGATATAAACCTGCATTCAACTGCGCAGTTAAAAATTGCATTTGCTTGGGGGTGCCCGCTTGGTTAGGGCGTTCACAGATTCAGTATCGGGATAGAGACATGGCCGAATTCACTTTGCCGAAGAACAGCAAGGTCCAGAAGGGCAAGACCCACGCCGCGACCAGCAATGGCACCGCGCGCAAGTTCAAGGTCTATCGTTATGACCCCGACAGCGGCGAGAATCCGCGTTATGACACTTTCGAGGTCGATACCGACAATTGCGGCCCGATGGTGCTCGACGCACTCATCAAGATGAAGTCCGAGCAGGATTCGACTTTGACCTTCCGTCGTTCGTGCCGCGAAGGCATTTGCGGTTCGTGCGCGATGAACATGAACGGCAAGAATGGCCTTGCCTGCACCACCGCGATCGAAGACTGCAAGGGCGAAGTCACCATCACCCCGCTGCCGCATATGGAAGTGGTCAAGGACCTGGTGCCAGACCTTTCGCACTTCTACGCGCAATATGCGTCGATAAAGCCCTGGCTGCAGACCGTCACCCCGACGCCGTCGGGCAAGGAACGCCTGCAAAGCCCCGAAGACCGTGCAAAACTCGACGGCCTGTATGAGTGCATCCTGTGCGCTTGCTGCTCGACCAGCTGCCCGTCTTACTGGTGGAACAGCGACAAATTCCTTGGCCCGGCAATTCTGTTGCAGGCGTATCGCTGGCTCGCCGACAGCCGCGACGAGATGACCGGTGAGCGCCTCGACGACCTTGAAGATCCGTTCCGTCTCTATCGCTGCCACACCATCATGAACTGCGCCAATGCCTGCCCGAAGGGTCTGAGCCCGGCCAAGGCAATTGCCGAAACCAAGAAGATGATGGCGGAGCGCCAGATTTGAACGCCAAATCATGAACGATGGCATAGAGGAACCAAAGCGCGCCGAACATTTTGATGCCGAGGCATTGGACGGCGGTTGGCTGAGCTGGAACCTCAATGACCAAACCCGGTTCAACGCCTTCATCGAGCCGCTATCGGTGCGGCTTGAAGCACCGTTGCCCGATGGACGGCCGCGCGCGCGAATCCGCATGCACCCGACGCGGAAGCACACCAACCTGGGCAACAATGTTCATGGTGCAGTGACGCTGGCTTTGATCGACGTCGCCTTGTTTGCCGCTTCGCACCAATTTGGTTCGCTCAACGCCGGATTCTCGGTAACCCTCGATCTGGGTACCCAATTTATCGGTGGTGGACGCGTTGATGAGCCGCTCGATGCAGTTGTCGAGCAAGTGCGCGAAACCGGCCGGCTGATTTTCCTGCGCGGCATGGTGGTGCAGGGGCCGAACGATGAACATATCGTCGCTTCCTTCTCGGGAACGATCCGCAAGGCATCCCAAGACAAGAAATGACCGGATTGCTCGCTGCCTATGACGCGCTGGTTGCTGCAGGCGAGCTGAAACCGGATCCGGACCAGGCGCATGCTGCGGCCAAGCTGGCAGATATCCAGCAACAGCTCGAAAATGTTCCGACCAGCATCAATCCATTGAAGCGGCTGCTTGGCAAAAAGCCCGAGCCTGTGCGCGGACTGTATCTGTGGGGCGGAGTCGGACGCGGCAAATCGATGCTGATGGACCTGTTTTTCGACAATGTCCGGTTCGACAGCAAGCGTCGCGCACATTTCCATGAATTCATGCTCGATATCCATGCGCGACTGAAAGTTGAGCGCGAGAAGGAAAAGGGCGACCCAATTCCACCGGTCGTTGCGGCATTGGCGGCCGAAGCGCGCTTGCTGTGTTTTGACGAGATGGTGGTCAACAACATGGCCGATGCCGCAATCATGTCACGGCTGTTTGCCGGGCTGTTCGATGCAGGCGTTACCGTGATCACCACTTCGAACCGGCATCCCGATGATCTGTACAAGGATGGCCTCAACCGCCAGCTTTTCCTGCCTTTCATCGATCTGGTGAAGGTGCGGCTTGACGTCATGGCGCTCGATGGACCGACCGATTATCGCCGTGACCGGCTTGGCCATGCCCGCACCTGGCTGGTGCCTAACGGCCCCGAAGCGACCAAGGAATTGTCGGAGACCTTCTTTCACCTGACCGACTATCCGCCCGAAGACCGGGCGCATGTGCCGTCGGCAGACATCGATGTTGGTGCCGGGCGAACGATGCATGTCCCCAAGGCGCTGAAAGGTGTTGCGGTCTTCTCATTCAAGCGCTTGTGCGCGGAAGCGCGCGGAGCGGCAGACTATCTGGCGATCGCCCGGCGATTCCACACCGTCATCATCGTCGGCATCCCAGTGCTCGGGCCGCACAACCGCAACGAGGCCGCACGTTTCGTCACTCTGATCGATGCGCTTTACGAATATAAGGTCAAACTGATCGCTGCCGCCGACGCTGCGCCTGATGAGCTATATCCGCAGGGCGATGGCCGGTTCGAATTTGAACGCACCGTATCACGATTGATGGAAATGCAGTCAGAGGAATATCTGGCCGAAGGGCACGGTGCGCGTTAGGTTGCTGCAAAGGGAGAAAAGGATGATGAAGACCTTATCGGCAATTGGCGCAGCCTTGCTGGCCTGTGTTTCGAGCCAGGCACTTGGAGCAGAGACATCCAACCGGCAGTCAGAGCGCGACTTGTTCGCCAAGATCGTCGAAATTCCAACGGTCAAAGGCCGCACGGCCGAGTTCAAGAAACTGACCGGGCTGTTGACCGCCGAATTCCGCAAGGTCGGAATTACCAATGTGGTGGTCAAGGACCATGACGGCACACAGACTTTGATCGCGCGCTGGCCCGCTTCCAAACCCAGCGGGAAGAAACCGATCCTGCTGATGGCGCATATGGATGTGGTTGAGGCCAAGGAGAGCGATTGGAAGTTTCCGCCTTTCCAGTTTCGTGAAGAGAATGGCTATTATCTCGGGCGCGGATCGAACGACAACAAAGCGGCGCTCACCGGCATCCTGATCGCCCTGCAATATCTGCGTGCAGAGGGATTTGCCCCCAGCCGCGACATCATCGTGCTGTACACCGGCGATGAAGAAACCAGCGGCGACGGTGCCCGGCGGGCAGCAACCGAGTGGCGTTCACTTATCGATGCCGAATATGCGCTCAACGGCGATGCAGGCGGCGGATCGGTTTACAAGGATGGCAGGCCCGATGTCTTTGCCATGCAGATCGCCGAGAAAACCTATGCCGACTACAAGTTGACGGCAATCAATCGCGGCGGGCACAGCAGTGCGCCACGGCCGGACAACGCGATTTACGCCTTGGCAAATGCAATAACGGCACTGGAACACCACCGCTTTCCGCCGATGATCAACGATGCCACCCGCGCGGGTTATGAGCAAATCGCCAAGCGCGATGGCGGTCAATTTGGCGAACTGGTGAAACGCTTCCTCGCCGATCCCAGTGACCGTGAATCCGCCGACCTGCTCGAACAGTTCGATCCGGGCTACACCCGCACCCGCTGCGTTGCGACGATGCTGTCTGGCGGGCACGCGCCCAATGCATTGCCGCAAAAGGCCGAAGCCAATGTCAATTGCCGGATTTTCCCGGGTGTTTCTATAGAATCGGTACGCCAGCAGTTGCAGGACCTTTCGGGCCCGGACGTTTCCGTCACCGTGGTTCCCGGATCACCGACACCTGAAACCTCTCCATCGCCGATGCGCGAGGACATATTGGAAGCCTATAAGGCGGCAGTCGCGACACGGTTCAAGGATACGCCTGTGATTCCGTTCCAGTCGGCGGGTGCAACCGATGGCGCCTTCCTGCGCGCAAACGGCATTCCGGTTTATGGCTTTGGCGGCCTGTGGGGCATAGTAGGAGAACCGGAGGGTGCACATGGGCTCAACGAACGGGTATATGCCGATGGGTTTCATGGCCAAATACCGATCTGGATGGACATGCTCAAGCGCTTGGCGGGCTAATATTCCCGCCACTAATGCTATTGCGAACTGTTATCACAAAAAGCCTTAACTATGGACTTTTATAGGGTTGCCGTAGGGTTCGAATCGGCCTAACGCGCCCCTAATTCCCTTAACGGCACGTTCCGTGCGGATGGCGCGTGCCTCAGGCCCAAAGGAAGGACACAGGTAATGGCCCGCAAGAAGATTGCGCTCATTGGCGCAGGCAATATCGGCGGCACGCTCGCCCACCTCGCAGCTCAAAAGGAATTGGGCGATATCGTCCTGTTCGACGTTGTCGAAGGCGTGCCACAGGGCAAAGCGCTCGACCTTTCGCAGTGCGGCCCGGTTGAAGGCTTTGATGCCAAAATCACCGGTTCGAACGATTACAAGGATATTGCCGGGGCCGATGTGATCATCGTCACCGCCGGTGTCGCCCGCAAGCCGGGCATGAGCCGCTGCTTGCGCTGCTCGGCGGCGGCGGCGGCCTGGGCGAGCTTGGTCTCGAGATACTTCCGCTGCTGCGG
>JALREL010000008.1 GCA_023262005.1 Sphingorhabdus sp. | reverse complement strand
CGAGACGGCTGGTCGCGCCTTCAAAAATCTGGCGTTCTGAATAGCTTTGCTCGGGCGCATCTTCAGGGCGAAACAGGTCGCGGACCACTTCCGCAATCGAGACCAGATCGCCTGAATTGATCTTGGCTTCATATTCCTGCGCACGGCGCGACCACATGGTACGCTTCACCTTGGGCTTGCCTTTCAGCGTTTCCATGGCTTCCTTGAGCGTCTTGTCTGAAGACAGCTTGCGCATGCCAACGCTTTCCGCCTTATTGACGGGAACGCGGAGCGTCATCTTTTCCTTTTCGAAACGCAGGACATACAGCTCAAGCTGCATGCCGGCGATTTCCTGGTTTTGCAGCTCGATCACACGGCCAACGCCGTGCTTGGGGTAAACTACATAATCGCCAACGTCGAAGGATACAGCGGAAGTCGCCATAAATGGACCCTTTCTGATTGTGTTTTGGGCATCTGGCCAAGCCGATCAGAAATGCTGAACGCGCTTTCGTGCCGATTCCGATTGTTTAGAAACTCTCTATTCTGATTGCCGGTCGTGCAGCAAAATCCAACGTTCGAAGGCGCCTTTAACAGATTCGCAACAAAATTTCAATGTTGCGTTGCAACAGCCGGATTCGATGTCAACCAGAGCCGAGTTGCCGAACGTTGGCGCGGTCTTCATCGTCGATGGATTCGGTACCCGTTTTGACTTCCGAGGCGTCAATCCAGCACAGGTCCATATGTGACAATATGCGATCATCATGGCCGCGCAGCGTGACAGGCAGGATCGGCCGATGGTCGCGAACGTCGCACAATACCGGGTTTGACGGTACGCCTGTCGCCCACCTTTCGCCCCATTGGCGCAATGCAATCATCGTTGTCAGGAAATCGAGGCCCTTGGGAGTTAGCCGATATTCCACTCGGCGGCGGTCGTCAGGGCAGGGGCTGCGGTGCAAAATGCCCGCTTCGGTGAGGCGTGTCAGGCGGTTGGCGAGGATGTTCCTAGCGATTCCGATTTCCGAGAGGAACTCTTCAAAATGGCGCACACCGTTGAATGCGGCCCGCAGGATCATGAATGACCAGCGCTCTCCAATCGCTTCCAGCGCGGCAGGCAATCCGCAGTTGGCGACTTCACTCAGCGGTTCTCTCAATTTCCCCATGGGTCTGTCCTAATGAGCCTGCAAATTTTTGCCAGATGAATATCAGTTTTCAGTTGCAACTTAAAACCTAGTGGAATAGATGGCGATTCGCAACTGGTTTTCCAGAGGCCCGGATTCAGACAATACCCAAAATGGGATGCCGGTTTCCGGATAACAAGGTCCAGATAAAAGGATTATGAAATGAACCTCTCCCAAACGTCTTCGCGCTTCGGCGCGCTCGTCGGCGCTGTCGCAACCAGCGCTGTTCTCCTTTTCGCAGCTCCGCAGGCACATGCTGCCGCTGGTGGCTATTCGGTTGAGCTCGCTCAGCCTGCCCCCACTTCGAAGGCAGTTGTTCGCGGCGTAGTCTTCCAGTGCGAAGGCACCACCTGCCGTGCAGCGCTTTCGAGCTCGGCTCCGCGCAATGTCTGCGCAAGCGTTGCCAAGGAATTTGGCGAAGTAACCAGCTTCAAGGCTGGTGACCGCGTTCTTGCTGCTGATGATATCGCAAGCTGCAACAGCAAGAAGAAGGTCGTCCTCGCCAAGGATTGATCCAAGTTAAGAGAGGGATTCGGCCGCTCTCGCACACCGCAGTCGGATGATTGGCCACCCCATCATCCGATAGCCCAGGCCGAAACAAACTGCGCCGGATTGCGCTTGCTGCCTCCTCTCCCCCTTTGTGCAGCGGGTGCGACCGGCGCTTTTTGTTGCCTAATTCCGGCACAAAGCAATTTTTGTGTTGCAACGCAGCAGGAAAGGCACATTTTGAAGGGCGATGATGCGCCAATATGAACTTGTTGAACGGGTCCGCGCTTACGACCCGGAAGTCGATGAAGATCGGCTCAACCGCGCATATGTATTCACGGTCCAGATGCATGGAACGCAAAAGCGGGCGAGCGGCGATCCCTATTTCAGCCATCCCGTAGAAGTCGCCGGTCTGATGACCGAGCTGAAGATGGATGAAGACACCATCATCACTGCGCTTTTGCATGATACCGTAGAAGACACGCTGACCTCGATCGAGGACGTTGAAAAGCGGTTTGGGCCTGAAGTCGCACGGCTTGTCGATGGCGTCACCAAACTTTCGAAAATCGAGGCGCAGACCGAGGATGAGCGGGCCGCCGAAAACCTGCGAAAATTCCTGCTGGCGATCTCGGACGATATCCGTGTGCTTTTGGTCAAACTTGCGGACCGGCTGCACAATATGCGCACGTTGCACTTCATCAAAAGCCCTGAGAAGCGCCGCCGCATCGCCCGCGAAACGATGGATATCTATGCCCCGCTCGCAGAGCGGATCGGGATGTACGAATATATGCACGAGATGCAGCTGCTCGCATTCGAGCAGTTGGAACCCGATGCGTACCAGACGATCACTGCGCGGCTCGCACAAATCCGCGAAAATGGGGACAAGCTGATCGAGGAGATCAGCCAATCGATCGCCAGCGCGATGGATCGATCAGGCATCAAGGCCAAGGTTTCCGGGCGCGAAAAGCACCCATATTCAATCTGGAAGAAGATGCAGGAACGCCATGTCGCGTTCGAGCAATTGTCTGACATCAACGCGTTCCGCATCATCGTACCCGACACGGAAAGTTGCTACCGCGCATTGGGCGTGTTGCATCGCCGCTGGCAGATGGTGCCGGGGCGTTTCAAGGATTTCATTTCGACCCCCAAACGCAACGGGTACCGGTCAATCCACACCACCATCATGTTTGCACAGAATATGCGGGTCGAAGTCCAGATCCGCAGTCAGGAAATGCACCGCGCCGCCGAATATGGCCTCGCCGCGCATTGGGCCTATAAGCAGGATGACGCGCCCGACGGGCAGGCGGGCTGGCTCCGCGACCTTATCGAAATCCTTGAAACCAGCCAGGATCCGGAAGAGCTTCTCGAAAACACCCGAATGGCGATGTATCAGGATCGCATCTTCGCCTTCACGCCCAAGGGCGCGTTGCACCAGTTGCCAAAGGGTTCGACCCCGGTCGACTTTGCCTATGCCGTGCATACCGATCTGGGTGACCGCGCCGTGGGTGCAAAAGTGAACGGCCGCCATGTACCGCTACGCACTTTGCTCAACAATGGCGACATGGTCGAAATCCTATCCAGCAAGGCGCACCAGCCCGAACCAGCTTGGCTCAACTTTGTCGCGACCGGCAAGGCCCGTGCTGCCATTCGCCGCCATGTGCGCCATCGGGAACGTGACGAACTGATCCAGCTCGGCCGCCAGGTCTTTGAAGACATTTGTTCTCGCCTGCCCGGAAAAATCGGTGCGAAGGCAATCAAGGCAGGATTGGGAAGGCTGCAGCTCGACAGCGAAGACGAACTGATGTTGGCTATCGGTTCGGGCAAACTCAGCGACCGGCGCGTGATGGAAGCGCTCGTCCCAGGTTTCGATCCGGGCGGTGACGAGAAGGACTGGCCTTCTCAGGAACGTGCGATCTCGATCCGCGGTTTGACACCGGGTGTTTCGTTCGAACTTGGCGAATGCTGCCATCCGGTTCCGGGCGATCGCATCGTCGGCCTTCGCCGCGAGGGGCGGCCCGTTGAAGTGCACACCATCCACTGCGAACGCCTCAGCGGCGATACCGAGGGCGATTGGCTCGATTTGAGCTGGGGGCAGGGCAGCGATGGTGGTTCAGCGCGGTTGCGTGTGATCATCCACAACCGCCCGGGCATGCTGGCCGAGATGGCCGGTATATTCGGCTTTCACAAGGCGAACATCATCAACCTGCGGATGACAGCGCGCGATGCGAGCTTTCATACCTTTGAAGTCGATCTTGAGGTGCACGACCTGCCGCACCTGATGCGCATACTCTCTGCGTTGCGTGCATCCGATGCGGTGGCGCAGGCCGATCGCGTTTTCGGCTAAACGCCACGCTGCATTTACGATTTGAAGTAACTGGCCAGTCCGTCCTGTTGCGTCGCCTGCGGATCAGCGGCGGCTTCACGGGTTACAAAGAGCATCGCCGCCAGCGCAACGAATAACAGCGGGATGGCCATCGCGGCGCGTTTCTTCCAAGGGCTGGGCGGTGGACCCAAACGTAGCGGTTCCCTGCGACGCGGACGGGGTCGATTATGCCCCTCGCGAAATACTCCTGTCATGTGCGACCTCCACAGCCCCCGGCAACGAATCCCCACCCGTTGTCGCTGTCAGTGACGCGTGCAGCTTTCTGCCAGATGAATGAACGGTGTTGCAGTGCGACAGGGGGAGGTTGTTGTTCGTCGAAACGTTTCACCGCATCGCATTGACTCACGCTGCAACGCATTCAATAGCGCTGGGCAAGGAGAAATTTACATGAAATCATATCTCGCTTCGGTGTCGCGTTTCGCGGTTGCAGGCCTAGTCGCAGGCGCCTTCGCGGCCACACCCGCACTCGCGCAAGACAAGAAGGAAGAGGCGAAGTGGGATGTGAATGCACCTCCCGGGCTGACGATTAGGGAAATCCCGATCTCGGTGGACGAGGGCACATGGATGAACGTCGATATCAGCCCCGATGGGCGTACGATCGCGTTCGACCTGCTCGGCGATATCTATACCATGCCGATTGCTGGCGGCACACCGCAACGTATCGCAGAGGGGCTTGCGTACGAGACCCAACCGCGCTTCTCACCCGATGGAAAGCGTTTGTCTTTCACATCCGATCGCGGCGGTGGCGACAATATCTGGATCATGAATCTCGACGGTTCGGACAAGCGGCAATTGACCAAGGAAGATTTCCGCTTGCTAAACCAGGCAAGCTGGAGCCCGAACGGCCAGTTCATTGCCGCGAAGAAGCACTTCACCACGCAGCGTTCGCTCGGCACGGGTGAGGTGTGGTTGTACCATGTATCGGGCGGGGCAGGCGTGCCGCTGGTCAAGAAACCGAATGATGTTCATCAGAAGGAATTGGGCGAACCCATCTTCGCGCCCGATGGCAAGCATATCTATTTCACCCGCAACACCACGCCCGGCCCGATT
>JALREL010000135.1 GCA_023262005.1 Sphingorhabdus sp. | reverse complement strand
TGCCGGGCCCACCAAAAATATCTTGCGAGAGACGCTCGGGCGTCTATGGCATCCCGTGTCGGGGAGTAGCGCAGCCTGGTAGCGCATCTGCTTTGGGAGCAGAGGGTCGCAGGTTCGAATCCTGTCTCCCCGACCATTTTCTTAAATTTTGACGCCGAACAATAGTTTGGGCTTGTCTACTTCACGTTGAAGCTGACTTTGCCAGACATTTTGTGGCCATCAGCACCTTTTGATTGCCAGCGGACATCATATGTACCTGCAACCAGCGGTTTACGCAGATTCAGTGTGAGCTTGCGGTTCGCTTCGGACCAGATTTGCGTATAATTCCGAATGATCATCTCGCCATGGTCCTTCATACCTGGCATAGCCGTCATCACTATCGATACCGAAGTTGAACCTGGCGCCATGGCATCGCTGAAATTGAGCGATACGGTGCGGGGCGCCTTTGTTGTTGAACCTGCTGTCGGCGTGGAGCTAACCACACTGATATGCGCGAGAGCAGGTGCGGAAATAGCAGCCAACGATGCTGCCAGCACGAAAGCGCGGGGCATGAAACGGTATTTCATCGAATAAAGCTCCAGATAAAATCAAAACCAGAAACGGATACCAACGACGTAATTGGTCGTGCTGGGGTCTTTGCCTTTGGCACGAAGGAAATCAGCGCCATTGCCGACATGCCAAGTTTGTTCGACGCCGACATAAGGTGCGAATTCGCGGATGATTTCATAACGCAACCGGACCCCCAATTCGACCTTGTCGATGCCGCTACCGATATCGAGCTGCGGCACATCCTGCGCAGAAAGTACCAATTCCGCGCGTGGTTGCAGGATCAGCCTTTGGGTTATGCGCTGTTCAAGCTCGCCTTCGATGCGCGCCGTCACATCTCCACGATGTGATAGAAACAGCGCCGCATCGACTTCGAACATATAGGGCGCAAGGCCTTGGAGGCCGACTACCGCATGGGTGGTGGATGGCCCCGCCACGTCTTGCCTGACACCAAGCTGCAGGTCCCAAAACGGATCGACGGCTTTCGACCACAGCGCCTGGATTTCAGCATCCTCAACGCCTTCGCCGAATTCACCTTCGCCCTCACTTTTCAACCAGAGTTTGCTGGTGGGATTGCCGTAATAGCCTTGAAGGTCCCACAAAAAGCTATTGTTTCCTTGCCGCAGTTGCGCCTCGAAACGATCTGCCTGCACCCACAGGACCGGGAAATTGCCATGCTTGCCGTGTTCCTTGTGGCGCGCATGGGCCATCATGTCCGTACCCCATATTTGGTCGGCGGCGCGGGGTGGGCCGCTGCCAGCCTCTGGTGGTGCCGGGGTCTCGGAAAGAGGCCCTGGCGATACATCCTCGTCCATTGCCGAATGATCCATGCTGCCGTGGCCGGCATGCGGATCATCTGCATTTACATGAGCGGGTGATGCTGTTTCGGTAGGCTCGCCATGGCCTTCATGCCCGGCATGTTGAGCGAAAGCGGCAGATGGCAAGATTAAGGCCGTCAGTCCAATACCGATGAAGAAGCTCGATTTCATGAGCCTTCTCCCGGGCCGACAACGGTTACAACCTGCATCATGCCGCCATGCATGTGATACAGAAGATGGCAGTGAAACGCCCAGTCGCCGGGCTCATTCGCGGTCAGATCAAACGAAGCGCTCGCGCCGGGCTGAACCACCAAGACATTTTTGCGTGGCTGGTGCGCCGGGGTTTGCCCGTTCACCACTTCAAAAAACATGCCGTGGAGGTGGATGGGATGCGCCATCATTGTGTTGTTGACCAGCTTCACCCGCACGCGCTCATTCCAGGCAAAGCGCAGCGGCTCATCATCGAGCGACGTGAACATGCGGCCATCGAACGACCACATATAGCGCTCCATATTGCCGGTGAGGTGAAGCTCAAGCAGGCGTGATGGTTCCCGAACGTCCTTGTTGGGTTCGAGTGCAGACAACATGCGATAGTTAAGCACACGGTGCGGCACATCGCGCAGTCCAAGGCCTGGATCGCCGGTTTTATCTACGGGAGCCATCGACACCATGTCCAATCCGGGGCCGATTTCCACATCGGGCGGCAGCAAGCTCGTATCGCGCATGCTCATCCCAGCCATGTCGTGGCTTGATGCTTTTGGAGCTGTACCATGATCCATAGAGCTATGATCACCATGACCTGATTCCTCGTCATGGTTCATTCCCATGTCTGCCATGGTCAGCAGCGGGGGATCGCGAAGGGCAGGCACTTGTGCCCGTGCACCGGGGCGTGATGCCAACATGGCGAGCGCCATGCCCGACCGGTCCATTGACTCGCAGACAATGGCATAAGCTTCGGCATTGCCCGGCTCGATGATGACATCATAGGTTTCTGCGGTGGCGATCTGTAGCTCATCCACCTCGACCGGCCGGACATTTTGTCCGTCGGCGGCGATAACCGTCATCGGCAACCGGGGGATGCGTACATTGAAGAATGTCATCGCACCACCGTTGATCAGGCGGAGCCGGATGCGTTCGCCAGCACGGAATAGATATTCCATGCCCTCCTTAGGTCCACGCCCATTTGCCAAATAGGTGTAGGTTGGGGCGCTAACATCGGCGATGTCGGTCGGCATCATGCGCATTTCCGCCCACATCCGGCGTTCGGCTGCGTTCATCGGATATTTGTCCGTCCAACTCGACAATTGCCGGTTGAAATAGCCTTCGCCTGTGCGCAGGCGGCTCATGATGAAATAGGGATTGAGCGGCGTGAATTCGCTGAGCAGAAGAATATAGTCCCGATCGACTTTGACTGGCTCGCCATCTTTCGGCTCGATGATCAGCGGGGCATAATGGCCTTGCTGTTCCTGCAAACCCGAATGGCTGTGATACCAATAGGTTCCGGATTGGCGGATCGGGAATTCGTAGGCGAAGGTTTCACCGGGCGCTATTCCGGGAAAACTGATTCCCGGCACGCCATCAAACTGGAATGGCACTAACAGCCCGTGCCAATGAATTGATGTGTCGACCTTCAACTGATTGGTTACGTTCAGCCGAACATTCTGACCTTCGCGCAACCGAACAAGCGGACCTGGAACAGTGCCGTTGACCGCCACACCCATGCTGCGGCGCCCCTCGACGATGCGACGGCCGCTACCAACCGAAAGATCGATTACGTCACCGCGCAACTCGTCAAAACCGACACGGATTGGTTGGTCCTGTGCGATGTTTCCACCGCGTGCCCAAGAGGGAGTAGAGGCCAATGCAGCGCCCACACTCATTCCGCCAAGCAAGGAACGCCTTGAAAATCGGTGCGTTTTCAACAAGTCCGAATATCCGTTCATTGTTTAGCCTGAGACATTTGTAACTATATGAAAACTGGGTGTCGCAATCTCAAGGCTGCTGCGAAGATTCTTCCTTAATTTGCTCGATTTCCTCGCGGGTTTCTTCCTCTACAAGTTTTGCGGCCGCATCGGCGGCTTCTTCTATGCTCTTTTGTTCGGCCTTCAGCGCTTCGGCGTCGTCCTCCGCAGATATTTCAGCAGCCGCTCGTTCGCCGTCTTTAGGGCTGGTTTCTTCGATACATGCGCCAAGCGTAGCCAGCAGTAACAGAGGAAGCATCGACTTCATGGTTTAGTCCCCAACGCCAATTCACCTTCGTAATTTGTCACCTCCGCCAGCACGGCGGTCCATGCTGCGACATTCTGGCGCAACTGCGCCTTGTCGATCATGCTGAGCGTGTCGTCAGGCGTGTGGTGCAGGTCGAAATAGCGGCTGCCATCCTGTTGCAGGTCGATGATGGCCAGATTTTGGGCTGCGATTATTGCGCCAACATCCGCGCCGCCGCTTGCCTGGTCTCTTCCACGCGAGATTCCAAGCGGTGCCAATCGGGCAGCAATGCGATCCGAAAGCGCCTTTGCTGTTTCAGGCAGCTTGAAATCGACGCGCCATACACGATCGGCACCGAAATCAGATTCCATTGCAAGGGCATGAGGAACCATCCGGCTCCGATCGTGACCATCCCGAGGATCCAGGCCGGCAGGAAGGTCGGCGCCGCGGCCCAGCCGGGCCCCGCGACCAGCAGCAGGATCCCGCCATAGAGGATGCCCACCGCGTAATGCCCTGCCCAGCCGATCGCCAACTCGTTGCGCCAGGGCGCCGCCGCGCCGATGTCGTCATGGAAGACGCGGCCTTGCGCG
>JALREL010000121.1 GCA_023262005.1 Sphingorhabdus sp. | reverse complement strand
TCAAGACAGAACAATAACCGAGCACCGACAATAGGCAGCATATTGTGCAGCCATAATAACTGGGTGCCATACGCCTCATTATCGCAGAAAGGTTTAGTGCGCTGTCAAGTGCAATAGAGTATGACGTGACCCCCAGCTTTCCTCCAGCCGGGATTAGAGCCGAGCCGTTTTGTTGCGCATGAGCGCGGTTGAAGCAATGGGCTGCGTAGCGGAGCCCGTAGGGCGGAGCGAAGCAGGCCATTGCTTATTCAGTTCGGCGGCGAACGCCGCCGGGGTTGCGTATCCAAGGGATGAGTGTGGTCTCTCCCGGTTGTAGTCATCCACCCAGGCCGCGATCTCGACCCGGGCATGGGCCAGGCTGAGGAACAGTGTCTCGTTGAGCAGTTCGTCGCGCATGCGGCCGTTGAAGCTCTCGACGTAGCCGTTCTGCATCGGCCTGCCCGGCGCGATGTAATGCCACTCCACGCCGAGCTCCCCGCACCATGCCAGCACCGCATTGCTGGTGAGCTCCGTCCCATTGTCGCTGACGATCATGACGGGCTTACCACGCCGTTCGATCAGCGCGGTGAGTTCGCGCACGACACGGCGCCCAGAGATCGAGGTGTCCGGCACCGCTGCAAGGCACTCCCTGGTCACATCATCGACCACGTTGAGCACCCGGAACCGTCTGCCAGAGGCCATCTGGTCGTGAACGAAGTCCAGGCTCCAGCGCTGGTTCGGTAATGCGAGCACCTGAGCAGGTCCCCTCGTGCCGACAGCTCGCCTGCGACTTCGCCGTCGCCTTACTGCCAGCCCTTCTTCTTTGTAGAGCCTCTGTGTCTTCTTCCGGTTGATCACGATCCCCTCCCGGCGCAACAGGATGTGCAGGCGGCGATAGCCGAATCGCCGTCGCTGGTTAGCCAGTTCGCGCAGCTTCTCACGCAGACCGGCGTCATCGTCCCGGGCGGAACGGTAACGCACGCTCTTGCGATCAGCATCGATGACACGGCACGCCCGCCGTTCGCTCATCCCGTGGCATGCCTGGAGATGTGCGACAGCTTCCCGCTTCGCGGCGGGCGTCAGAACTTTTTTGCCAGGAGGTCCTTCAGCGCAGCCTGATCCAGCATCGCATCGGCCAGCAGTCGCTTGAGCTTGGCGTTCTCGCTCTCCAGCTCCTTCAACCGGCGGGCATCGGACACTTCCATCCCGCCATACTTCGACTTCCAGTTGTAGATCGTCGCTTCCGATACACCGTGCCGACGGGCCAGGTCGGCAGTCTTCGCTCCCGCCTCAGCCTCCTTCAGCACACCGATGATCTGCTCTTCTGAAAACCTCGTTCTCTTCATCTCGTCCGTCCTTCTGTCAGGGCCGGACTCTAATCCAACTTGGAGGAAAATCAGGGGGGCATGTCAGCTCGTCCATGGCCCAGCCTGCGGCGGTGGCTTTGCCTTTGCGCTTGCCTCCGACATCCGCATCGCGGGCGATAGCGCGCGCATGAATGCGGCCTTTATCCGCATTGGTCTTTCCTCCTGCGACATGGGCGTCAGCTATTTCCTCCCGCGTCTGGTAGGTGCTTCGATTGCCTCGGAACTGATGCTGACGGGGCGCTTCATTCAGGCGCAGCGCGCGCTGGCCGTCGGGCTGGTGGCAGAGGTGGTTCCCGACGACCAGCTGGAGGCTGCGGCCCAACCTTGGGTCGATGACTTGCTCAACGCATCTCCCATGGGGCTGCGCATGACCAAGGAAGGCCTCAACATGGCGATCGACGCCGGCAGTCTGGAAGCTGCAATGGCGATCGAAAACCGCAACCAGTTGATGACCGCCGGTAGCAAGAATTTTGCCGAAGGGATGCGCGCCTTCCTCGAGAAGCGCAAACCAGAATACACCCCCGAATAAGCCTATCAGCAGGATTAAACCATGACCCACGCCCGCTACCCTCATGTCTTTTCGCCGCTGAAAATCGGCAACACGACAATCAAGAACCGGATCCTGATGGGATCGATGCACACCGGGCTTGAGGACTTGCCCGATGCGGGTCCGCGACTCGCGGCCTATTTCGTCGAGCGCGTCAAGGGCGGGGTGGGGATGATCATCACCGGCGGTATCGGACCGCACGAAACTGCGGGCATGGGCGCCAAGCTGATCACGCCGCAAGATGTTGCGCTGCATAAGCAGGTAACCGAGGCTGTCCACGCCGCCGACCCGGACGTGAAGATCTGCATGCAAATCCTGCACACCGGACCGCTCGCTGGCACTCCCGATTGTGTCGCGCCCTCGCCGGTCAAATCACGCATTGGACGCTTTGCCCCGCGCGAACTCGATGAAGCCGGTATCGAAGAGCAGATTGCTGCCTTCGCCCGCTGCGCCGCGCTCGCCAAGGAAGCGGGCTATGACGGGGTCGAAGTGATCGGATCGGCTGGCTATCTTATTTCGACATTCCTTGTCGAAAAAACCAACCAGCGGACGGATCAATGGGGCGGTAGCTGGGAAAACCGGATGCGCTTCCCGATCGAGGTGATGCGGCGCACCCGTGCCGCGGTCGGCCCCGATTTCGTGCTGATCTTCCGCATCTCGGCCATGGACATGCTTGAAGGCGGGCTCGCCTGGGATGAGGTGGTGAGCCTAGCCAAGGCGCTCGAGGCCGAAGGCGTCGATGTTATCAGCACCCATTTCTGCTGGCACGAAAGCTTTGTCCCCACCATCGCCACCATGGTGCCGCGCGCCGCTTTTGCTCAGGTGACCGGGCGATTGCGCAAGGAATTGTCGATCCCGCTTATCACCTCGAACCGCATAAACATGCCCGATGTCGCAGAGGAAGTTCTGGCGCGCGGCGATGCCGATATCGTCTCGATGGCGCGTCCGATGCTCGCCGATCCGGATCTCGTCAACAAGGCGCGCGAGGGCCGTGAGGATGAGATCAACACCTGCATCGGTTGCAACCAGGCGTGCCTCGACCACACTTTCACCGGTCAGCTCACCAGTTGCCTCGTCAACGCCCGCGCCTGTCGAGAGGTGGAGTTTGACTATCCCGCCGTGCAGGCCGCCAAGCGGCTTGCGGTGGTGGGTGCTGGCCCTGCGGGTCTGGCTTTTGCGACATTGGCGGCGGAACGCGGCCATAAGGTGACCCTGTTCGACGCCGCAGAAGAGATTGGCGGACAGTTCAACCTCGCCAAGCGCATCCCCGGCAAGGAGGAGTTCTACGAGACACTGCGCTATTTCGGTCGTCGGATCGAAACCACCGGGGTTGAGCTCAAGCTCGGCAAGCGTGTGAGCAGCGATGACCTGCAGGGCTTTGATGAAGTGGTGGTTGCCACCGGTATCGAACCGCGCAAGCCATCCATACCGGGCATCGACCATCCCAAAGCGGTCCGTTACATTGATGTGATCCAAGGCAAGGCGCAGGTCGGCAAGAAAGTTGCCATTATGGGGGCTGGCGGCATCGGATTTGATGTTGCCGAACTGATTACCCATGAGGGAACGTCTGCTGCTCTCGATATCGATGTCTTCGCGCGCGAATGGGGCATCGATTTCAAGAATCACCCGCGCGGCGGCGTGACAGGTGTCGAGCCGGTTGTCGCGCGCAACGACCGTCAGGTAACGCTGCTGCAGCGCAAGACCAGCGCGGTTGGCAAGGGGCTTGGCCGGACCACCGGCTGGACGCATCGGATCACGCTGCAACGGCGTGGGGTCGAGATGATTGCAGGGGTCGAATATCTCTCGATCGACGATGATGGCTTGCACACGCTGGTTAATGGTGAGCCGCGCACATTTGATGTCGACACCGTCATCATCTGTGCAGGACAGGAACCTGCTCGCGGGCTGTTCGATGCATTGGAGGCCGGCGGCGTCAAGGCGCACCTCATCGGCGGGGCCTATGAGGCGTCAGAGCTGGATGCCAAACGCGCCATCAAGCAGGCATCGGAATTGGCTGCAGTGGTCTGATTGCCGACTTCAGGGGCTTGGCGCAGCGTGGCTTTGATGCCATGAACTGCCCGCGCCCATATGGCGCGTCTTGGGAGGGGCATGAACATAAACGAGAGATTGAAGCCGCTGCTGCGTGAGCCGCTGGTGCATTTCCTGCTGGCAGGCTTGGCCGTATTCCTGTTTTCGGCATGGCGCGGCGAGGAAGTCGATCCTGCCAGCCGCACAATCACGATCGACGAGGAACAGGTCTCGCGGCTGGTCGCCAGCTGGCAACAGACCTGGCAGCGTCCACCAACGCAGGCGGAAATCGACGGCCTGATCCGCGACTATATCAAGGGTGAGATTTACTATCGTGAAGCCAAACGGCTCGGCCTTGACGAAGATGACACCGTCATCCGCCGCCGCTTGCGTGCCAAAATGGAATATATCGCCGCCGCGCAGGTAGAGAATGCAACCCCCGACGATACCACGCTGCAGAAATGGCTCGATCGCAACCCCGCGCGCTACACCGCCAATGCGGCCTATAGTTTTGACCAGATCTATCTCGGGCAGGGCGATGGAGCCGCTTCGCGTATAAAAGCCGCACTTGCCGACGGGGGTGATTGGACCAAATTGGGTGAGACGATTTCGCTGCCAAGGTCATTGGAAAATGCACCTCAAGCAGACATTGGCCGCGATTTTGGTGAAGGTTTTGCAGCCGCGCTGGCGTCGTCGCCTACTGGAAAATGGACCGGGCCGCTGCAATCGGGTTTCGGGCTGCATCTGGTGCGGATCCGTGCCGTGAAGACACCCGAAAAGCCGAAATTGGCAGAGGTCCGGCAAGCGGTCGAGAATGATTGGCGCGCAACCACCACGCGCGAACGCGAAGCAGCCGCCTATCAGGCGCTGCTCGACGGTTATACGATCAAGATCGCCAAACCGTGATACGCGCGCTCTTCCTATTGCTCGCTATGTTGTGGGCACTGCCGGCGCACGCCGATGAACTGCGGCCGGGCTATCTTGAGTTCACCGAAAAGACACAAGGCGCTTGGACATTGGTGTGGAAAGCACCGATGCGTGGCGGGCTGACACCGCAAACGCAGCCAATCCTGCCCAACAATTGCGTATGTAAGGGCCAGCCAAGCAAGGCAGTTTCGGGCATTGCACTTGTCACCACGACGGCGGTGGCTTGCCAAGGCGATGTTTCGGGCAAGCTTATCGGCCTATCGAACTTTGAAGCATCGCAAACTGACGTACTTGTTCGTGTCGCACCTCTAGGGCGACCGGTACAGGCCTTGCGATTGACCCCTGCCGAACCAAAGGTGGAAATCAAGGCCAAGCCCGATCGCTGGCAAGTGGCGCGCACCTATTTCATCACCGGGGTCGAACATATCCTGTTTGGATATGATCACCTGCTGTTCGTGGTCTCGTTGGTGCTTTTGCTCTCCGGTTTCTGGACGATCGCCAAGGCGGTAACAGCCTTCACAGTCGCACATTCGATCACCCTGATCGGGACTACATTAGGCTTTCTCGGACTGCCACAGCGGCCAGTGGAAAGTGTGATCGCGCTTTCGATCCTGTTTCTCGCGGTCGAAATTGTGAAGCGCAAGCCTGACGAGCCGAGGCTTTCGGAGCGCATCCCATGGGTCGTCGCTTTCGGCTTTGGCCTGCTGCACGGTTTTGGTTTTGCCGGCGCGTTGAACGAAATCGGTTTGCCCGAAAGCGATGTGCCGACCGCGCTTTTGACTTTCAACCTTGGTGTAGAGGCAGGCCAAATGGTGATTGTCGCGCTGTCGCTGGCGGTGCTTGAACTATTGCGTCGCTACTCTGCGGTTATGGTCAGCCCGGTGTTACGCTTTTCGGCTTATGCCATTGGAACAATATCGGCATTCTGGTTCATCGAACGCACTTTTGCCTGAGGGCTTAAATCGCCAACGCCTTTTCAATCTGGGCTATCAGCCATTGCTTTGCCTTTGCGTCGGCAAAGCTGTGCGACGCGCTATCGATCGAATGCAACGCGATATTGCTGCGCTGGCGCACGACGGAAAAAGCACTGCTGTTCCATGCCGAGGCAAAGGCCATGGCGGTCGTGTCGCGGTTGGCCAGCAGAATCGTGGTTTGCACCGAACTTGCGGTGAGTGCCCCGCTTATGCGTTGCGCCAAGCCAGATGGGCCATCCTTGTGCGTGGCCCGTGCAAGGCCAGCAGCCAGTTTTGAAATATCGACCTTACCCGTCAGCAGGTCGATCAGGCTGCGCGGATTTTTGAGCCGTGCCCAATAGCGGGATCTGATGGCGGCAGGGGAGATTGGCGCCGGTGTATCCTGTTCTGCCGCTTCGATGACCCATGGATTGGCGAGCACCAAATGATCGATGGCAAGCGGCTGATGGAAAAGCGCCAGCGCGCTCGCGGCATCGCAATTGCCGAACGCGACCAGCCGGCGCAGGTTCGGCATTTCCGCCCGGAACGCGGCAATGGCGGCAGCGATATCGGCTGCGCTGCTTTCAAAACCTGCATTCGCGCCCTCGCTCTCCCCAATTCCGCGCCGGTCATAGCGGAACACCGGATGGCCTTGCGTCGCGAAATGCGCGGCAAGTGATGCATACCCCGCATGGGCGCCGCTGCGGATTTCGTTACCGCCGCTGACGATCAACAAACCCGTGTCGCTGTCGCCCGTATCGAGCGTTGCTGCGCACCAAGCGCCCTCGCATACAAAACCGGTCAGCCGCCGCATGACGCGCTCCATTGGTCGAGATCGGCAGCAACGGCGGCAGACATTGCTGCGTCGTCCTGCGGCTCGGCGCGAAGCCATAAGGGCGAACCGGAAATGTCCTGCCCCAAAGCGCGTACCACAAGCTGTGCAGTGTCTTGCGGTTCGGTCGATGCCAGCTCAGCGACCATTGCCGGACCAAGGCGATTGCCCGCCAGCTCGATTGGTCCGCTTTGCGCCGCTGCCAACAGTTCGGTTTCGCTGGTGGACCGGCCTGCTTCCTTGTCTCCGGCGATGCGCGTGCGGATCATGGTCTTTAAAAGGCTTGCACCTTTGACTGGTGCCAAGCGCCAAAGCGGCAGCCCAGTTCCGGCATCAATGAGTGTGCCGCCACGCAGCGATACGATATGCGTTGCGCCTAGCTGCTCGCCGGCATCGGCCACTACAGCGCGCCAAGTCGAGAGGCTTTGCACTTCGAGTGCGGCATGGCTCTCATTGCAGCCAGGAAGGTCGAGCAGCATGCAGCCCACATCGCGTCCGGCCAGTTCGCGCATCGCCTGCACCAACATCCGGCGGCAGCGGTTCATTTCATCGAAAAGAGGCGGAACGATCAGTAACTGGCGATTTGATGCCGTGCCAAAGCAAAGGACATGCTCGTCATGCCCGGCAAAATGATATGTCCGAAATTCAGGACGCAGGCTCACTCTTTGATCTTGGCCTTTGCGAAGGCGACAAGGCTGCCAAAGCTTTCGAATAGGTCGCCATCGATGTCGTCATCATCAATCATGATTTCGAGCCTGTCCTCCATTTCAGTCAGCAGGCCGGCAACCGCCATCGAATCGAGCTCGGGCAGTGCGCCGAACAATGGTGTATCGTCGGTCATAGCCGCGACCGTTGCAGGCGCAACGCCAAGCACATCGACCAGCAATTCGCGGATGGTGGTTTCGACACTGTCGGGAACGAAGGGCATTTCAAATCTCTCTCACTAGTTTGCTGGCGCGATAGGCTCGCCATTTGCGAATGGCAATGTGCGGCCAATTGGCTGGGTGGTTGGGCCAAAAGACTTCCAGTCGGAAACGCTCGCGCACTTCCTCCATCCATTCCGCCTTATAGGCATCGTTGCCCGTACCAAAATCGATTAGCGTGACGCGATCAACATCGATGACATGCTGAAACAGCGCGGCAGACAGCAGGGTTCCGGGCGATGCCTGCATATAGCGCTCGTCATGCGCCAATTTGTGGATGAGAGCGACACCGTTTTCGACCGTCCAGAATTGCGCGGCCACCGGCTTGCTGTCGATATATGCGAGACCCAGTCGCATTGCGCCGACCGTGCTCTCGCGCTCTGCCAATTGGCGCAGAAATTCCGGGCTGCCCTCCTCGGGTTTCCAGCTGCGGGCATAGACCCGCTCATAATCCCGCCAGCTTTCGGGGCTGTATTCGGTGTCGATGCGGATGGTCACCACGCCCGCCTTGGCCTTGCGCTTGACTGTATTTTTGAGGCGGCCTGGGCGCGATTGCCAATAGCTGTCAAAACTGCGCCCGTTGACATTGAGGATGTGATTTTGGTCGCAAACTTCGCGGAAGACAGACCAGCCCTCCGCGGTAAGCGTCGCTTCCAGCTCGCTTGCATGACCATATTCGTCTGGGATCGGCGCAAATGTCAGCCGTCGGGCGTGCAGCTTTGCTGTTTGGGCGATCGCGCGCAACAAGGACAGCCGTTCGACTTCGCTTTGCGCATTGGCAAAAATCGGCGCCCAAGTGAAATTGTACCAGTTGGCGAGGGCGGATAAATGCCCGCTTCCGATATGGAGCAAAGGCAGCCAGGCCTGGGCCTGATCGCGCATGGCATGCAGCAGGGCTGGACGTTTATGCCGCAATGAAGTGCGGTGCAGGCTTTCGATCCAATCGAACCTGTCAAAGAGGCAAGGCTGCGCCTCGCGATCAAGCGCGCCAGCCGCAGCCGCTTGCGCGGTCAGGAAATTATCGTGATATTCACACTTAACTGGCAATTACCGACCCCGATTAACCCTGCTAGACCAGATATTTGACCCCATGACTGACACTTTGCCAGCCTTTCCCCTCGATCACCTCGCGTTTCGCGGGGCGCCCGACGCGCCTGCGCTGCGTATCAAGGATAAGGTCTATAGTTATCAGGAGTTAAATCATCGTATCGGCCGGCTGGCCGCAATATTGCGTGCGCAAGATTTTACAGTTGGTGACCGGATAGCCACCTGGCTGCCCAAGACCGAACTTGCATGCCTGATGCCCTTGGCCGCGGTGCGTGCGGGGCTGGTGCATGTTCCGATAAACCCTCTGCTTAAACCTGCGCAGGTCCGGCATATCCTGTCCGACAGTGGGGCGAGGGGCTTGCTGACGGCAAAGCTGCGTGCGGGCCAATTGGATGAGGGCGATGTGCCTGACGGCACAATAGAGCTCGACGAAGCCGAACTCCTTGCAACAATCGACCAACCCGGCGAGGTTTTGTCGCCACTTCCGGCTGAAACCGACACCGATGGCCTAGCAGCGATCCTCTACACCAGCGGATCGACCGGTCGGCCCAAGGGGGTCATGCTCAGCCATGCCAACCTCTCGATCGGGGCGGTCAGCGTGGCGCGCTATCTCAAGCTGGTGGCAGATGATGTCACGCTTGCGGTGCTGCCCTTGAGTTTCGACTATGGGCAGAACCAGCTGCTTTCCACCTGGCAGGCAGGGGGATGTGTTGCGCCGCTGGATTATCTGACGCCGCGCGATGTGATCAAGGCGTGCGCGAAGCATGGAGTGACGACGCTTGCCGCGGTGCCGCCGCTCTGGGTACAGCTTGCCGAACAGGCATGGCCAGAAGAGGCGACTGGGGCGATGCGCCGACTGACGAACAGCGGCGGTGCATTGACGCCCTCGCTGGTCAAGGCGCTGCGCGGCATATTTGGCCCTAAGACTGATATCTATGCGATGTACGGACTGACCGAGGCTTTCCGTTCAACCTATCTTGATCCGTCATTGATCGACGCAAATCCGACCAGCATGGGCAAGGCCATACCTTTTGCCGAAATCATGGTCGTCACGAAGGATGGCAACGAGGCGCAGCCGGAGGAGCATGGTGAACTCGTCCATGCCGGGCCGCTGGTCGCCCAGGGCTATTGGAAAGATGCCGAGCGCACGGCGCTACGCTACAAGCCCGCCCCGGCCTTCTCGCGTTATGGCGGTATGGCGGTATGGTCAGGCGATACCGTGTGGCGCGACAAGGATGGCCTGCTCTATTTCGTTGGCCGTGACGATGCCATGATCAAGACCAGCGGAAACCGAGTCTCCCCTACCGAGGTAGAGGAAGCCGCGATCGAGAGTGGATTGGTCGCCGAAGCCTGCGCGCTCGGCCGCAAGGATGACAGGCTGGGCGAGGCGATTGTCCTGTTCGTCCGCGCCAACGGTGCGGCAAATGAGGCGGCCCTTGCGGCACATATGAAGGCTGCGCTCCCCAATTTCATGCAGCCAGCCGCCTATGTCTGGCTCGAAGAATTTCCCAAAAACGCTAATGGCAAGCTGGACAGGGACGGGCTGAAAGATAGGTTGGCGGCATGAGCGAAGCGAAAGCCAAACCGACCGGCCCGATCCCGCCCTATTTTGAAATGATCGACGGCGAACTTGCGGTTGGGGGGAAGACGGCGTCTGCGCTGGTTGCCGAGGCTGGCGACACGCCTTTGTTCGTCTATTCGACTGCGGCGCTGCAGGCGAGGATCGGCGAGCTGCGCGCAGCGATGCCTAAGCAATTGGGCATCCATTATGCGATAAAGGCCAATCCCTTTGCGCCTCTGCTCGGCTGGATGAGCGCGAGGGTCGACGGGTTCGATGTCGCATCGGGCGGGGAGTTGAAGCTCGCACTCGAGGCCGGTGTAGCAGCAGACAAGATCAGCTTTGCCGGCCCCGGCAAGCGTGACCGTGAGTTGGAGTTTGCGATCGCGAACGGTGTCACGCTTAACTGTGAGTCAGAGGGCGAGGCAGAGCGGGCTTTCGCGATAGGCGAGCGACTGGGCGTCGCGCTGAAAATTGCCGTGCGGGTGAACCCCAGTTTCGACCTCAAAGGTAGCGGCATGAAAATGGGCGGAGGGGCAAAGCCTTTTGGCGTCGATGCGCAGCGCGTGCCCGCACTGGTTCGGCGCGTCATTTCCTCTCGGGCCGATTGGCGCGGTTTCCATATCTATGCAGGATCGCAAGCGCTGGATGCAGAGGCAATCATCGCCATGCAGGCGCAGACGCTGGCGCTGGCCGCAGAGCTGGCGGAGGCGGCTGGCGCTTCGCCAGCCAAGGTCAATCTCGGCGGCGGCTTTGGTATCCCGTATTTTCCGGGTGACGCAGCCTTTGACCTCGATGCTGTCGGCGGTGCGCTCGGTCAGGCGCTATCGGCGTTGCCTGCCATCCTCAACGACACCCATTTCTGTATTGAGCTTGGCCGCTATCTGGTCGGTGAAGCGGGTGTCTATCTGTGCCGCATTGTCGATCGCAAGATCAGCCATGGCGAGGTCTTCCTCGTCACTGATGGCGGGTTGCACCACCAGCTTGCGGCATCGGGCAATTTTGGCACGGTAATCCGCCGCAATTATCCGGTGGCGATCGCGACACGCTTTGATGCGCCTGCCGACGAGGTGCAATCGGTCGTCGGATGCCTGTGCACGCCGCTCGACCGGCTGTCCGACAGCGCCTTGCTGCCCAATGCCGAGGTTGGCGATCTGGTAGCCATCTTCTGTGCCGGGGCCTATGGCGCGAGTGCCAGCCCGGCCAACTTCCTTGGCCAGGGACCTGCGTTGGAAATATTGGTCTAGTTCAGCCCGCCTTGGCCTGCGCGTCGAGGATCAGCGGTTCAACCTTGTTCAGATCGACCGTTGTCTTGGCAATGCTCGGATGGCTGCTGCCGCGATGCTTGAACTTGCCTTCGACAAGGCCGCCTGGCGCGATGGTAAGGCTTTGATAGACAACATCGCCTGAAATACGCGCGCTTGCCTCGATCACAAGATCGCCTGCCTCGATTGAGCCATCGACCTTGCCCGAAAGCCGCGCCGATTCAGCAATCACCTTGCCGGCAATGACGCTGCCTTCGCCCTGGACGAGCGAACCGCAAGTCACATCCCCATGGATCTTGCCATCGATGTGGAGATCGACCTTGGCAGAGAGGTTGCCGGTAATTTCGACATCCGAAGCGATTACCGAAAAAGTATGTCCACCGCGCATAGTGTTACGCCCCTGCGTTGCCGCGACCGGCTGAGCGGTTTCCGGCGACGGCTTGGATTTCGAGAACATCTGGGTTTGCCTCCAGGAATTTGAGCGGGTTGATTGCGGTCCCGTTGATGCGAACTTCAAAGTGCAAATGCGGCCCGGTTGAACGGCCGGTCGAGCCCATACGACCGATCTGCACGCCGCGCTTTACTTCTTGTCCGACTGCAACATTGAAGCCGCTAAGATGCGCATAGCGCGTAACCAGTCCATTGGCATGCGTGATTTCGATGCATTTGCCATAACCGCCCTGCCATCCGGCCGAAGTGACCTTGCCATCAGCTGCGGCGAGGATCGGCGTTCCGATCGGGCCTTTGAAATCAAGCCCTGCGTGCATGGCAGCGCCGCCATTGAACGGATCGGCGCGATAGCCAAAGCGGCTCGACATCAAACCGACGGCTGCGGGCATGCTGGTAGGAATGCCGGCGAGCGCGGTTTCGAGCGCTTCCATGCGTTCAAGCGCAGTCAACATGCGTGTAAAGCGCGGGTCGCGTACCGGTTTCTGTTTCTTGCCAAAGAAGGGAATGAAGGGGCCACCCACGCCATTGGCCGCTTCGCGGGCCAATTGCGCGGGGTTGAGGCCAAACTGGCGAATGGCACTTTCCGCCTTTTTCGACCGGGCAAGCGCGATCTGGGTCATCCGCTCGGCAAAGGCGATCTGTTGTGCTTCCAACTCGGCAAGCTTTGCGGCTTCGGGAATAGCCTGACCAATCTTCTTGGCGGTTTCAGCAGCTTCGCCTTCCGGCTGTGTGGTTGCTTCGGCAGCGGGCATCTCACCGAAATGCTCTTCGAACGCGCCTTCCATCAGCTTTTGCCGCGCCTCAAGATCGCTTGCGACCGCATCCATATCGTCGCGATATTTGGCGACGCGTTCTTCGGCGGTCTCGATCTTTTCCTGCTTGGCACTCAACATCATGCGTTCTGCGGAAACGCTCAGCTGGTTGACCATCATGCCCAGCGTGATGACAAGCCATATGCCGACAACCGACGCAATCGCACCTGCGACGCGACGTTGCAGCTTGGCACTAATCTTGATGAACCGGACATGCCCGTTAGACCGCATGAAGAACTCACGATCCACGAACCATCCAGCCAACCGGTTTTTCCAACCGGCAAACCTGGCCATTTGTGACACGACCCACCCCGTTTTTATTTGGTGGCGGGCGCATAGCAGAGCGAATTGAAGCTGACGAATCGCTTTACCTCGACTCGTGCCGAGTCGGTGGAGTCGTGCGGTGAGTTGTGAACATTTACATGAAATCGGTTGCGGACCGTACAAAAGCCGTTGTGCTTTGGCTGTGAAAATTGAGAAAAATGGTTGTTTTTCAGATTGATGTCGCGAATCGACATTCAAGCTTGGCAAATTTTGCCGAAGCCATAGGATTCTGCGGCTTCCGCTTGCGCGCTGCCCGGATTAGGAGGCTGGACGATGACCGAAGATGTAACCTCGATAATTGCCGATATGACGGCCAAAGCCCGCGCTGCGGCACGCCATGTTGCGGGCGCCAGCGATGCCCAGAAGGCCGAGGCATTGCTTGCTGCTGCTGCGGCGATGCGCGCAGCCGTGCCTGCCATATTGGCCGCCAATGCGAAGGACATGGAGGCGGGTGCGGCAAATGGGCTGTCCGCAGCCATGCTTGACCGATTGAAGCTCGATGAAGCGCGGCTTGAGGGCGTTGCAAGCGCGGTCGAGCAGGTTGCCCGACTGGAAGATCCTGTCGGCAAAGTGATTGACCGGAGCGAACGGCCCAACGGGCTGGTGATGGAGCGTGTCCGCGTTCCGGTTGGCGTGCTTGCCATCATATATGAAAGCCGCCCCAATGTTACCGCAGACGCCGCGGCGCTCGGCCTTCGTTCGGGCAATGCCGTCATCCTTAGGGGCGGCAGCGAGGCAGTGAACAGCAACCGCGCAATCCACGCTGCGATGGTGGAAGGGATAGTAAAGGCAGGCCTGCCTGCCGATGCCGTCCAACTCGTCCCGACGCAGGATCGCGCGGCTGTCGGCGCGTTGCTCAAGGCGCAGGGGCAGATCGACATGGTGATACCGCGCGGTGGCAAGTCGCTGGTCGCACGGGTGCAGGATGAGGCGCGCGTGCCCGTGCTCGCGCATCTCGATGGCATTTGCCACACTTATGTCCACGCAAAGGCCGATCCGGCGATGGCAGAGGCGATAGCCGTCAACGCCAAGATGCGCCGCACCGGCATTTGCGGCGCGACCGAAACGTTGCTCATCGATCAGGACTATCCCGAACCTAGTCGCTTGATTGGCGCCTTGCTTGATGCCGGCTGCGAAGTGCGCGCCGATGATATGCTGATGGAACTTGATCAGCGCACCGTCCCAGCCGACG
>JALREL010000104.1 GCA_023262005.1 Sphingorhabdus sp. | reverse complement strand
AATCGCGCTCGAACAGGTGGACGATGTTGCCGTAGCTGTCGCCAAAAACCTGCACCTCTATATGGCGCGGGCGCTGGATATATTTCTCGATCAGGACATGGTCGTTGCCAAAGCTCGCCGCCGCCTCACGCCGGCAACTGGCGAGTGCATCGGCAAAATCCTCGGGCTGTTCAACCAGCCGCATCCCCTTGCCGCCGCCGCCCGCAACCGCCTTGATCAGCACCGGATAGCCGACGCCATCGGCCTGGATCGACAGGAACCCGGCATCCTGGTTGCTGCCCATATAGCCCGGGGTGACTGGCACACCTGCCTGCTGCATCAGTTGCTTGGCCGCATCTTTCAGGCCCATGGCGGTGATGCTCGCCGGGTTGGGGCCAACCCAGACAAGCCCCGCGCTTATCACGCGCTGCGCAAATTCCGCATTTTCAGAGAGGAAACCATAGCCCGGGTGGATTGCTTCCGCGCCAGTCGCGCGCGCAGCATCGATAATCTTCTCACCGACCAGATAGCTTTCCCGCGCGGCCGAGGGCCCGATATGCACGGCATCATCAGCCATACGCACATGCAGCGCGTCGGCATCGGCATCCGAATAGACCGCAATGGTGCGGATACCCATGGCGCGTGCGGTGCGGATGATCCGGCAAGCAATTTCGCCGCGATTGGCGATGAGGAGGGATTGGATCATTTGCATTACATCCTGAACACGCCAAAGCCGCGATCTTCAACCGGCGCATTCAGCGTCGCGGCCAGTGCCAAACCAAGCACATCGCGTGTCTGTGCAGGGTCAATAATCCCGTCGTCCCACAGCCTTGCGGTGGCATAGTACGGATTCCCCTCATCCTCATATTTCTGGCGGATCGGGGTCTTGAAGGCTTCGGCCTGTTCGGGGCTCCAGCTTGCGGCATCGCGGTGCACCGTTGCCAGCACCGATGCCGCCTGTTCGCCGCCCATCACGCTGATCCGCGCGTTGGGCCAGCTGAAAAGGAAGCGGGGCGAATAGGCGCGCCCGCACATCCCATAATTGCCCGCGCCAAAGCTGCCACCGATCAGCACAGTGATCTTGGGCACCGTCGCGGTGGCAACGGCGGTGACGAGCTTTGCGCCATGCTTGGCGATCCCCTCTGCCTCATATTTGCCGCCGACCATGAAGCCACTGATATTTTGCAGGAACAGCAATGGAATTTTGCGCTGCTGCGCCAGTTCGATGAAATGCGCGCCCTTTTGCGCGCTTTCGCTAAACAGCACGCCATTATTGGCGAGGATCGCGACCGGCATCCCCCAGATATGCGCAAAGCCGCAAACAAGCGTGCTGCCATAGAGCGCCTTGAACTCGTGAAATTCGCTACCATCGACAAGGCGCGCAATCACCTCATGCACATCATAGGGTGCGCGGACGTCTTCTGGGATGATGCCGTAGAGCTCTTGCGGATCATATTTGGGTAGGCGCGGTTCGCGTTTTTCAACCTTGAAGCCTTCGTTGGCACCTAGGTGACTGACGATATCACGCACGATAGTCAGCGCATGCTCGTCATTCTCGGCCAGATGATCGACCACGCCCGATTTCTTGGCGTGCAGGTCTCCTCCGCCGAGATCCTCTGCGCTAATCTCCTCCCCCGTTGCCGCCTTCACCAACGGCGGGCCTGCGAGGAAGATGGTGCCCTGTTTCTTCACGATCACCGTTTCGTCCGACATGGCAGGCACATAGGCCCCGCCGGCGGTGCAGCTGCCCATCACGCAGGCGATTTGCGGGATCGCTTTCGCCGACATGTTCGCCTGATTGAAGAAGATGCGGCCGAAATGTTCACGATCAGGAAAGACCTCCGCCTGATGCGGCAGGTTCGCCCCGCCGCTATCAACGAGATAGATGCACGGTAGCCGGTTCTCCATCGCGATTTCCTGCGCGCGAAGGTGCTTCTTCACCGTCAGCGGATAATAAGTCCCACCCTTCACCGTCGCATCGTTGCACACGATCATGCACTCACGCCCCGACACACGGCCGATACCGGTGATTAGGCTCGCGCCGTGCACATCGCCTTCGTACATGCCATTGGCAGCGAGCTGGCCAATCTCAAGGAAGGGCGCGCCGGGGTCGAGCAGCCGTTCGACACGATCGCGCGGCAACAGCTTTCCGCGCGCCACATGGCGTTCGCGATGCTGCTCCGGCCCGCCGAGCGCGGCCTGTGCCACCTTGGCGCGCAATTCCTCTGCCAAAGCGCGGTTGTGCGCGGCGCGGGCCTGGGTTGCCGGATCGTCGGCATTATAGCTGGTCGATAAGACAGGTGCGGTCATGCGCCCATCTATAAACAGTTGGTCGCCAAGCGAAACGTAATTTTATTACGCGGCTATTGGAGTACGCCACCGGGCGGCACGTAATGCACCTGCGCCCCCGGGCCGAGCGGCAGATCCAGCGCGACCCAGCCCACCGTCATCGCGATGCCAGCCGCCATGAAACATAGCGCATAAGGCAGCATCAGCGACAGCAAGGTGCCGACCCCCACATCGCTATCCCAGCGCCGGGCAAAGGCAAGGATGAGGGGGAAATAGCTCATCAGCGGCGTCATGATGTTGGTGTAGCTGTCGCCCATGCGGTAGGCGGCGGTGGTCATTTCCGGGCTTATGCCCAGCAGCATGAACATCGGCACAACCACGGGCGCGAGCGCGCTCCATTTCGCACTGGCGGAGCCGATGAAGAGATCCAATACCGAAGAGAGCAGCAACACGCTGACCAGCAGGAACGGCGCGCTAAGCCCGAAGTCTTTCAAGAAAATCGCACCGTCAATCGCCAGAATCGGGCCCAACCGCGACCAGTTGAACATCGCGACGAAATGCGCGGCGAAGAATACAAAGACTATATAGGGCGCCATCGACCTGATGCCGTCTTGCATCATGCGCAGCGCGTCGTTGCTCGATTTCACGCTGCCCGCACCGATGCCAAAGGCGAGGCCGGTGCTGACAAAGAGCAGGAAAAAGCCGGCGATCAGGGCTGAATAGAAAGGCTGCATCTGCGCCGTGCCTTCCTTCGTTTCATCGAGCAGCGGAGTATAGCCGGGCAACAACGACAATGCAGCAAACGCGCCGACGACGAGCAACGCGGTCAACCCGGCGAGGCGCAGGCCCTTGCGCTCGGCAGGGGTGATTTCGGATTTGGCAAGTTCAGCCCGCAGTTCCTCATCCGGTTCCTTGCCCCAGGTGCCGAGACGCGGCTCAATTATCCGATCGGTGACGAACCAGATGATGGGCGTAAAGACGATCACGATCGACAGGATGAACCACCAATTGCCCACGGGATTCATGGTCCATGCGGGATCGACAATGCGCGCCGCCTCTTGCGTAAAGCCGAACAGCAGCACATCGATCTGGCCCGGGGTGATGTTGCCCGCATAACCACCGGAGACAGCCGCGAATGCCGCCGCCAGCCCGACCAGCGGATGGCGCCCAACTGCGGCATACAGGATCGCAGCCAGCGGGATGAACACGACATAGGCCGCATCCGACGCATGGTGCGAGACCATGCCTATGATGGCGACCAGCGGCGTCATGATGGCGCGCGGCGCGTTGCGCAGCGAACCGCGTATCAATGCGGAGAACAATCCTGCCTTCTCGGCCACCGATGCGCCCAGTACAATGACCAGTACCAGACCCAGCGGAGCAAAACCCGACATCGTCTTGGGCATCTCGGTCAGCAACCGCGCGATATTTTCTTCGTTGAACAGACTGGTCGCGCGATAGGTGAGAACACCGTCCTTGAGTTCACCCCATTGCGGCGCTTCCTTGCCGGTATAGGGCAGCGAGGCAGACCAGCCCAGCCACGCCCCGACCTGCGAGAGGATCATCAGGAAGAGGATGAGCCACACGAAAATCATGATCGGATCGGGCAATTTGTTGCCGAGCCGTTCGATCGCATTGAGAAATCCGCGCTGGCGGAGCTGGTCTTGGGAACTGGTCATTCGGACATCCATAAATGTTTAGCCCGCCAAGTGCATGGCAGGCTAAATGCTAATGTCCCCGAATGAAAACGGCCCTAGCCGAAACGGTTGCGCAGGTCCAGCAGGGCGATGGCTGCCTTTGCAGCTTCGCCACCCTTGTCCTTCTGGCTCGGGTCGGCGCGGACGATCGCCTGTTCTTCATTTTCGACCGTCAGGATGCCATTGCCAATGGCGACGCCATCCATGGTCAGCGCCATGATGCCGCGTGCGCTTTCGCCGGCAACGATCTCGAAATGATAGGTCTCACCGCGGATGACGACGCCGATGGCGACATAGCCGTCATACATGTCGCTCTGGTCAGCGAGCGCGATCGCGCCCGGAATTTCGAGTGCGCCGGGTACGGTGATCACCTCCACCTCATGCCCGGCAGATTTGAGCGCTGCCTTCGCCCCTGCGACCAGCATGTCGTTCAAATGGTCGTAGAAACGCGCTTCAACGATCAGGAATTTTGCCATTATTCTTACTCCGGAATGGGGCGTTCGCCGACGACGTGGATGCCATAGCCTTCAAGGCCAACGACGGTACGGTGCGAATTGGTGAGGAGGACCATATCGTGCACGCCCAGATCGGCAAGGATTTGCGCGCCAATACCATAGACGCGCAATTCGCCGCCCTCCGGCTTGGTGCCGCCCACTTCATGCTGCAGGCTTTGCGGGCCGCTTGGCATCAACAGCACGATCAGGCCGCGGCCTTCCTTGCCGATTTCGGCCATGCAACGCTGCAGGGTGCGCTTGCGCGGACCCGATCGGCCAAGAACGTCATCGAAAATCGAAATGGCATGCATGCGCACCAGCGTGGGTTCGTCGGGAAGCACCTTTCCCTTTTGCAGCACGACATTGGTGCTGCCGTCGATCTTGTTGCGATAGGTCATCGCGCGCCATTCGCCACCATAGTCCGACTGGAAGGCGCTCTCGCTCGCCTTCTCCACCAGATGGTCGTTGCGCATGCGGTATTCGATCAGGTCGCGGATCGTGCCCATCTTCAGCTTGTGCATCCGCGCAAAAGCGACAAGGTCATCCATGCGCGCCATGGTGCCGTCGTCCTTCATGATCTCGCAAATCACGCCCGATGGGTTGAGGCCGGCAAGGCGGCTGATGTCGACCGCAGCCTCGGTATGGCCAGCACGCACCAGCACGCCGCCATCGCGCGCGGTCAGCGGGAAGACGTGGCCGGGTGAGACGATATCCTCTGGCCCCTTGGAAGCATCGACAGCGACCGAGATGGTGCGCGCACGGTCCGCGGCACTGATGCCGGTGGTGACACCTTCCTTTGCCTCGATTGAAACGGTGAAGGCGGTTTCCATGCTTTCGCGGTTCTCGCTTGCCATGGGGGCAAGGCCCAGTTGGCTGCACCGCGCCTTGGTCATCGCCAGGCAGATCAGGCCGCGGCCATGCGTCGCCATGAAATTGATCGCATCGGGCGTCGCCATCTGTGCCGGGATGATCAGATCGCCTTCATTTTCACGGTCTTCATCATCGACCAAGATATACATGCGGCCATTGCGCGCTTCCTCAATGATTTCCTCGATTGGCACGAGCGCGGGGCTATCGTCGTTCGAGAAGAGATAGCTTTCGAGTTTGCGCAGCGTTTCCGCCGTCGGGTTCCAATCGGGTGCGTCCAGATCGCGCAAGGTATTGGCATGGAGGCCAGCGGCGCGGGCAAGGCCCGAACGCGAGAGTCCACCTTCGGTGACAAGGTTGCGCAGCTTTTCGATCAATTGGGTCGACATTTCACATTCCCGTGAGAATCACACCTCTTGTAGCGAGGTAACACCTTGCTGATTTCACATCATGATGTGAATGTCAAAGCCCAAACTTCACATTCCATTATCGCGAAGTCGCGACGCCGGTTGCTGCGCTGTCGATAACCGCATCGATTACAGCCTCGTCAACCGGGACCTGGTTGTCGAGCATCAGCATCGCAAGGCCATGCACGATCGACCAAGCCTGCAGCGCGGCAATACGGCGCTGTTCCTGACTCGCCCCGGCAGGCACCAAAGCCGCAATATTCTCGCGCAACAATTGCAGCGCGCTATTGTCTCGATCTGGCTGGATATCAAGGAAATCGACTGCGGGGCGCGTGGTCATCATCATCCGGAACAAGGTGGGGTTATCGAGCGCAAAACGCACATAAGCCCTGCCAACCGCATCAAATCCGGGTCGCCCGCCGCCGGATTTCTTCATGGCCTCTACCTGCAACCGCGCAAGTTCGCGCCCACCCTCGTCACACAAGGCCCCCAGCAAGGCGGCTTTATCCGGAAAGTGGCGATAGACAGCCGTCGCACTCACACCCACCATCCGCGCAATTTCGCGCAGGCTGACCTCGTCGGCACTACGCGTTTTGAGCATTTCCAGCCCGGCCTGAACCAGCGCAACGCGCAGATCACCATGATGGTATCCACGCTTGGAATTTTCGATGTTGACACTGTTATCTTTGCGAGACATGTTATCGCTGTAAACATTGCCGAGTCGAATGGCAAGTGCGAGGAGAGCAGATATGGCGAGCGCAGTCGAAACCCTTATCCGTGGCGTCGTGACCAAAGGTGTTATGAAAGTAGCGGAGTTCAACCGCGATCATCGCAAAGCCCCTGCTTCCCATCCTTACCTGACCGGCATCCACACACCTATGGAAGCCGAACTGTCGCTGGATACCTTGCGCGTGACCGGTTCAATTCCGGCTGATCTCGATGGTCGTTACATCCGCATCGGCCCCAACCCCATCGATCCCAATCCCGCCGCCTATCACTGGTTCCTCGGTGACGGCATGGTGCATGGCGTGCGCCTGAAGGACGGCAAGGCGCTGTGGTATCGCAACCGATGGATACGATCCAAATCAGTGAGTGCCGCATTGGGTGAGGCCCCTGCCCCCGGACCGCGCAATGAGAGGTTCGACACTGTCAACACCAATGTCCTCGGCCATGCAGGACAGACTTGGGCCATTGTCGAGGCGGGTGGCTTTCCAGTGCGCATCGACGAAGAACTTAACACGATCGCGCACGACCCATTTGGCGGCACGCTGCATTATGCCTTTTCAGCGCATCCCCATCTCGACCCCGATAGCGGAGAGATGCATGCCATCTGCTACAAGGGCGATGTGCAAGACCGCATCTGGCATGTTGTCGTCGATGCCAGCGGCAAGGTGGTGCGTGAGGAAACGGTGGCGGTCAGCAATGGCCCGATGATCCATGATTGCATGATCACCAAAAACTATGTGATCATCCTCGACCTGCCCTGCACATTCTCAATGAAGGCGCTGATTTCGGGCCATCCTTTCCCCTATCGCTGGAATGCCGAGCACAAAGCGCGCGTCGGATTGCTGCGCCGTGATGGCAAAGGCAGCGATACGATCTGGTCCGACGTCGATCCCTGCTATGTTTTCCATCCCTGCAATGGGTACGAAACCCAAGATGGCAAGGTCATCCTTGATGTGTGCGCGCACGACCAGATGTTCCGGCCCGATGCAACGGGCCCGGATTCCAACCGCGTCCCGTTCGAACGCTGGACCATCGATCCATCAGCGCAAAAGGTAACGCGGCGGGTCGTAGACGAAGCCTCGCAAGAATTCCCCCGGCCCAATGAAGACCGGATCGGCAAATCCTATCGCTATGCCTATGCGATGGCCTTGCCAGACGGTTTCGATGCAGCCTCTCCTAACCAATCGAAATTGTTCAAGCATGATCTGGTGGCCGGGGGCAAACAGGTACATGATTTTGGCGCAGGCCATATCCCCGGCGAATTTGTTTTCGTTCCCCGTAAAGGCGGCGAGGCAGAGGATGATGGCTGGCTGATGGGATATGTCGTCAACACAGGCGACGAAACCACCGACCTTGTCGTACTGAACGCTCAGGATTTCGACGGCGCGCCGGTGGCGATCGTGCACATCCCGCACCGCATCCCACCGGGTTTCCACGGCAATTGGGTGCCTGCCGCCTGATAGGCCAGAAAGCGAATTGGGTGAAATAGGAGCCGGATGACCCGCCGAAAAATCGTTACGGCTGCTTCCGTCAGGATCTGACCGGGTTGGCGACGACAGCGCCCATCCGACTCCCGCGGCGCATATGGCAGGTGCGCGGCGAAATTTCAAGTTCGCCCTGCAAAGGATAAATGTCTTTTATTTCTGTAACTTGGCTGGGAAATCGGCAATTAACCATAGCTAGGGGCACCAGATTAACCCTGCGCGCGCATGATGCATGGTCCAACGACCAGGAATTTGTGCCATGAGCATTTCTGAAACGGCAGACCCGACTTCGCTTCGTTACGACCAGGCAGCTCTTGAGGATCGCTGCGCGCCGCGCATCAAACTGCGCATCCCGGCGATGCTGCGTCCGTCGGGAAACACCAGCTTTGCCGTTGTGGTTACTGACCTTTCGATCGCCGGTTTCCAATGCGAAGCGCTGACCGGCATGCCCGCAGGTGCGCGATGCTGGCTGGCGCTACCCGGCCTTTCGCCGATCGAATCGCAGCTAATCTGGAACAACGGACGCGCGGTTGGCTGCGCCTTTGTTAACCTGATGAATCAGGCGGTGATGGATTCGATTATCCGCCGTTTCGTTCTGGCCTGATCGCGGTCAGAACAACCGCGTGAGCAGATAAAAACTTGCGCCGACGGCCGCCGAAGCCGGCACCGTCAATATCCAAGCTGTCAGCAGATTGCTTGCAACCCCCCAGCGCACCGCCGAAGCTCTGCGCGCCGTGCCGGCACCAATAACCGCTCCGGTTATGGTGTGCGTTGTCGACACAGGGATTCCCAGCGCAGACGCGGTAAACAGCATGATCGAACCGCCCAACGACGCGCTGAAACCCTGGTGCTGCGAGAGCTTTGTGATCTTGGTTCCCATCGTTTCGATGATCTTCCACCCACCGCACGCTGTTCCAAGGCCTATCGCAATATAGCAACTGATCGCCACCCAGTGCGGGACATGGAATTCGCCCTTCAGATATCCGGTCGAATAGAGCAGCACCGCAATGATACCCATCGTCTTTTGAGCGTCGTTCAATCCATGGCTGAGCGAATAAGCGGCAGACGATATGATGTGCATCACCTTCATCCCGCCTTCGGCCCTGCTTGCTTGTGCATTTCGGAGAACCCAGGAGCTGCCGAGCATAACCAGCATCGCCAGGATCATGCCCAGCGTCGGCGACAGGAAGATGAAGATGACGGTCTTGTTGAGCCCTGCCCATTGCACCGCACCAAAACCGTTGGCCGCGACGCCCGATCCGATCAGGCCGCCCACCAATGCATGCGATGATGAGGACGGAATACCTTTTATCCAGGTCAGGATGTTCCAGAACATCGCCCCGCACAAAGCGCCGAAAACCACCGCCGGCGTGACAAGGTCCTTGTCGATCAGGCCTTTTCCGATCGTGTCAGCCACCTTGTGTAGCCACGGGAAATAAAGCGTCAGGAAGTAAGCCGCAAAGTTGAAAAATGCCGCAAACATCACCGCGTGAAACGGCTTCAGCAATTTGGTCGAAACAATTGTCGCGATCGAGTTGGCGGCGTCATGCAAGCCGTTCAAAAAGTCGAACAGAAGCGCCAATATGATCAAGCCGACGAGTAGCGGAAAGGCGAGTTCCATTTGGGCCTCCCGGCTCAGGCGTGATCGATGACGAGACCGTCAATCTGGTTGGCGACATCCTCAAACTTGTCACAGACCTTTTCGAGGTGGCGGTAAATCTCGTTCACGACCACGAATTGTGTCGGATCGGACTTGCCATGTTCCTGAAATGCCTTGCGCAGACCGGTGAAGTTCAGTTTGTCTGCGTCACCCTCCAGCTTGACGAGGCGCGCGGTCAGTTCATGCAGTTGCTTCGCGTTGCCCGTAACGTCTCGCAGCAGAGGAAGGGCCTGGTCGATAATCGCCGAAGCCTCGACAATGATATCCGCCATCCCCACCATTTCGGGCGTAAATGTCGTCACGTCATAAAGTTCGGCCGCACCTGCAGTCTGCTGCATCTGGTCGACAGCATCGTCCATCACGCCAATCAGGGCCGTGATCGCACCCCTGTCGAAGGGTGTCAGGAATATCCGGCGCACATCCTGCAAGACTTCGCGGATGATATCGTCGGCCTTATGCTCTTCATCCTCGATCGTCTTGATATGGATGGCAATATCCGGCCCGCCTCGCACAAGCTTTGCCAAAGCCTGCGAACTGGCCACGATGGTTTTGCCATGTGCCTCGAACTGCTCGAAAAAATTGCCGGTGCGCGGCAACAACTTTTGAAACCAAGCGAACATGTTTCCCCCTGAACGCCGAAATTTGTAGGAGCGCGAATCGCCCTCTTGCTGTGTCGTTTGGCTGTAATGTTATTGTCATAAAACTGTAACACTAACTGCGAGCCGCGATGATTATTTTGCAGCGAGGCAATCTTCACATCGGCGCACTTCGCGATTGAGGTAATCCTGCACTTGGCTAGAATGGCGAAATGGCCGAAAATGCGAAACAGTTACTGTCGTTGATCGAAATACCCATTCTGCTTGTGCAGGGTGAGCGCGTGAATTTTGCCAATGCGGCGGCGCAAGCGCTGTTGGGCAACCATATCGAGCAACAGGATATCCGCATCGCCCTGCGCGATCCCGAAGCGCTCGCCTTGATCAAGTCGCCCGAAGGTGGCCGCGCCAAGGTTACCGGCCTGTCGGTGCGTGGAAGTGTTTGGGAAATGGTTTGCAGCCCATTGGCAGATAATATGCGTCTGATTTCACTGCAGGATCAATCGGTACAGGTGAGCGTCGCACGGGCCCATGCCGATTTCGTTGCCAATGCGAGCCACGAATTGCGCACGCCCCTAACGGCGATACTAGGCTATGTTGAGACCCTTTCAGATCCCAAAGCCGGGGAAGATGCAGCCACCCGCCAACGTTTCCTGGACATCATCAAGCGCGAAGCGACGCGGATGCAATCACTGGTATCGGATTTGATGTCATTGTCGCGGATTGAGGCAGTGCGCCACGAAGTACCATCGGACGAGATTGAAATGGTCAGCCTATGCCGGGAGGTGATTGGCGAGCGACCGCACGAAGTGGAAATCCGGTTTGACGCCAATACCGATAGTGCTGTCGTCACAGGCGATCATGGTCAACTTGCCCAGGTCGTCCGCAATCTCGTCGACAATGCCGAAAAATATGGTGGATCGGAAAAAGGCGTTTCGGTGCAGCTCGAGGCAAGCGATCGGGGATGGCTTACCTTGAGCATCACCGATCATGGTGAGGGAATTGCCCCTGAACACCTGCCCCGTTTGACCGAGCGTTTCTACCGCGCCGATACAGGGCGGAGTCGGGCGGCCGGCGGCACCGGGCTGGGCCTTGCGATCGTCAAACATGTTGTCGAACGGCATCGCGGCCGTTTCGATATCAGTAGCCGACCTGGTGAAGGAACCACGGCGACAATCATGCTTCCACAAATGAAATCTGGATGAGTCTCAAAACTGTAACATGATTGTCGCATTTGGCAGGCCAGTCATAGAGTTGAAAGGTTCTTGCAATGCGTAAATGGGCTTTTGTAGCACTGGCATCGGCCACTGCACTTACTGTATCGGCATGCGGCGGAGGCGGCTCGGGTAGCAATGATACCCGCGATTTCCTGCGCGTTGTGGGCTCCTCCACAGTTTATCCTTTTGCCACTGCAGTTGCCGAAGCAACTTCGAAGGCAAACCCTGACATGAAATCGCCGGTGATCGAGTCGACCGGCACCGGTGCGGGCATGAAGCTGTTCTGCGGTGGCGTGGGTTCGCAGCACCCCGATATTGAAATGGCATCGCGCCGCATGAAGAAATCCGAATATGAAGATTGCGTCAAAAATGGCGTGACGGACATTGTCGAAGTGCAGGTCGGTCTGGACGGCATCGCTTTTGCCGAAGCCACCAATGGCCCCGAAATGAAACTGACGCCGGAAGACGTGTACAAGGCACTTGCCGCAACGCCATTTGGCAAGCCGCAGACGGCCAAGAACTGGAGCGATGTAAACCCGGCCCTGCCCGCCATCCCCATCCTGGTCTATGGCCCGCCGTCCACCTCGGGCACCCGCGACGCGCTTGCCGAACTGATCCTGACCAAGGGTTGCGAAACCGACCCGGCGATGAAGGCACTCAAAGATAGCGACAAGGACAAGCACAAGGATCTGTGCACCAAGGTTCGCACCGATGGCGCCTATGTCGAACAGGGTGAAAATGACAATCTGATCGTGCAGAAGATTGCTGCCAATCCGAAATCGATCGGCATTTTTGGTTTCTCTTTCCTCGAAGAGAATATGTCGAAGATCAAAGGCATCCCGATGTCTGGTGTCATGCCGACTTATGAGAGCGTTTCAGATTTCTCCTATCCCGGCGCCCGCCCGCTTTACCTCTACGTAAAGGCCGCGCATGTGAAGGCGATCAAGTCTATCACCCCCTTTCTCAACGAATTCTCCAAGGCTTGGGGAACCGACGGTTATCTGAAAGCCAAGGGCATGGTTGTTGCCCCCGATGACGTTCGCACCAAGAATGCGGAGGTTGTCGCAAAGATGACATTGATGGATGCTAGCGGCCTAAAATAAACCGGAAAGTCGGGGGCAATGCCGATAACATTTGTCTTGATTTGCGTGCTTGGCCTGGGCGTTATCGCCTGGGCCATGTCACGTGCGCGATCTGCGCATTTTGCGCCGGTTGCCGGAAAGCTGAAACTGGCTTTGCCAGGGCATTACGGGATTTACGCCGCAATCTGGACGGTGGTTCCTGCCTTGCTCGTTGCATGGCTGTGGACCTTCATTTCGCCGGGGTTGGTGCACGGCGCGATCCTTGCAGATCCCGCCGCTGCAGCGCTTCCGGCATTTGATTTCGAACGCGACACCGTGCTGAACGAAGCATTTGCATTGGCGCAAAATCCTGACGCATTTGCATCGAATCCCATCGCCCAGCAACTTGCCCCCGCCATTGCAGCCGCCCAATCCAAGTTCGGCTGGATGGGGGCTGCGTTGTCGGTAATCGCTGCGCTAGCTGGCGGTGCATTTGGATATACCCGCGTTAAAGCCGGCTTCCCCGCGCGCACCCGTATCGAGCGGATTGTGCTTGGCGCCTTGCTGCTGGCTTCGTTCGTCGCAATCGTCACAACGGTTGGCATCATCGCCTCGCTGATTTTTGAATCGGCACGGTTTTTCTCGATGGTCAGCCCCATCGATTTCCTGTTCGGAACCAACTGGACGCCGGATACCATGGCCTCTGCTACGTCAGATATGGGTGACGATCTTGGCGCGGTTCCACTTTTCTGGGGCACCTTCTTCATCGGTGCTGTGATTGCAATGCTGGTGGCCATTCCCTTTGGCCTGATGAGCGCGATTTACCTGACCCAATATGCCAGCCCGCGAGCGCGCAGTATTTTGAAACCAATGCTCGAAATTCTCGCCGGCATCCCGACCGTGGTATATGGTTATTTCGCAGCCCTTACCGCTGCACCTTTGATCCGCGATCTTGCGATGGCCGTCGGCATCACCAACGCGTCGACCGAAAGCGCCTTGGCGGCTGGCCTGGTTATGGGCGTGATGATCATCCCGTTCGTTTCTTCGATGGCGGATGACAGCATTGCCGCCGTACCGCAGGCGATGCGCGATGGTTCGCTCGCAATGGGCGCGACCACTTCGGAAACAATCAAGAAGGTGCTGATACCCGCCGCACTGCCCGGCATCGTTGCTGGTGTGATGCTAGCAATCAGCCGCGCCATTGGTGAAACCATGATCGTCTACATGGCCGCTGGTGCTTCGGCGAACCTTTCAGCCAATCCGTTCGAGCGCATGACGACGGTGACCTATCAGATCGCTGCCCTGCTTACTGGTGAAGGCAGCTTTGACCACCCGACCACCTTGTCTGCATTCGCACTTGGCCTAGTGCTGTTCATCGTGACCCTCATCCTCAACATTGTTGCACTGCGCGTCGTGAAGCGCTTCCGGGAGGCGTATGAGTAACTGGCAATCCCCCGAAGCCTCGGCCCGGCTGAAAAAGCGTTACGCCGCCGAACGTCGCTTCAAGGCGCTGGGCCTGGTCGCCATCGTTCTGTCGATGTCCTTCCTTGCCGTTCTGCTATTCACCATGCTGAAGAACGGCATATCTGGGCTCGACTGGGCATTCCTGTCGGGTTCGGATTCAACCGATCCAGCCAATGCCGGCGTGTGGAGTGCTGTCAAAGGCTCCATCCTTACGATGCTCGTCACCTTGGCACTGGCATTTCCGATGGGTGTGCTGGCGGCCATATATCTGGAAGAATTCGCGCCACGTTCGCGCTGGGTCGATTGGGTCGAAGTGTCGATCAACAATCTTGCCGCGGTTCCTTCGATCATCTTCGGCCTGCTCGGTCTTGCAGTTTTCATCCAGGTGATGCACCTGCCGCGTTCGTCACCACTGGTTGGCGGCATGACGCTGGCGCTGATGACGATGCCTGTCATCGTCATCGCCGGGCGCAACGCCATCAAGGCAGTGCCTCCCTCCATTCGCGATGCGGCGCTGGCGGTTGGAGCGAGCAAGGTTCAAACGGTTTTCCACCATGTATTGCCGCTCGCACTTCCCGGCATTTTGACCGGCACCATCATCGGCATGGCACGCGCGCTCGGCGAAACGGCACCTTTGCTGATGATCGGCATGCGCGCATTCGTTTCAACGCCTCCAGGTGGGGTCACGGATCCGTCATCGGTACTCCCGATGCAGATCTTCCTCTGGTCGGATGAAGTCGATCAGGGCTTCGTACAGAATACCTCAGCAGCCATTATCGTGCTGTTATTCGTGCTTATCGCCATGAACGGTATTGCTATCTATCTTCGCAACAAATTCGAGACTCGCTGGTAGGATCATGTCTGAAAACTCCAATCTCAAAATCTCCACCCGCGGCGTGAACGTCTTTTACGGCGAGAAGCAAGCGATCCGCGATGTCTCGATCGATATTGCGACCGAACATGTCACCGCGTTCATCGGCCCTTCGGGCTGCGGCAAATCGACGTTCCTGCGGACGTTGAACCGAATGAATGATACGATTGCCGGCTGCCGGATCGAGGGCGAAATCAAGCTTGACGGTGAAGACATTTATTCGAGCGGGATGGATGTGGTTCAGCTGCGCGCACGCGTCGGGATGGTGTTCCAGAAGCCCAATCCGTTTCCCAAATCGATCTATGAAAATGTCGCTTACGGCCCGCGCATACATGGCCTTGCTGCCACCAAGGCGGACATGGACGCCATTGTCGAAAAATCGCTGCGCCGCGCCGGCCTGTGGGACGAGGTCAAGGACCGCCTGCACGCCCCGGCGTCGCGCCTCTCGGTCGGCCAGCAGCAGCGCCTGTGCCTGGCGCGCGGGCTGGTCAACGGGTTATTTTGCCAACGGTTTAGCCGCCACGCCAGGTTGGAACTATCCGCAAGGTACGGCGGTGACAGGCTTGCCTTACACGTCAAAC
>JALREL010000059.1 GCA_023262005.1 Sphingorhabdus sp. | reverse complement strand
GTTCCCACAGGCCGATATCGTCCATCTTCAGGTTGAAGCGTTCGAGCAGCTTGGGGATTGCGAAGACCGGGCCGATGCCCATTTCGTCGGGTTCGGTACCTGCGACAGCCATGCCGACATAGCGGCCGAGCGGGGTCAGGCCGCGCTTTTCGGCAACCTTGGCTTCCATCAGGACGCATGCCGACGAACCATCCGAAAGCTGGCTGGCGTTACCGGCGGTGATGGTGTGGCCTTCGCCCATCACCGGCTTCAGGCTGGCAAGCCCTTCAAGTGTGGTGTCGGGGCGGTTGCAATCATCGCGATCAGCGGTGACTTCCTTGTAAGAGACTTCCTTGGTCTCCTTGTCGACAATCGCCATTGTTGCGGTGCACGAGATGATTTCGTCGCTGAACTTGCCGGCTGCCTGGGCAGCGGCGGTGCGCTGCTGCGACTGGAGCGAATATTCGTCCTGATATTCGCGGCTGATATTGTAGCGCTTGGCAACAACTTCAGCGGTGCCGATCATCGGCATGTAGATATGCGGGTGCATTTCGAGCAGTTCGCGGTCGGGCTCGACAAACATCTTGCCGCTGCCGACCACCTTGGAAATGCTTTCGACGCCGCCGGCGACGCAGATGTCCATATTGTCGACCAGGATCTGCTTGGCAGCGGTCGCAATGGTCATCAGGCCCGATGAGCACTGACGGTCGATCGTCATCGCGGGTACGGTTACCGGAAGGCCAGCACGCAGGGCTGCAAGGCGTGCGACGTTGCCGCCGGTCGAACCCTGCTGGGCTGCGGTGCCCATCACGACGTCATCGATTTCGCCGCCTTCGAGACCGGCACGCTCGACAGCGGCCTTGATCGAAAAGGCACCGAGCGTCGCGCCGGTGGTGTTGTTGAATGCGCCGCGCGCTGCCTTGGTCAGCGGGGTGCGGGCGGTTGAAACGATTACTGCGTCACGCATGGGAGAATTCCTTTCGATAAAATCCCTCTCCCGCTTGCGGGAGAGGATATGTAGCCTTGGGAGCTTGCTCCCTAGGCGAAGTTGGTGAGGTCCCTCACCGCTGCGACTAGTTCGCTATGCTCACAAGTCTCGCTCCTCTCCCGCGAGCGGGAGAGGTACGGTTCAGCTTAAACGAAAAATTGGGTGATCCATTCTGCCATCAGGGCAGGCTTGTCCTCACCTTCGATTTCGAGAGTATATTCGATCGTCTGTTGCCACTGGCCCGGGCGCTTTTCAGCGAGCTCGAGCAGCTTGAAATGGCCGCGCACGCGCTTGCCAACGCGGACGGGGGCGAGGAAACGGGTCTTGTTGCCGCCATAGTTGACGCCCATCTTCACGCCTTCGATGCGCGGGCAGGTCGATTTCGCCATCAGCACCGGGAGCAGCGAGAGCGAGAGGAAGCCATGTGCGATGGTGCCGCCGAACGGCGTCATCTTGGCCATTTCCTCGTTGATGTGGATGAACTGGTGGTCACCAGTCGCATCGGCGAACTTGTTGACCATTTCCTGGTCGATCAGCATCCAATCCGAACTGCCGATGACTTCGCCGACCCGGCCTGCGAGTTCGGCAGGTGTAACTCCGCTCATGTCCTGCTCCTTTTTGTGCGTGGTTATCAAATCGGGCGCGGTTTTGCGCCTTTCCGGGGCGGTTGACAAGAGCGCAGCCTTTTCCCGGCGCTGACCCTACGTCACTTCGCCTTCAGGCCCGACAATGGGCGCGAATCACGCCTTTTTTCGGGGTGCAGGTGCCGCTTTTTGCGGTTCTGCATAGGGCATGACGAACGTGCCATCGGGCGCTGCGGTGTAGGTCGTCTGCGTCGGGTAAGCGAATTCGATTCCCTCTTCGGCAAAACGCTTTGCAATGCCGAGGCCAATGGCATGGCGCGCGGTGAACATTTCGTCCACATCCTCGCTCTGCACGTCAAAGACGAGCTGGAAATCGAGCGAACTGGGCGCGAAGCTGTGGAAGCCACCACGGATGAATTCCGCGCCTTCCCTTTCGACGATCTCGCGCAGGATATCGGGCACGCGCGCTGCGGTTTCGGTGGGCGTGTGGTAAACAAGGCTGATAAGGAAGACCACGCGGCGATAGACCGATAGCGTGTTGTTGGTGATTTCCTTTTCGAGCAGCTTCGAATTGGAGATGATTTTCTCCTCGCCCGTCAGCGCGCGCAGCCGCGTGCTCTTCATCCCGATGCGCTCCACCCGCGCAGTTGTGGTATCATAGGTGATGGTGTCGCCGCGTTTGAACGGGCGGTCGAAGATGATCGATATCGCTGCGAACAGGTCAGAGAATATGCCCTGCGCGGCAAGACCGATGGCAATGCCGCCGACGCCCAAACCGGCAATCAGGCCGGTTACATTAACGCCCAGATTGTCGAGGATGACAATCGCGGCAATCGCAAAGACCGCAAAGCTGACCAGCAGGCGGATGAGCACCATCGCGCTTTGCAGCGTTTCATGTTCGCCGCCGCTGTCGCTCGCGCGCCGTTCGATAAGGCCAAGGATGATTTCACGCAGCCAGACCGCCGCCTGCAGCACGACAGCAATGGTGAAAAGCACATCGATGGTGCGGGCCAAGGGGGCGGGTGCATTGGCATAGCCGTTGACCAGTTCGATTGCGGCCATCACGCGGAAGAATTTGCCTGTCCGGGCTATGGTCCGGGCAATGATCGACGCCATCGCCGCATGATCTTCGCGTTCGCGGGCAATCTTGGCGGCACGCCGCTTGAGCCAGCTCAGCAGCAGGTAAACCAGCACCGCAGCCGCAGCGGCCACGGCCAGTTCGGCAATATTGCCGCGCACCCATTCGGTCACCACATCCGAATAATAGGTCAGTCGTTCGTTGATGGCTGCAATCGGGTCGGACGGGATTTTCGGAACAGGTGCGGTCATGCCGCTGTTCTAGTCTGCGCGCTCCATCGCAGCAAGCCATTCAGGTCCGGCCAGAACATCCCCTCCCGCAAGCGGGAGGGGAGCGATATCGCTCAGGCTTCCCGGGTCCGCATCCGTTGCTTCCTGATCGGTGTCCACGCGGCCTCGTTGCGCCTGCGGGCCAGATAGGTGTCGAGCCCAAGCTGCATCGCGATCAGCATATAGACAAAGGGCTGGAATGCGATGCCGACAAACAGCGAGCCGACAAGGTAGATGATCTGCGCATTTTGAAGCGCGGTGGCGAGTGGTGCGACCCAGCCCTCATCGGGCCGGTTGCGCTTCTTGTACATGCGGGCGAGCATTTCCATACGCCAGACCCCGCCTACATGGATCAGGAGCCAGATGATCAGGCCGGGAAAGCCTTGTTCGCCCAACATTTCAAAATAGCTGCTGTGATAAGCGCGGCCCTGGTCGACGATTTCCTTGCGGTCTACTGCGCCGGTATCGAACCCGTTTTCATCGACGACCGGCAAGTCATAGCGGATCTTGTTGATGCGATAGGCATCAAAGCCGCCGCCAAAGGGATGTTCCTGCACAAATTCCCACGTCCATTTCCAAACGGCAACGCGCGTGGCAGCGGATTCATCTGCCTTGTAATCCTTGATCGTTTCCATCCGGTCGGAAAAGGCTGAGGGGAGGAAGGGGATGGCTGCCAGCCCGACCAAGGCGGCACCGGTGAGGTAGAGGAAGCGCCGCTTCGTCTGGCGTATGGCGAGCAGCGCCAGCACAGCGATGCACACAAGGCCGGTGCGTGCCTGCGTGCCGACCGGGATCAGCAATGCGGCAAAGGTCAGTGCGGCGGCGTAGGTCTTTACCTTCCAGTCGGGTTTGAAAATCGTTCCATGCTGCGCCAGCCAGACAATCAGCGGGATGATTGCGATGGCAACGCAGCTGATGATGCTGCCCTCGTACAGCCCTGAATTATCGTCGATAAGAAGGACGAGCGAGCCATAGCCGCCGCCACCCAACGCGGTTTTGATGCCGCCGGTGACGATCAGCGCCGACGCACAAAGGACAAGGGTCAGCGCCAGCGCCTCGATCCGCAGCCGCGTCTTGAGCAGCAGCGGCAAGAAGGCGGCAAAGACCAGTGCCTTCCACACCCAGCTCCATTTTTCCTGCGCGGCCACTGGTTCGAGTGCGACCGTGGTCGAATAGCCGCAATAGGCCAGAAGCACGATCAACAGCGCCCAGCGCGGCGATACCCGCACGTCGCGCTTGTCATCGCTTATCAGGAAGCCAAGCACTGCCAGCGCAAACAGGATCAGCGACAGCGGTATCGAATTGAGCAGGAAATAGCTCAGCCGCTGCGGCGCGACGATATCGATATAGGCATAGACCAACGTGAACAGGAACGGGCGCTTGAACGCCATCAGCATCAGCAGGCCCAGATAGCCGACAAAGAACAGGTCACGCATCGCCGGGTTGTTCCTTTGATGCGCGAGGACGACGGACGGCGAAACCCTGTGGTTCCGCATCGGGTGGCGGTGGGGGTTCGCTATCGAGGTCGTCGCGCCGGGTGAGCAACCAGAAGGCGAGCAGCAGCAGGCCGTGGCTCAGCAATATCGATAGATTGTCGATCATCCGGCGTTGGTCCCTGCCAGCCCTGTCGATGCCAAGGCATCGCGTGAAAATGAAAAATCAGGAAAAGCATTAGCTTGTTTGGGTTGACGCGGCGTTAAATATTCTGCGCCTATGGGCGGGTGATGGGCCGCATACTGCATATTCTAGACCACAGCCTGCCGTTGCACAGCGGCTATACCTTTCGCACGCGCGCGATCCTGAAATCGCAACTCGGTGCCGGATGGGATGTGCGCGGGTTGACCGGGGTGCGGCAATACCAGCACGGAATGGAACCAGCAGGGCTCGAAGAAGAGGCCGAAGGATTGTTGTTTTATCGCACCCCCCTGCAGGTTTCTGGCCCATCGGGCGTGCGCGAATGGCGCGAGATTCGCGCGCTGGAGAAGCGCATTGTCGAAATCCATCGCGATTGGCCGTTCGACCTCATCCACGCGCACTCACCAGCGCTGAACGGATTGGCTGCGGCAAGGGCTGCGGCACGGCTGGGTTTGCCGCTCGTCTATGAAATCCGCGCCTTTTGGGAGGATGCGGCGGTCGGCAATGGCACTGGCCATGAAGGTTCGCTCAAATACCGCTTCACCCGTGCGCTTGAGAATCATGTCGTCGCCCGGGCAGACAAAGTCGCGGTGATTTGCGAAGGCCTGCGATCCGATCTGGTTGCGCGCGGTTTTGATGCAGGCAAGATCTTCGTCTCGCCCAATGGCGTCGACATGGAATTGTTCGGCAACCCGCCGCCGCGCGACGCTGCGCTGGCCGAGGAGCTGGGGCTGAGCGGCAAGGATGTGATTGGCTATATCGGCAGCTTTTACGATTATGAGGGCATTGATGACCTGATTGCAGCAATGGCGCATTTGCGCGACGCGGCAAAGGATGCGCACCTGCTGCTCGTCGGCGGTGGGCCGATGGAAAAGGCCTTGCGCGCACAGGCCGACGCTTCCCCGGTTGCTGCACGCATCCACTTTATCGGGCGCATTCCGCATGAAGTGGTTGAACGCTATTACAGCCTGATCGATGTGCTCGCCTATCCGCGCAAACGCATGCGGCTGACCGAGCTTGTCACTCCGCTCAAGCCGTTGGAGGCGATGGCGCAGGGGCGGCTGGTTGCAGCTTCAGATGTCGGCGGCCATCGCGAACTGATAGAAGATGGCGTGACCGGCGCCATATTCCCCGCCGATAATCCCGCAGGTGCGGCTGAAGCCATTGATGAATTGTTCGCCGCCAAGGCGATGTGGCCCGATCGCAAGGCCCATGCGCGCGCCTTTGTCGAGCGCGAACGCAACTGGCAGAAGAACATAATGCGTTACGATCCTGTTTACCATTTCCTGATAGGCCGTGCTAATAAAGGGTAAGGTCGCGGCCCGGTCGCGATGCGAGCCCGTTGAAAAAACAGGGTATCTATGCAAGCGATGCTGAAATTCGATGACCAGACACGGGCCGTTGCGATAGCGACGGGGGGCGGCGCAGCCGCCGCCATTGTCGCGATGTTCGTGCCCACCGGCATCTGGGAAACGCTGACAGGTTCGACCGGGGTTTCGGAAATGATTCCCGCAACCGCCGCTCCGCTTGGCGATACCGCACGCGCGCTGATTTCCTATGGTTTTGGCGCTTTGACGCTTCTCATCCTCGCAGCGCTGTTGCTGCGCCGTACGGGACATTCCGACCTAGCAGCAATTTCGCATGACGAGCCGCTCTGGACCAATCCCGAGGTTTTCGGCGATAATGAGGACAGTTTCGAAGAAGAGGCTCCACGCGTTTCGCTGCTTGCGCGTGTGAAGGCCTGGTTTGCCGCTTTTGTTGCCGCCCGCCGCAATGGCGATGGCATCAACGACCTTGCTGACCTGCCCAAGCTGCGCGCCGGCGATGCCCATCCTGATGCCCCGCCGCGTCGTCCTTTCTCCGCCCAACGCGACATTGCCGAGGCAGAAGCCAATTTCGCGGAGCCGACCGAGGTCGAGGCGGTTGAAATGGGGGATGAAGAGGCAACGATCGAAGTCGAGGCAGAATGGGTGGAGGCTGAAGAGGTTGAAGCGGTCGAGCTAGTCCAGCCCGCGGAAGAGACTGCGGAGGAACCCGTCGCAGCGCCCCAGGGCGATGCGAATTCACTCGACGAAATGGTCCGCCGTTTTGAAACCGCGCTCGCCGAACGCGATGCCCAATTGGCCTTTATCGAAAAGCTGGCAAGTGAATTGCCCTCCAATGTCCAGCCAATCCGCCCTGATATCTCGCCAGCGGCAGAAATCGAGCCGGTGGCAATCGATCCCGCGCCGCTGCGTGCTGTGGAAGCGGAGGAAGCACCTGCCGATGTGCCGCCGCGTCCCGAATCGGAAGAACTGGATGCTGCGTTGCGTTCCGCGTTGGAAACGCTCCACCGGATGAACGCGCGCACCCGCTAAGGTCATTCGTCGAGTAGCAATGCCTCAACCGTCAGGGCAATCGCGCCCGGCAAGGCGCGCTGCGCACTCACCGATATGTCGGCAACGAACTGCCTGCGGAGTTGGAACTCGGTTTCAGGCAATGCCTTGGTGAACGCTTCAGCCGCCGAATCGCGCTCAGGCCCGTGTAGTTCGAGCCTTGCGACCACCCGCTCGCCGGAAAATGTCGCGCTGTGCCAGGCGCTGCGCTTGCATCCGGTTAGGCGGGCATCGGGCAGCAGCGCCAGCAACGCGGCCTCCAGGCTGGTGCGCGATCCGCTCATGCCGCTTCCCGCAAGTTGAGCAGCTCGAGATCGCGTTCATAAGCCGCCATGAACGCTTCCGCCTTTAACACCATCGCCGGTCGCAGGCAGCGGCCGTTGCGCATATCGAGCACGAGTCGCGGATCGCGCGCTACCCGCCGTCCAAAAGTGGTTGGGGCCATATTGTGCAAGCGCAGGAACTGTTCGATCTTTCGATTGATGTGCATTGCTGTCCTTTCCTTGGCACCACCCTTCGGGAACTGTTCCATCGACGAATCAATGAGAACAATGTAAGAACATTGGTGATAGGAAAAATCCTACTTGTCTAGGAAAAATCCTATTGCTAATGTAGGTGAATGATGAGCAGCGATCCGCGCGCCGAACTTGAACGGCTGATCCAGTCGCATGGTGACGATTATTCCGCGCTGTCGCGGCTCGTCGGGCGCAACCCCGCCTATATCCAGCAATTTATCAAGCGCGGTTCCCCCAAGAACCTGCCCGAACGTGAGCGTTCGATCCTCGCGCGTTATTATGGCGTTGATCCGCAGCTGCTTGGCGCGCCCGAAGAAGTAGGGGGCAAAAGTGACAACCTGAAACTGGTGCCCAAGCTGGCGGTTGGTGCATCGGCGGGTGCGGGTGCGCTCGCCGATGGAGAGGCGCTGGCCGGCAAGGTCGGCTTTGACGAACAATGGCTGCGCAAGTTGGGTGTTGAGCCACGCAATGTGTCGCTGATCCGCGTCGAAGGCGATTCGATGCAACCGACGCTGAACGATGGCGACGATATCATGGTCGACAAAGGCGCGGCGCTAAAGCCGCTACGCGATGGCATCCATGTCATCCGCATCGATGGAGTGTTGATGGTGAAGCGGCTTGCGCCCGCGCCTGGCGGGCGGTTGTCAGTGCTGTCGGATAATCCCGCCTATCCATCCTGGCCCGACCGCGACCCAGCCGAAGTGCAGGTGGTCGGCCGCGTGGTCTGGGTGGGACGCAGGTTGTGATATTTCAATGGACAAAAATAACAATATGTTATATTGGTTATTTGAATGAGGCGGGTAGAGTATAGCCGTGATGCGGTTAAGGCGCTGAGGCGGATGGATAACTCCACCTCACGTCGAATCTGCAATAAGGTGGAACAATATGCTCAAGATCCTGCTTCATTGGCGAACAACGTCGTCACGATGAAGGGCGGTGATGGTTTCAAACGGATGCGCGTAGGTGATTGGCGGGTTATATTTACAGAGGATTTTGTTGTCCTTCTCGTCATTCGGATCGCAGCACGCGGCAGTGTTTATGATTGAGGTTGCAAATGGGATACGTACCGCAAAAATTTGTCGCTCCTGACGGCACCGAAATGGTCGTGCTACCTGCTGCTGATTTCGAGCGTCTTCAAACTCTGGCCGAAGAGAGCCAAGATATGCTGGCCGCACGTGTGCAGGTTGCAAGGCTGTCTGCAGGCGAAGGAACAATGCCAGGGAAAGTTTTGGAACTAATCCTGGACGGTCATTCCCCGATCGCGGCCTGGCGGAAGTTTCGCGGAATGTCGCAGATAACGCTAGCGAAGACTGCTGGCTGTACCCAGTCTGCCCTCAGCCAGATTGAGTCTGGCGCGCGTTATGGCACGCCAAAGTTACGCAAGGCATTGGCGAAAGCGCTCGATGCTCCTCTCTGGACGTTGGACGACGAAGACTGAACTTGCGCTTCGCTGTGGTTGGAGCCACATATCGCGCATGAGCAACGTCACCTCGAACATGAACGCCCAACCGCCTTTGAAGGCGGTCATAATCCCCGTCACTCCGCTGCAGCAGAATTGCACGCTGCTTTGGTGCACGGAAACCAACAAGGCGGCGCTGGTCGATCCGGGGGGTGATCTGCACAAGCTGAAGGATGCTGTGGCGAAAACCGGGGTTGAGCTCGAAAAGCTGCTCGTTACCCACGGCCATCTCGACCATTGCGGGCAGACGGGCATGCTGGCGCAGGAACTGGGCTTGACTATCGAAGGCCCGCACGAGGAGGACCGTTTCTGGATCGCGCAGCTTGACGATGATGGCAAGCGCTGGGGGATGGACGCCAAGACTTTTGAGCCTGATCGTTGGCTGAAAGACGGCGATACCGTCACCGTCGGCAATCTTGTGCTCGATGTGATTCACTGCCCGGGTCATACGCCGGGGCATGTCATTTTCTACCACGGCCCCAGCCGCCTTGCGATTGTCGGTGATGTGTTGTTCCAGGGCTCAATCGGCCGCACCGATTTCCCGCGCGGCAACCATCAGGAACTGATCGATTCGATCACCAAGAAATTATGGCCGCTCGGCGACGATGTGACCTTCATTCCGGGCCACGGCCCGACCAGCCAGTTCGGCTATGAACGCAAGGTCAACGCCTATGTCTCGGATTATGCGCTGAGCTGAAAATGCCCCCTCCCGCAGGCGGGAGGGGAGATTGGGGCTTAGCCCAGTTTCGAATAGACGCTCCACAGCGCATAACCTGCAAGCCCAAGCAGCGTCAGCAGAGTGATCAGCGTGCCGACCATCCGGCCTTTGGCGAAGGTGCCGCCGTCCATGCCGAGGCCATGTGCGAGGCGGCCGAAGATGTAGATGATGCCGACATACCACAGCCAGGTGGGCGAGCCCTGGGTTGCTTCGAGCGCCGCAATCAGCACCAGCACGAAGGGTGCACTTTCGACGAAATTGGCGTGCGCGCGCATGCGGCGGATCAGGAACTCGTCGCCGCCATCGCCGATCGAGACGCCGCCCTTGGTGCGCGCTTGCCCGCAGCGGATCATCAGCCAGATGTTCACCAGCGCGGCACCCGCTGCAATCGTCAAGGTAATCGGTAATGAAAGCATGATATTGTCCTCCCGTTGTTGGAAAGCGGTGCTATCAGCCATCTGCGAACTTGCAAAGCACGGAAAAATCGGTATTAGCCGCCCCTCATCCGCAGCTTTGGGTGTTTAGACGCCGCTTCCGGCCTTGCTTGCCAGCGTCGCCTTTTCGCTTTAAAGCCGTAGAAACATTAGATTTTTTTGAAATGGAACAGGTGCCGAGATGGCTGTCCCCAAGAGAAAAACCACGCCGTCCAAGCGCGGCATGCGTCGTAGCCATGATTCGCTGAAGGCTGAAGCCTTTCAGGAATGCTCGAACTGCGGCGAACTGAAGCGCCCGCATCATGTGTGCACTGCTTGCGGCCACTATAACGGCCGCGAAATCCTCGCTGTCGCCTAATTTCCGGACAATCGCTCTTCTCATTGGAGGGATGATATCGTGACCACTTCACCGCGTATCGCCATAGATGCGATGGGCGGTGATGAAGGCGTTCGCGTGATGATCGCGGGCGCCGCTTTGGCGCGTCACCGGCACGAAAGATTCAAATTCCTGTTGGTTGGGGATGAAGTGCAGATCAAGGCTGCACTCGAAAACCACCCGAATCTGCGCGCAGCGTCCGAAATCCTCCACACCACCGAAGTTGTCACCGGCGATGACAAGCCGAGCCAGGCGCTGCGCAAGTCGCGTGGCAGCTCGATGGGGCTGGCAATCAACGCAGTAAAGGCGGGCGAAGCCGCCGCAGCCGTCAGTGCCGGAAATACCGGCGCGCTGATGGCAATGGCAAAGCTCGCTCTGCGTACCATGCCGGGGATCGACCGGCCGGCGCTTGCCGCCTTGCTGCCGACACTCACCGATACCGATGTCGTGATGCTCGACCTTGGCGCAAACACCGAATGCGATGCCCGCAACCTTGTGCAATTCGCTGTCATGGGCGCGGCCTATTCGCGCATCCTCTACAATTTCGAAAAGCCGCGTGTGCGCCTGCTCAACATCGGCACTGAAGAGCTCAAGGGCACCGACAGCCTGCGTTTTGCCGCGCAGCATCTGCGCGAAAGCCCCGAGCTGCACATGGCCTTCCAAGGCTTTATCGAGGCTGACAAGATCAACCGTGGCGAATGCGATGTTGTCGTTTGCGATGGCTTTTCGGGCAATATCGCGCTCAAATCGATCGAGGGTGCTGCGCGGTTCGTGACCGATCTGTTGCGCCGCGCCTTTACCAGCTCGATCCGCTCCAAGTTCGGCTTCCTCGTCTCGCGCCCCGCGACCGAGCTTTTGAAGCACCATCTCGATCCGAACAATCATAATGGCGCGGTCTTCCTTGGTCTCAATGGCGTTGTTGTCAAAAGCCATGGCAGCGCCAGCATCGAAGGCGTCGCCAACGCGGTTAAAGTCGCGGCCCGGCTGGTCGAGGACGATATTACCACGCGCATCGCGCAGGATCTGGAACAGATCGCAGGCAAGGAAGTCATTGAGGAATGAGCGGAACCGCGCTTCGTGCCGTTATAAAGGGGACGGGTTCTGCCCTGCCAAAGCGCCGCGTATCCAATGATGAACTGGCCGCCCAAGTCGATACATCCGACGAATGGATTACCGAGCGCACCGGGATCAAGTTCCGCCATATTGCCGGGCCCGATGAGACCACTGCAACTTTGGGTGCTGAGGCTGCCCGCAACGCGCTTGATGCGGCAGGGATGACCGAGAAGGACATCGACCTCATCATCGTTGCCACTTGCACGCCCGACCAGACCTTTCCGGCTACTGCCACCAAGGTGCAGCATATCCTTGGCCACCATGGCGGGGTCGCGTTTGACGTCGCGGCTGTATGCTCGGGCTTCCTTTATGCCTTTTCGGTCGCGGAAAGCATGATCCGCGCCGGTTCGGCCAAGAACGCGCTGGTGATCGGTGCCGAGACTATGACACGCCTGCTCGATTGGGAAGATCGCGGCACCTGTGTGCTGTTCGGCGATGGCGCCGGTGCGGTCGTGCTTTCAGGCGAAACCGGCGATAGCGGCGTACTCGCGACGCAGCTTCATGCCGATGGCAAGCATAATGAGCTGCTCTATGTCGATGGCGGGCCTTCGACCACCGGCACGGTCGGCAAGCTGCGGATGCAGGGGCGCGAAGTTTTCCGCCATGCCGTCACCAACCTTGCCAGCGTGATGCACGAAGTGCTCGAGCAAGCCGATCTGGACGCTGCGGACATCGATTGGGTCGTCCCGCACCAGGCCAATGCCCGCATTATCGATGCGACGGTGAAGAAGCTCGGCCTGCCTGCCGAACGCGTGGTGCTGACCGTTGCCGAGCATGCCAATACCTCTGCCGCATCGGTGCCTTTGGCGCTTGATGGCGCAGTGCGTGATGGCCGGATCAAGAAGGGCGATATCGTCGTTCTCGAGGCGATGGGCGGCGGTTTTACCTGGGGCGCTTCCGTCGTCCGGATGTGATCCGTTTTCGGACGGTAAAAATTCGTCCGCTATTTTACATCCTCCTGAAATTGCTATATGTTCCTTGGGAATCAACAAGGGTCGCATGCAATAAGGAGGTAATCCATGGCAGATGCAGGTACTTTGACACGCGCGGATATCGCAGAGGCGATCAACCGGCATGTCGGGCTTTCGAGGGCTGACGCGTCTGCGATCATCGAATCCTTGCTCGATCATGTTCTTGATGCGCTGGTCGCTGGCGAGAATGTGAAGATTTCAGGCTTTGGCACTTTCGTACTGCGCGACAAGGCACAACGCATCGGCCGCAACCCGAAGACGGGTGTCGAAGTGCCGATCACACCGCGCCGCGTGCTTACCTTCCGTGCCAGCCAGGGCCTGCGCCAGAAGGTCAAGTAAGCGGGCATGGAAAAGGCTCCTGAAGCATTTCTTACCATAGGTGAAATGGCCGACCGGCTCGGCGTGAAAACCCATATCCTGCGCTATTGGGAAGAGCAGTTCCCGATGCTCAAACCGTTGAAGCGGGCAGGCGGGCGGCGGCTATACCGCCCGTCGGATGTTGCCTTGCTCGACCAGATCCAGGATTTGCTGACCAATCAGGGCTATACCATTCGCGGGGCGCGCAGCTTCCTGGCCAAGGGCGGGAAGGTGCAGCCAGTTTCCGAAGCGGCGCCGGTTGTAGAGGCGGCACCCGTCGCAACGCCTGCACCCATTGGCGATCTGTTTGCATCGCCGCCGCCATCAAAATTGGTGCCTGAATTGCGCGCGATCCGCGACAAGCTTGCCCGCGCGCTTGAAACAGCCTGATCTAGTCGATCACATAATCGGGTAGCGAATGGAATGCGGTGCGCAGCGCATCGGACCATTTGTTCGATATCGTGCTGAAATAGGGATCATCCTCGGTAATCCGCCGCTTTTGCAAAGGCTCGAACCGATCCTTGGGCAGCAGCAGCATGTCCAAAGGCAGCGCGACCGAAAGATTGGCGGCCATGGTCGAATCGAACGACACCATCAGCAGCTTCACCGCGCTTTCAAAGCTCATGTCTGACTGGAAACCGCGCACCAGGATCGGGCGGCCATATTTGGTTTCGCCGATCTGGAAAAAGGGCGTGTCTTCCGATGCCTCGATGAAATTCCCCTCGGGATAGATCATGAACAGGCGCGGTTCCATGCCCTTGATCTGGCCGCCGACGATCAGTGTTGCGTTGAAGGTGGTCTCTGCATTCAGGCCGGTCTGCTCGCGCGTGCGGATGGTTTCGCGCAGCAGATCACCGATAATCTGTGCAACCTGAAACATCGATGCCGCCGCGAGGATCGATGGATTGCGGTCTTCGGGTGCCTTTGTGCGTTCCGCCAGTAGGCTGATGACCGATTGGGTGGTGGCGAGGTTGCCGGCGGACAATATGGTGATGTGGCGCTCACCCGGCTTTTCGAAGCTGTGCATTTTGCGAAAGGTCGAGATATTGTCGACGCCCGAATTGGTGCGCGTGTCCGACATGAACACCAGCCCCGTATCCAGCTTCATCCCCACGCAATAGGTCACTCTATTCTTGCCCCCGATATATTGTTTGCGCTCGCGTTACTGCTCGACGGCAAGGCTGACAACCATGCTCTGCTCACCGCCGCCATAGGAAATGCCCGATACAGGCGCGGCTTCGGCATAATCGGCGCCAGTTGCGACGCGGACATAGCGTAAATCGGGGCTGATGCCGTTTGACACGTCAAAGCCGACCCAGCCCAGCCCTTCGACATGGGCTTCGGCCCAAGCGTGGCTGGCTTCCTGCTCCACCCTGTCGGTGAGCATGAGGTAGCCGCTGACATAGCGGGCCGGAATGCCGAGCGAGCGGGCGGCAGCGATGAAGATATGGGCATGATCCTGGCACACACCATGGCCTGCGGCCAGCGCCGCATCGGCCGTGGTCGCGGCATCGGTATGGCCGATATCGTAGCGGACGGTTGCAAGAATCTTCGATGACAGGCCATGCAATATCGCCAGTTGGTCCAGATTTTCGCCTTGCACCGATTTCGCGAGTGCCTGGATTTCCCGACTGGGCTCGGTCAGCTTGGTGGGACGCAGGAAGTACCAGAGCGGCACATGCCCGCCATGCTTGCCGATCACGCCTGCGGTATCGAAAGTTTCAACCTCGCCGCTGCATTCGACGGTGATGTCACTCACGCCCTCATTGATGCTGACGAGCAGGATATGGTTGTTGTGATAATCGATATAGTCAGCCTGAACCTTGCCGCCCTCTATATCGGTCTTCCAGTTCAGGATTTTTTGCGCAGCATTTTCCTTGGGGATCATGCGCAACCGCTGCAGCCCGTAAGGTACGGGATGCTCATAATGATAATGGGTGCGATGGTGGATTTTCAGCAGCATCGACCTATCCGTAAAAGCGGTAATCACGCTCGATCTGCGCAGCGAGCTGTGCGTTGCAGGTCATGAAGTCGGTGAGGAATTCGTGCAGCCCGCTTTCGAAAATGGCATCGATTGAGCGGTTTTGCAGCCCGTCATGGATTTCCTGTGCCAGGTCGTGTGCGGGCATCCGCGCACCATAGTCTCGTTCGAGATAGCACAGATTGCCGAACAGTTTCTGGTAACAAAAGGCGAGCGAGCGCGGGAAGCGTTCGTCGAGGATCAGGAATTCGGCAACCCCCACTGGCCGCGTGTCGGCGGCGTTGAGCCAGCGGAAGGCGTGCTCGGCCGATACCGAGCGCAGGATCGTTTCCCACTGCACATTGTCGAGCGAGGAGCCAACGAAAGAGAGCGAGGGCAACAGGACATAATATTTGACGTCTAGGATACGGGCTGTGCTGTCTGCCCGTTCGAGGAAGGTACCCAGACGGGCGAAGTTATAGACATCGATCCGCAGCATTGACCCGTGCAGTGCCCCGCGCACCTGCGCCGATTGCTGGCGGATCATGGAGATTATGCCAGGAAGGTCGGTTTCGCGTACCGGCCTTGCCAGCGCTTCTTTCAGTCGCATCCAGAAGATGTTGGTTGCCTCCCACACTTCACGGGTCAGTGCGGTCCGTGTCATGCGGGCATTGTGGCGGGCGGTTTCCAGCATCGACAAAATGGCGGACGAATTGGCTTTGTCGCGCAGCAGGTAGTTCACGACCTGCGCAGCAGCATAATCTTCAAACCGGCTTTCATAGTCGGCTTGCAGGCCGGCAGTGGTGATGACCGATCGCCATTCCTCATCCGATCCGGTGCTGCGGGTCAGGGCCATGCGATGGCCAGCCTCCAGCAGGCGCGCCATATTCTCGCACCGCTCGAGATAGCGGAACATCCAGAATATCCCCCCTGCGGTGCGCCCCAACATCGCCGTCAGTCCTCCAGCACCCAGCTGTCCTTGGTGCCACCGCCCTGGCTTGAGTTCACGACAAGCGAACCTTTTTTGAGCGCAACGCGGGTCAGCCCGCCGGGGGTGATTTCGATGCCATTGGGCGAGACAAGGACGAAGGGCCGCAGGTCGACATGGCGCGGGGCAAGGCCTGCCTTGGTTAGGACGGGAACGGTTGAAAGCGCCAATGTCGGCTGCGCGATATAGTTGCCGGGCCGCGCCTTCAGTTTCTTGGCAAATGCCTCAATCTCGGCCTTGCTCGCGGCGGGGCCAACCAGCATGCCATATCCGCCCGAGCCGTGCACCTCTTTGACGACGAGTTCCTTCAGATTGTCGAGAACATATTTGAGCGCCTCGGGCTCGGCGCAACGCCATGTCGGCACATTGGCGAGCAACGGCTTCTCGCCGGTGTAGAATTCGACGATTTCAGGCATGTAGCTGTAGATCGCCTTGTCATCAGCGATGCCCGTGCCCGGCGCATTGGCGATGGTGATCTTGCCCGCGCGATACAGGTCCATGATACCCGGCACGCCCAATTGCGATTCCGGGCGGAAACTCATCGGATCGAGGAAATCATCGTCGACGCGCCGGTAGAGGACGTCGATTGGTTTGTAGCCCTGCGTGGTCCGCATGGCGACGCGGCCGTCAACGATCCTCAGGTCATGCCCTTCGACCAGTTCTGCCCCCATCTGGTCGGCAAGGAAGGCATGCTCGAAATAAGCGCTGTTATAAATGCCCGGCGTCAGCACCGCGACCACCGGCCGGCCGTCGCAGCCCTGTGGTGCGCAGGCCTCAAGCGAGCGGCGCAAATTCTTGGGGTAGCTGCCGACTTCGCGCACGCGGATTGCGCTGAACAGTTCGGGGAACATGTTCATCATCGTTTCCCGGTTTTCCAGCATATAGGATACGCCCGATGGCGTTCGGGCATTATCTTCAAGCACATAGAATTCGTCACGCTCGGTTCGGACGAGGTCGATGCCGACAATATGGGTATAGATATGCCCGGGTGGCGTGAAGCCGATCATTGCCGGCAGGAAAGCCCGGTTATTGGCAATCAGTGCTTCCGGAA
>JALREL010000005.1 GCA_023262005.1 Sphingorhabdus sp. | reverse complement strand
AATCGCGGCGCCGAGCATCTCGACGATCTTGATTTGAACCCTATCCTTGCCAAGGTCGATGCGCCCGATGAAGCGCGACGCTTTCATATCGAGGGCTTCCGTAATCCGGTTCCCGACAGCCTTGATGCGCAAATCATCAAGGATGCGCAGCCGGTATTCGACCGGCGCGAGAAGATGCAACTGACCTATAATGTCCGCAACACGCACCGCGCGGTAGGAACGCGGCTCAGCTCCGAAATCACCCGGTTGTATGGGATGAAGGGGCTTGCTGACGATCACGTCCATGTCCGGCTGCGCGGATCGGCGGGTCAGTCGCTGGGCGCGTTCCTGTGCCAGGGCATCACGCTCGAAGTTTTTGGTGATGCCAATGACTATGTCGGCAAGGGCCTGTCGGGCGGCAAGATCGTCGTTCGCCCGACTGTGAGTTCGAACCTTGAAAGCCATCGCAACTCGATCATCGGCAATACCGTGCTCTATGGTGCGACCAGCGGCAAGGTCTTCGCAGCTGGGCAAGCCGGCGAGCGCTTTGCCGTGCGCAACTCGGGGGCGGAGGTCGTCGTCGAAGGCTGTGGTGCCAATGGCTGCGAATATATGACCGGCGGCATCGCGGTCATCCTCGGTGAAACCGGCAGCAATTTTGGTGCGGGTATGACGGGCGGGATGGCATTCGTGCTCGATCCTGATGGCAGCTTCGCGTCACGCGCTAATCCCGAAAGCATCGTCTGGCAAAGGCTCGACAGCGTCTATTGGGAAGCGCGGCTCAAGGCCCTGATCGCCGAGCACGCTCAGGCGACCGACAGCATCTGGTCCAATTCGATCCTCGAGGATTGGGAGCGGCGGCGCGGCGAATTCTGGCAGGTTTGCCCGAAGGAAATGCTGAGTCGGCTGGAACACCCTCTTTCGGATGCTGTTTCGAGTGTCGCCGCCGAATAGGTGGTCAATTCGTCCCGCAAGTTACAACCATTTACCTTATTTGCTGGAATCTGACCGCTTTGTTCAGTGCGAGGTCAGCCTGCGGTTGCTAAATGCGCACCCGTTCAGACCCGGATGAGGTCTGTCACGATATCCGCCAGAGGCGGTTATTGGATGGGATTAAAGCGATGCGTCCAATTGATTTGCGGGTTCCGGCCCTGGCTGGTTTGGCAGTGCTATTGCTGGCCTTTGCGCCGGGTGCAAAAGCGGCCGACACCGATATCCAGTTTGTCGCAGGCACGGGTGAACCGGCTGGCAATAGCCCGGCCCTGCCCTATTCCGACGATCACAATGAAGGCCCGAACGCCGAGCAAAAGCTGAACAAGCTTTCGCGCGATCTCGCCAATCCGGTGATGCAGGATGGCGTTGCGGCTATGGTCGAGCAGATCGGGGAATCGATGCTCGACCTGCCAGTGGGGCAGTTTGCAACAGCAATCGAAAGGGCGCGTCCCGGCACGGTTCGCAGACATATCGACGATGATGCCACCGTCGCCGATCTGGCGGGCCGCGATGCAGACGATCTTCCCCGCGCCCTCGGTCAGGGAACACGGCAGATGATGGCGATGCTCAGCGCTTTTGCCGGCGCATTTGCCCCCATGGCGCCGCAGCTTGAACAAATGGGTCGCGATCTCGACCGCAGCGTGCAGGATATAAAGACTCCGCGCGACTGAGCGATCCAAAATGTTTCTCGTTAACAGGGGTTCTCGTTAACGGGGGGAGGGGCGGTGCGAGGGTCGCGCACTGCCCCTTTTGTCTCAGTCCTCCAACGACAGCAGCGAAGCATTGCCACCTGCACTGGTGGTATCGACGCTGGTAGTCCGCTCCGCGCAGAAACGGTGCAGATAATTGGGTCCGCCCGCTTTGGGCCCTGTGCCTGAAAGCCCCTCACCGCCAAACGGCTGGCTGCCAACGACCGCGCCAATCATTGACCGGTTAATGTAGAGATTGCCCACGCGGGCACATGTTTCGACCGTTTCTGAAACCCGCGCGATGCGACTGTGTAGTCCCATGGTAAGCCCAAAGCCCTTGGCGTTTGCCGCGGCTATTGTCTCTTCCAGTTTTCCAGCGGACCAGGTGGCAACATGGACGATGGGGCCGAACCATTCGGTATTGAGCTGATCCAGACTATCGAGCCGCATCAGCGTTGGCGGCACGAAATGGCCAGTTGCGGGCACGGGAACCTCATGAATGATGCGGGCGGCATTTTGTGCGCGATAGGCCATCAGCTTGTCATAGGCGGCCTGATCGATGACCGGACCGATATCGTTCGCCGGATTGGCCGGATCACCCACCACCAGTTCGCGCATAGCGCCGACCAGCATTTCGATCGTGTGTTGGGCTATTTCCTCCTGCAGCAACAAGAGACGCAGCGCCGAGCAACGCTGGCCAGCCGACTGGAATCCGGAAATCACGACATCGCGCACAACCTGCTCCGAAAGGGCCGTCGAATCGACAAACATCGCATTGAGACCCCCCGTTTCGGCAATCAGCGGAACGAGTGGGCGACCATCATCCGCCAATAGGTTGCGGGCGATTGCCTTTGCAGTCGGAACCGAACCGGTGAAGACAACACCAGCTATGCGCAGATCGCCAGTCAAGGCTGCACCCACATCACCGCCGCCTGTCACCAGTTGCAGTGCGCTGCGTGGAATGCCGGCATCATACGCCAGTGAAACCGCATATCGGGCAATATCGGGGGTCTGGGGCGCAGGTTTTGCAACCACTGATGAGCTCTTACTTGCATTTCAGTCAAATCGCTCTCACCATCTTTGTACGCCCAGTGAGCAGCCACACCCTCTTCTGCCACTTTATGCATATCTTGAGTACGGATCTGAAACTCCACTGGCATACCAAATGGACCCACCAAT
>JALREL010000232.1 GCA_023262005.1 Sphingorhabdus sp. | reverse complement strand
ATCGAAATGAACACCCGCATCCAGGTCGAACATCCGGTGACCGAGATGATCACCGGCTTTGACCTTGTCCGCGAACAGATCCGTGTCGCAGAGGGTCGCGGGCTATCCGTGACACAAGACATGCTCGAATTCCGCGGCCATGCGATCGAATGCCGCATCAATGCGGAAGATCCGCGCAGCTTCATCCCCTCGCCCGGCGAAATCAAATATTACCACGCCGCCGGCGGGATGCATGTCCGCGTCGATAGCGGCATGTACACCGGCTATCGCGTGCCGCCTTATTATGACAGCATGATCGCCAAGCTGATTGTCTATGGCCGGACCCGCGAAAGCTGCATGATGCGGATGCGCCGCGCGCTTGAGGAAATGGTGATCGACGGTGTGAAGACCAACATCCCGCTGCACCAGGACCTGTTGCGTGATCCCGATGTGATCAATGGTGATTACACCATCAAATGGCTCGAAGATTGGCTCGCCAAACAGGAAGGCTGAGAAGCTGATGGCCGAGTTTGTTCATCTAACTCGAACCTTTCCTGAACATTACAGCCTCATTCAGCCTGCTGACAGCCCGAATCGAGCATAAAGGTCTCGTCGGAGCGGTATTGTGCCGTTCTGCATCGAGGACCGATGATGAAAAAGTTTCTCTTGGCCGGAATGGCATCAGCCATCGCCTTCATCCCAGCAGCCCATGCTGCGCCTGCAGCGCCTGACTTCTCGATCGAGTCTGCGGCCGATTACAAACGCGGAGAGGGCCGTCGGGGTGATCGCGTACGCGGTCAGGGCCAAGTCAGCCAAAGCGATGGACAGGGCGAACGCGCATGGCGCGGCCAGCGCCAGGCTCAAGACGCTCCGCGCAATGAACGTCGCGCCGAGCGCCGGGGTGGTTGGAACCAGCAGCAAGGCCAAACGCAAGGAACCGTCCAGGGTCAAACCCAAGGCCGAACCTGGAATCGCGGCGAGGAACGGCGCGATCGCGATGATGATTACCGTCGTCGCCGGGATGGTGACTGGAATCGTGGAGGCGATTGGAACCGCAACGGCAACCGCGATGATGATCGCCGTTGGAACGGTCGCAGCGATAATGACCGGCGTTATGATGGCCGCTGGGAAGGTCGTCGCGACGATGATCGCCGCTACAGCGACAATCGCCGTTATGACAGCCGCGAACGCTGGAACCGCGATTGGCGAAGCGACCGTCGCTACGACTGGCGCGGACACCGTGAGCGCTATCGCAGCTATTACCGTCCAGGACGCTATTATGCGCCCTATCGCGACTATCGCTATCGCCGGTTCAGCATAGGCATCCACATCGGCGCGCCCTTTTATTCGAACCGCTATTGGATCGCCGACCCCTGGTATTACCGCTTGCCTCCGGCATACGGCCCCTATCGCTGGGTGCGCTATTATGACGACGTGCTGCTGGTCGATATCCGCAACGGCTATGTCGTCGACGTAATTCACAACTTCTTCTGGTAATCCTGATCCCCCAGAAGTTGATGAGCCCGGGGTTCCTTCCTCCCCGGGCTCTTTTTTCTTGATGTAAAGCCATCGCATGGCGCATGCTCCCGGCAACAAACGGGAGGAACAGATGATCCGCAAATACATGCTCGCCGGCATTGCCGGTATCGCCCTTGCCAGCGCCGCATCGGCCGAAACCTATGTCATCAAGGCCGGCAACCTGATCGCGGATCCGGCACAAGGGGCCATCGGCCCGGCAACGATCACCGTCACCGATGGCAAGATTGTCACGGTCGAAAAGGGCCACACACAAGGCGATGTCCCGCAGGGCACTACCGTCATCGACCTGTCCGGCAAGACGGTGCTGCCCGGCCTCATAGACTTGCATGTGCACCTGACCAGCGATCCGGGCGGTGATTACCGCACCGAAGCGGTAGATACTGACGAATGGGCGACAATCATCGGCGTCAAAAATGCCGCGCTGACCGTCAATGCCGGCTTCACCACTGTGCGCGAGGCGGGCTCCGCCCAGAACACTGGCTATGCCCTGCGCCGTGGAACGGCAGAGGGCACGATCTGGGGTCCACGCGTCGTGGCTGCCGGCCCAGCTCTATCCATTGTTGGCGGCCATGCAGACGTCACCGGTTTCCGCCCCGAGGTGCTCGTCGCGCTCGATGGCGGCTATACCTGTACAGGCACGGTCGAATGCGCCGAAAAGGTGCGCAAGGCATCAAAATTGGGTGCCGATGTCATAAAGATCACTGCAACCGGCGGCGTGCTGTCACAGCAGGGGCGCGGGCTGGAGGCGCATTTCAACAATGATGAGCTGAAATCCATCGCCGACACCGCGCATTCGCTTGGCCTCAAAGTCATGGCGCATGCCCATGGCGCGCGCGGGATCGAGGCAGCATCGGCTGCCGGTATCGACACCATCGATCATGCAACCTTCGCCGACGAGGCTGCGCTCAAGGTGATGAAGGCAAAGGGCACGGTGCTGGTGCCGACGCTGATGGCGCTTGAAGGAGTGCGGGCGCGAATCGGAAAAGGCATCTACACCCCGACGGTCGAGGTGAAGGCACGCCAAGCACTCGAAGCCGCGGGGCGGCAGGTGCAGCGTTCCAAGGCAATGGGTGTTACCGTAGCGTTCGGAACCGATGCCGGCGTTTTCGAACATGGGCGCAATGCGGGTGAGTTTGTTCTCATGGTTCAGAACGGCCTGACCCCCACCGAAGCGGTGGCGAGTGCCACCACTATTGCCGCCAAGACATTGGGTCTCGACAATGAAATCGGGCGGATCGCACCTGGCTATGCCGCTGATTTGATTGCAGTTAACGGCAACCCGCTGCAAGATGTACGCACGCTTGAACAGGTTGAGTGGGTGATGGCCCGCGGACGTTTACGAAAATAGTTATAGAACTAAAGTTCTTATCAAAATCAATCATTTGACGTTAATTTACATTTACCAGTTCTGTAGCATGCCGGGTTAACCCTGCTTGGTTAACTCTGCTCAGGCAACAGTTGGGTAAATAGCCATGAACAGGACTTTCAAACGACTTCGCGCGTTCGGATCGAAACTGCGCAAAGATGTAAGCGGCAACACGATGATCATGGTCGCGCTGGGCATGCCAATGCTCGTCGGCGGCACCGGTCTCGCAGTTGATACGGCTCAGTGGTATCTCTGGCAGCGCGAACTGCAATATGCGGTTGACCAAGCCGCGATGTCGGGGGCTTACTCGCTCAGCAAGGCTGATAACCCAGCCACCGGTGAGTGGGATGCCCGGGCTCGGGCAGAGCTTCAGAACAACAAGGACATTGTCGATTTTGAAACCGATGTCGATGTCCGCGTAGTCGATTATGCCGACCAAACGGATAACAGCGTCATTGTCGATGTCGTCGCTGAGCGCACCTTGCCCTTCACCAGCATGCTTACATCGCGTGGCGCCCGCATCCGGGTCAGCGCGCAGGCCAGCTTCACCGAAGCGGCAACCTACACCAGCTGCCTTGTCGCAACCGACGAGGATGAAGAAGGCGCCATCACCATCGGCGGCAGCGCCACCGTGCAAATGAACTGCGGCATTGCAGCGCTGTCGGACAGCGAAGAGGCAATCCAGATCCAAGGCAGCGGAGGGGCCGGCGGCGATGATGAAGCCAATATCTCGGTCGGTCTCGTGCTCGCAGCAGGCGGCATCGATGATTGGTTCCGTGAAAACACCGATGACACCGTGATTGAAAACCTTTCCGGCCTTTCAGATCCGTTCGCCGAAATCGAACCACCCGACAATCCGACCACGCGCGACTATCGCTGCACGACAAGCACGACCACGACGACCGTGACGCGCTTGAAAGGCAAGAAGCTGGTCCAGGAAACGGTCGAAGTGTCGACGACGCAGGCAAGCCTGCTGCCAGGCACCTATCGCGAAATTGATACGCAATGCGACACGACGCTCGCCCCGGGCATTTATGTGATCGACGGCGGCAAGTTGAAGATCAACGCCCAGCATGATTTCACCGGAAACGGCGTTATGTTTGTGCTCAAGAACGGCGCGTATATCGAAATCAACGGCGGGGCGAATGTGTCGCTGACCGCACCCACCGTGGCGCAACTGGAATCCGCTGGCGTCTTCGATCCGCGTCTGGCTGGCATGCTGGTGTTCGAGGATCGCACTTCCGAGGGCAGCAATAATAATAAGCTCAACGGCAATGCCGAGACAATCCTCAACGGGAAGATCTATCTGAGCAAGAGCCATATGCAGATCAATGGTTCGGCGCGCGTGACCAGCCAGTGCCTGATGATTGTATCCAACACGATGGAAATCACTGGCAACGCCAATCTTGGCAATCTGTGCCCAAACAACCAGGAAATCACCGATGCCGTCGGAACACAGCGCCACCGGGTGTATCTGGTTGCCTGACATGCGGACGCCCTGGTTGAAACTGAAACGCGATGAACGCGGTGCTGTGTTGATCGAGACCGCGATCATCGCGCCCGTCCTGTTGGTCATGAGCATAGGCGCCTATGACGTCAGCCGCGGCGTTGCGCGTCAGACCGAGTTGCAGGAAGTGACGGCCGAGTTTGCAGCCATTGCCATGGCACGCGAAAGCGTGGGTCAGACCGAAATCGAGCAGATGAAGGAAATCGCCGTCGCTTCAGCACGGGTAGATGAAAACGCCATTGAAATCGTAGAGAATGTGAAATGCGGCATCGCCCCCGATGTCTATGATGCCAGCTATCTTTGCCCTGGCAGCGAGGAACAATCGCGCCTGCTAACCATCACGATCGAAGCAACCTATGTACCGACCTGGACCAACTTTGGCGTGGGCCGGCCGATTAACTTAAGCGTAACCCGTTCGGTGCAGATACAATGATCATGCGCAACCTGCTTCGCCAAATCCGCAAATCCGAAACCGGGGCCAGCGCTGTCGAGTTTGCGCTGGCTGCGCCGATCGCGCTAATCTTGATGGTCGGCGTAATCCAAGTCGGTATCGCAATGCAGGGTTACAACGCAATTCGTGGCATGGTCGGCGACCTCGCCCGGCACACGGTGGTTCGCTATTCGACGGGTGTCGACCTTGCGGACGACCAGATCGAGGCGGATGCGATGGCACGCGCAACTGCTGCGCCCTATCTGCTCAACGCCGACAATCTCGTCATCGATGTGCAGAGCGCGGAAAGCAGCGGCATCGGCGGCGTGAAGCAGATTGATGTCACGGTCAGCTATGCTGTCCGCTCGATCATCCCGGGGCTCGACGCCGACCAGTTCCCGATGACATTGGAAAAGTCGATCTACGTCGTCGACGAGACCTAATCCCGCTCTCGAAAATGCAGCCGTTTACATGGTAAGCCTATGGCGAATCATCGCCGATGGAGCCTACCCTTGTCCGCCGAAGCCGAAGCACCGACAAAGTTCGATCCCAACAATGATCCCGCCAAACTGGCAAAGATTGGCGCATTTGTGACGAAGCGCCTAGATTCCAACCCGCTGGTCCAGAAAATCGACGTGCCGGAATTGCAGGCCTATGTTTACCAAGGCTTTCTCGGAAAGCGCGATTGCGACATCCTGATCAAGAAAATCGATGCCGAAGCCGTGCCTTCGACACTGTACAAAGGGACGGAGCAGGCCGGTTTTCGCACCAGCTATAGCTGCCACCTCAACCGGTGGGATGCCGATGTCGCTCGGATCGAGGCGCGGATGAGCGATACGCTGGGCATCGACAATAACTTCGCCGAAACGATGCAAGGCCAGCGTTACCAGGTCGGTCAGGAATTCAAGTCGCACCATGATTTCTTCCACCCAAGCCAGAGCTATTGGGAACAGGAAGGACCCCGCGGCGGTCAACGCAGCTGGACCGCGATGATATTCCTCAACGAACCCGAAGAAGGCGGCGCAACGGAATTCCCGCATATCGGCATCGGAATTCGGCCGCAGGCCGGCACGATGCTGATTTGGAACAATATGAAGCCCGATGGCACGCTCAACTATAAATCGCTGCACACCGGAACCCCGGTGAAGCAAGGCGTCAAGCACATCATCACCAAATGGTACCGCCAGAACAACTGGCTCGAACTCAATACGGCAAGCTGAAGATCAACGCGTTTGCGGTTGTTGGTCAGCCGTCTGTCGAATACTGTTTGAAGATGCGGGGCACAGCCGCTTGGTGCACGCCATCATAATTTGGAGAGTAGATTCTCATGAAGAAACAGATTTTTAGCGCCCTTCTCGCCACCACCCTGCTGGCCACCCCCGCAATGGCGCTTGCAGAAACGCAGAGCGCGACCGTCAAGGTTGTCGAGCAAAGCGAGAACCAGAAACTATTCGCGCTCTTCGCGCAGGATGATGAGGAAAACCTCAAGCGCAATCCCCTGAACGCGCTTTTCCGCGGCGACATGCGCTATGCTGACCGGCTGGGCGATTATATCAGCGACGCCTATTTCGAAGGCGAACGCAAGGCGGCAGAAACCAATTTGGAAAGGCTCAAAACGATTGACCGGGCAAAGCTCGATGCGACCGGCCAGATTGCTTATGATGTTTTCAAGCAAGGCCAGTTTGATACGCTGAAAGGCCTTTCAAAGGAAATCATGGACCTGACCGTGGTTCGCCCGGTGAACCACTTTGCGGGCTTCCACACATTCTACCCGACCTTTGCGAGTGGCCAAGGTGCGGCACCGTTCAAGACCGTTGCCGATTATGAAAACAACCTGAAACGCCACAAGGAATTCATAACCCTGATGGATGCATCGATCGGTCGTTTTCGTGAAGGTATGGCGAGCGGTGTGTTCGAAACCAAGCTGACCATCACCAATGTCATTGACCAGCTCAACACCCAGCTTGCCCAAAAGACCGAAGAATCGCCTTATTACGGCCCGGTCACCAAATTCCCTTCAGATTTCAGCGATGCAGACAAGGCGCGCCTGACCGCGGCGTACAAGGATGTGGTCGAAAACGGTCTCTATCCCGCAAACCAGCGCCTGCGCGATTTCCTGCGTGATGAATATCTGCCGCTTGCGCGCGAAGGGGTTGGCCTGATGCACATGAAGGGCGGGGACACGCTCTACCAATATATGGTCGAGCAGACGACGACCCTGCCGCTAAAGGCCGCCGACATCCACCAGCTTGGCCTGTCCGAAGTTGACCGGATCAAGAAGGGGATGGAGGAAATCAAGAATGAGGTCGGCTTCAAAGGCAGCCTGCAGGATTTCTTTGAACATCTGCGCACCGACCCGAAGTTCAAAAAGGAAAGCCGCGAGGCGCTGACGCAGGGCTATTACGATATCGGCAAAAAGGTCGATGCGGTGATCTCGACCCAGTTCAAATATCTTCCCAAGGCGCCGCTCGAAATCAAGCCTTATGAGGAATTCCGCGAGAAGTATGAAGCTGGTGGCAGCTATCAGCAGGGAACGCCCGACGGATCACGCCCCGGCACCTTTTACTTCAACGCCTATGACCTCCCGAGCCGCACCACGCCCGGCATGACCACGCTCTACCTGCACGAAGGCGCGCCTGGGCACCATTTCCAGATCAGCATCGCGCAGGAAAATGAGAAGCTGCCTGCCTTCATGCGCTTTGGCGGCAACACTGCCTATGTCGAGGGCTGGGCGCTTTATGCCGAAACGCTGGGTTATGACATGGGCTTGTTCAAGGATCCCTATCAGCGCTTTGGTACCTTGTCGGATGAAATGCTGCGCGCAATGCGCCTCGTCGTCGACACCGGTTTGCACAGCAAGGGTTGGACCCGCGACCAGGCAATCGAATATATGCTCGCGAACAGCGATATGGGCCGCACTGATGCAACCGCAGAAGTTGAACGCTATATCGCGATCCCGAGCCAGGCCCTGGCGTACAAGATCGGTGCGATGACGATCCAGCGTCTCAAAGCCAAGGCACAAAAGGAACTGGGCGCGAAATTCGACGTGCGCGAATTCCACAACCAGGTGCTCAACACCGGCGCATTGCCATTGGCGGTGCTGGAAACCAAAATCGACAGCTGGATCGCCTCACAAAAGTGAGCGCGAAGTAGCGACGTGCCCTCATGTTCATTCTGAGGGCGCGTCGTCTCCGTCCAAGCTCTGGAAATAGCGCGCCATTGCGGCGAAGGCATCGTCGGTAAGCTCGACAAAGACCCTGCGGCCATCCGCGGGGTCTTCTTTTCGCTCGATCAGCTTCTTGTCGGCAAGGACCGACAGCCAGCGCAAAGCCGTCGTCATCGGCACGCCCGATGCAAGGCACAGCGACGTTATCGAAACGCGCTTTCGTTCGGCCTTGGCTGCCGCAAGATCGAGCAGCATGTCCCAAGCCGGATCGGCGAACAGATTGGCTGGAAAATGCTTGTGGCGATCCTGCCGCCTGCGGATCACGCGTCGCACCATTGCGGGATCGATCTGTTGCCGGCCAATAAAAGGTTGCGGCAAGCGAGGTACGGCCTGCACAGGTGCGACATCATCTGTGACGAATTTGCGCAACAGTGTTGCAAGCTGTTCAATCTGCTGTGATTGCCGGCTGAAATCGCGGCGCAGATAAATCATCTCGCGCGACAGCGACAGCAACGGGTCTTCCGTTGGAAGTGTGGATTCAAACGCCAATTTCTTTGCCTCTTTTCATGGCCGGGCTGCAATGCCGCGCCGGCTATGGAATCGAGCGACGGCTTTCGTCGCGGTACCCGGCTCTAAAATCAGTCCGATTTGGAGGATCAAAGCGTGCAACGGTGAAGTCGAGGTGAAATGGCTTTATTACAGTCATTTGCGGGGAATACGTCGACCGGTACGTAACGGTTACAAATCGCTTTGCCGCAAAATTTGCTCCAATCGGGAAAAGTTCACTCGCCGAAAATCCAACGCGTCAAACGCGCATCGAGCCGATTGTGACGGATGAAATCATTGTCCCGTTGGTCGCCTCCCGGGAAGCTCTTGGATGCGGAAGCCAGCATAAGATCTGCCCTGCGGTCGTCGCCATTAAGCCGGGCAGCGGCGGCCTTCACATAAAGCGACAGCACACCATCCCCGCTATAAAGTTCGGCAAATCGCTTGGCGCGGTCAGCATCGTCATTCCGGATCGCGTCGATCGCCAACCCGCCCCAATACCATGTCGGTGGATCGGGATTGAGCTGCAACGCTTCGTCAAAATAGGTTCGGGCGTCATCCGAATTTCCGGCAAGCGCATTTTGCCAGCCGGCATCGGCGAGAATCTCCGAACTGTTCGGGCTTAATCGTTGCGCCGTTGCCATCGATTGGCGCGCCTTTTGATCCTGCCCGAGATAGAATTGCGCGATCGCCAGATATTGATGCGCGGTTGCACTGAACGGGTTGGTGGCAACCCCCTTTTCGGCAGCCTTCAGTGCGCGCATTGCGCCGGAACCGCCGGCTTGGCGGTTGAAGCCATAACGATGTTCGTCGCCATAAATCCATGACAGCATCGACCAGGCACTCGAATAATTCGGGTTATCGCGCGTCGCCTTTTCAAGGCATTTGCGGATTTTCAGATGGTCCTTTTCGGCTTTCTGCCGCTTATAATCATAAGCGGCCAGTATGCAGGCATAGTTAGCAAACGAGACGCCTTTGCTTTCGGCAATCAAGGCCTTCGACGCCTGCTGGATAACGCCATCGGGCTGCCCCAATGTCGATCCGACCTTAAGGGCTATTTCGGATTGCGATTGCAGGACATCACCCGCATTCGAATAAGCGAAACTGTCCATATTCGACCAGAGCACGGTCCCCTTGCGGACCGAGACCAGTTCGCTCGACACCTTTATGGTTCCATCAGCAGTGGCCACACTGCCGCTAAGCAGATAGTCGGCGCCATGCCAGTTCGAAATCTTCTGCCCGCCGCCGCCTTCGCCGGCGACCGTTTCATATCCCAATATCTCGATATTGGGATATTGCGAGAGCAAGGCGATCAGATCGTGCTGCAATCCCTTGGCGATCAACCGGGTATCGCTGCTGCCATCGATTACATTGAACTGTGCAACGAAAAGACGCGGCTCCATCCGTTCGGGGCGCGGCAGCAGGCGATCGTAGAAAACGGCCCCGCCTATTCCGACTAGCACGAGCAGAAGCAATGCGACCAAGCCATAATGTTTTCGCCGTCCGACGCGCCAAAATCCAGCTACGGCGGCTAACGGGCCTGGGGCGGAATGCGCCGATTCCACCATGTTGATGACCGGAACATAGCTGCCTTTCGGAAATTCAAACCGCACCCGGTCGTTCCGGCCCTCATCGCTGGCATAATATTCCGCCAACAGGCGACGCAACCGCCCCATCTGGACGCGTACAATCGAATCCGTGCCTGCGTCAAAATCCTCTCCGCGGTCAAAAACATCGACCCCGATCGAATATCCTTTCAGCCGGTCTGATCGCCCTTCAAGATATTCACCCACCAGATGTTCGAGCAAGCGGCTGCTGGTCGGCGAAGCCTTGAACATCTCCGCCCCAAGCACTTTTGCAAGCTGGTATCGAATTTCGCCCGAATGTTGTTCCACTACGCCCTCTGGAATGGCGTTGGATTATCACAAAGCGGCGCGTTGTCCAAAGCTATCGGGTCTGCGGGCCAAGCGCCGCGACGTAGCGGATTTGGCAATGCCCGGCCTTGGGTATATACTGCCGCCATGCCTGCCGTGAAAGCCGCCAACCCGCGCACGATCTTTGCCCCAGAGGATTGGGCTGCGATTACCCATGTATCGCCCTGGCTCGGCATCTGGCAGATTGTCCACGCATGGCTGGTCGTCGCCTTTGCTGCCTTCGGTGCGGCATGGGCGTGGGAGCAAAGCTGGCTGGCCGGGATTGTGGCAACGCCGATCGCACTGGCGCTGCTTGGCGGGCGACAATTGGGGCTGGCGATCCTGATGCACGATGGCGCGCACGGTTTGTTGCACCCAAACCGCCAGCTCAACAACTGGCTGGGCCAGTGGCCGTCCGGTGCGGCAACAGGCAGTGACCTGCACGCCTATCGCGCCTATCACCTGACGCATCACAAATTTACCCAACAACCCGAAGACCCGGATCTTTCACTGTCCAAGCCCTTCCCCACCTCGCGCGCCAGCCTGTGGCGCAAGGCGGTGCGTGACCTTACGGGGCAAACATTCTTCAAGCAGCGCAGCCATCAATTTGCAGCGGCCTTGCGCGGATTGCAGGCGATGCTGCGCGGCGAGGCAGGCAGTGCAGAGGACAAACGCGATACCAGCGCGGGTCGTGCGCTGAACCTGCAAAGCCGTAGCGGTATCAACGCACCCGTCGCCAATGTCGAAGGCGCCAAGACCACTACACGCACCGTCGGGCGCTTCCTGTTCGTGCAAGCGATTCTGCTCACAATCTCGCTCGCCTTTTGGGGCTGGCTGCCATTCCTGCTCTGGCTAGTTGCGCTGGCAACAACCTTCCAGCTTTTCCTGCGCATCCGCAATATCGCCGAACATGCCTGCACCACGACGGGCAGCGAGGATCCGTTCAGCCATGCGCGCACAACCTATGCTGGCTTTATCGAGCGCGCGACGGTCGCGCCCTATTGGGTGAACTTCCATAGCGAGCACCACCTGTTCATGGGCGTGCCCTGCTATAGCCTGCCACGCGCCCACGCATTGCTCGGCAAGGGTGGCTATCATGCCAAGATGACGATCGAGCCGAATTACTGGTCGGTCTTGCGCCGGGTTACAACCAGCCCAGCCGTTTGAAGCGGATGAACAAAGCGGTGCAGATTGAAAGCATCGCGCCCACAACGATGAAATAGCCATAGCGGCTTTCCAGTTCGGGAATGAACCTGAAGTTCATCCCGTAAATCCCGGCAATCGCGGTCGGTACCGCAAGGATTGCCGCCCAGGCGGCGAGTTGGCGAGTAATCACCCCCTGCCGTTGCTGTTCAAGCAGGCCGCTGGTTTCGATCACCGAAGTGAGTGTATCGCGCAGCCCTGCGACGCGGTAGTTCACCCGGCGCACATGATCGGCGAGATCGCGGAAGTAGGGATCAATCTCGCTATCAAGCTGCGGCAGGTCGATATTGACGAAACGGTTGGCCAGATCCTCGGTCGGGCCAAGGATGCGCTGTAGCCGGAACAGGTCACGACGCAAGGTGAATAGCCGCGAAGTTTGCGCCCGGTCGAGGAAGGATTCGAGCGCCCTGTCCTCCATCGCCAGCACCTGTTCTTCGACAAGATCGATAACCTCGAAATAGCCATCGACGATGAAGTCGAGAATGGCGTGGAGGACATAATCGGGCCCCTGCTTTAACAGCCAAGGCGTTGCCTCCAACTGTTGCCTGATGGGTGCGTGCCCCCTGTTCGATCCATGGCGGACGGTGATGATGAATTGCCGCCCGACGAAAATCGCGGTGTTGCCATATTCGATCCGCGCCGACCCATCCTGTCCAACCAAGTGGATAGTCCGAGCGACGACGAACAGGTTTTCGCCATAGCTCTCCATCTTGGGCAGGTGACGCGGGTCGAGCGCATCCTCAACCGCAAGCTCATGCAGACCGAAATGCTGCTGGATTGCCTGGATCGTGGCGGCATCAGGTTCGTGCAACCCGATCCAGATGAAGTCGTTCTTCTGTTCAAGAGTCGGGATCGGCTTTGCCAGATCGACATCGGTCAGCAACCGCCCGTCGCGATAGATGCGGGCGGCAACGACGCTCATGCGCATTCATCCAGTATCGGGCTTGCGGGTGTGCCATCGGGCGCGGCGAAATTCTGGCGAAAGGTAAAGGCTTCGGCGGTCGGGCCCTTCAAACTGAGCAACTGCAACCGAGCCATGCCCTCGGCGACGGTCGGCACATGGCCCACCGGGACCCACCAAAGCGCCTGGTACAGATCCATCTGCTCCAGCCATTCGCGGCGGCGTCGCATGATCGCCAGATGATCAGGGTTGCGATAGACGAAGGCTGCCAACGCCTCGATGTCGGTCCAGACCGACATGTTCACGGCGAGGCGTGGGTCGTCGGGTATGGCATCGATGCTGATCGCATCATTGCCCTCACCCACCAGTCGCCAGATGAAACCCGGCGCGCCATCGGCCTGCGCATTCACATGGTCGAGCGCGTCCATGAAGCCTGCATTGTCGGGATGGTCTTTCGGCTTCACAAACCGGGCGATGTTGATCTGTGCGATGTGAAAACCAGTCATAGCTAATCCCATAGATCAGGCTTTGCCGCCGCCTTCCTGGCGCTTCAGCAACTTGTTCAAATCCTGCTGCAAGTCGTTCATCTTTTCGTGCAGGCGGATGATTTCAAGTTCGGCGCGCAGATTGACTTCATAATCATGCGCTGCTGCCTGACGATCCTTTTCCGCCTGCCGGTTCTGGCTCATCATGATGATCGGCGCCTGGATCGCCGCCAGCGTCGACAGCATCAGATTGAGGAAGATGAATGGATAGGGATCAAAGGTGATCCCCAACGATTCAAGGAAACGGCTGTTGAGCAGCATCCAGCCGAACAGCACGACCGCAAAACCGATGATGAAGCCCCAACTGCCGCCTACGGCAGCGACATGGTCGGCCAGCCGCTGGCCTAAGGTCGCTTCTTCGCCATGCGACACGCCCAGATCGCGGCTGGTGATTTCGCGGCGATGGATGCTTTCCAGCACCCGCCGTTCGGCTATCGACAGGCTGTCCGCCGTCTTGCCGAGAAGTTCGACCGCCAATTCGTCGATCGAACTTCCGTTGATCATGCCAGCGCCTCTGCAATCAGTTTGCGAGTATTGGCGATGCCATAAAGCGCGATGAAGCTACCCATGCGCGGTCCGGCACTGGAGCCGAGCAGCGTTTCATAGAGCGCCTTGAACCAGTCACGCAGATTTTCGAACCCGCCGGTCTTCCCGATTTCATAGACGATATTCTGGATATCCTCGGCAGGCGCATCGGCCGGAAGCGGCGCGAGTTCTGCGTCGAGCCGCTTGAGCGCTTCAATCTCGATACCCTCTGCCTTGCGCCGTTGCAGCGTCGGCGCGACATGGTCGCGGTTATAGGCAAGCGCGAGGTTGATGAGGTTCGCCAGTTCCGGATGTGTCGCAGCGGTCGCATCGGGCACATAATTGCCAAGATAACCCCATACCTGCGGCGCGGTTGCGTGCGGCCCCATCACACCGGCAAGGTTGAGCAGCAGCCCGAAGGTTACCGGGGGCACATCCGCAGGCACGTTTGAGCCTCCGGGGCCATTGTGAATATGGTGCACCGGATTGCCGAGCTTCTTCTCGATTTCCTGCCCAGCATAAGACCCGCGGAACTGGAAATATTCGTCCACCGCGCGTGGGATCACGCCCAGATGCAGCTGCTTCGCGCTCTTGGGTTCGCGATAGGCGTAAAAGGCAAGGCTTTCCTCGGTGCCGTAAGACAGCCATTCCTCGAGGCTCAGGCCATTGCCCTTCGACTTCGAAATCTTCTCGCCCTTTTCGTCGAGGAACATTTCGTAGATCAGCCCCTCGGGCTTGCGCCCGCCAAGCACCTGCGCAATCTTGCCCGACTGGATGCCGCTGTCGGTCAAATCCTTGCCGTACATTTCATAGTCGACGCCGAGCGCGACCCAGCGCATTGCCCAATCGACCTTCCATTGCAGCTTTGCCTGCCCGCCAAGGATCGACTGGGTGATCGTCTCGCCCTCATCCTCGAACGAAACCAATCCAGCCTCTGCATCGACCACCGTAACCGGCACCTGCAACACGATGCCCGACTTGGGGCTGACCGGCAGTACCGGCGAATAGGTCGCCGCGCGTTCGGCGCGCAACGTTGGCAGCATGATATCCATGATGCCCTGATAGTTGCGCAGCACGCCCTTCAGCGCCTCGTCAAACTGGCCGCCTTCGTACATCGTCGTCGAGGAGACGAACTCATATTCGAAGCCGAAGCGATCGAGGAATTCGCGCAGCATTGCATTGTTGTGATGCGCAAAACTCTCATATTTCCCGAACGGGTCGGGAATGCGCGTCAGCGGCTTGCCCAAATGTTCGGCGAGCATCGCCTGGTTGGGCACATTGTCGGGCACCTTGCGCAGGCCATCCATGTCATCGGAGAAAGCAACCAGCCGGGTCGGCATGTCGGCCATTTCCTCAAGCGCGCGGCGGACCATGGTGGTGCGCAGCACTTCGTTGAAGGTGCCGATATGCGGCAGGCCCGATGGGCCATAGCCAGTTTCGAACAGGACGGGCGCACCGCCGGGCTTGCCCTGCGGAAAGCGTTTGAGCACGCGCCGCGCCTCTTCATAAGGCCATGCCTTGCTCGCCAAGGCTGCCGTGCGAAGGGCGGGATCGACGCTCATTCCTGTTTCCTTTACGTTCCAAACTTGCCATGTATGGCGGATATGGCCTCTCCCCTAGCCTTTCCTGCGCTGCATGCAAGCCATGCTGGCATCTGGATCGCTTCACCCGATGGCGAAACGCGCCGGATCGGCAAGGCCGAGGCGGTGGCGAAAGCGGCCGAAACGCCGATGATCCTGCTGAATGCGCCACTGGTCGCGCAGCGGCTGGGCTATGCCGAATTGTCAGGGCCGGACCTGCTCGAACTGTTCGCTTTTGTGCACCCCGCCCGCTTTGCGGTGCCTACGGCAAAGGGGCTGGCCAGCGTGCTCGGGCTGGAAGCGGCGGTCCATGATGAATCCATCCCCCGCTTCCTGCAGGCGGCGGCCGCGAAACTGATCGCCACCCTCACCGACCCAAATTGGCCCGAACGTGAAGGGGCGTGGGATGCGGCGCAGGCACTGACCCGGCTCCGCTGGCCATGGGCGCGGGTGGTCGCGGACCAGTTGCCCAAGCCGCAGGTCAAGGAACGCTGGCTGTTTTCAAAGCTGCCCGAATGGGAAGAGGCTCCGCCACGCACCCCGCCCCGCTCGGTCCAGCTCGATCGCGCCGCAGTCGATGCGCAACTCGCGAGGCTGACGGGTAGCGAGGCCGAAGTCCGCGAAGGCCAGCGCGCCTTTGCCGAAACCGCCGCGCATATTTTCGATCCCCGCCGCCGAAAAGGCGAACCCAATATGCTGCTGGCCGAGGCAGGCACGGGTATCGGCAAGACGCTGGGCTATCTCGCCCCCGCCTCGCTCTGGGCACAAGAGGCCGACGGCGCGGTTTGGATTTCAACCTATACCAAGGCGCTGCAACGCCAGTTGGTGGGCGAGGCACGGCGCGTTTTCCCCGATGATACGACGTTCCGGCAAAAGGTTGTCGTGCGCAAGGGGCGCGAAAATTACTTGTGCCTTTTGAACCTTGAAGATGCGCTGCAAGGCGGCTTTGCGGGGCGGGCGGCGATCCTCGCACATCTGGTCGCGCGTTGGGCGGCCTTCACTGCCGATGGCGACATGATTGGCGGCGACCTGCCGGGCTGGCTCACCACTTTGTTTCGCCGCAATGGCACCACCGCGCTGACCGACCGGCGCGGCGAATGCATCTATGCAGGTTGCCCGCATTACCGCAAATGCTTCATCGAGCGCGCCAGCCGCTCCTCGGCACAGGCCGACATCGTCATCGCCAACCATGCGCTGATGATGGTCAACGCGGCGCGCGGGCGCGAGGAAGCGAGCCGCCCAACGCGCATCATCTTTGACGAGGGCCACCATCTTTTCGACGCCGCCGATTCGACCTTCGCCGCCGCGCTGACCGGTGCGGAAATGATCGAGATACGCCGATGGGTCATCGGCCCCGAAGGCAAGGCGCGCGGGCGCAGGCGCGGGTTGTCGGCCCGCCTTGCGGACGTCGCCAGCTATGATGAGGAAGGCGGGCTCGCTATCGACGCCGCGCGCGAGGCAGCAGAGGCGCTGCCCGGTGACGGCTGGCTCGGCCGCGTCAATGAAGGCGTGCCATCGGGGCCCGCCGAACGAATGCTCGCTGCGGTGCGCGCCACCGTCTATGCCCGCGATGAAGGACAAGCTGAAAGCGGCTATGGCCTTGAAACCGAGTATGCCAATCTCGACGCACCGCTGATTGAGGCGATTGCCGACCTGATGAAGGCGCTCGAGGCACTCGTCAAACCGCTGATGGTGCTGGGCCAGCGGTTGGAGGCATTGGTTGAGGAGGCGCCCGACTGGCTCGACAGCGCAGCTCGGGCGCGTATCGAAGGCGCGATGGCGAGCCTCAGTTGGCGGGTCGATACGCTGCGTGGCTGGATCGCCCTGCTGGGGCGCGGCGGAGGCCCCGCCGATCCGGATTTTGTCGACTGGTTGGCGGTCGATCGCGGAGAGGGCCGCGAATATGATATGGGCATCCACCGCCATTGGCTCGATCCCACCCGCCCGGTTTCCAGCGTCGTCTTAAAACCCGCCCATGGCATTTTGACGACCTCGGCCACGCTGCGCAGCGGCGGCGATTGGGATACGGCGGCGGCGCGCACCGGCGCCGCGCATCTCGACCATGAAGTCGAGCATTTCTCGGCGCCCAGCCCGTTTGACTATGCACGACAGGCCGAGGTGCTGATCGTCACCGATATCCAGCGCGGCGACTTGCCCGCGCTCGCCGGGGCCTATGCCGCTTTAATCGGCGCTTCGCAGGGCGGTGCTCTAGGGCTGTTCACCGCAATCCGCCGCCTGCGCAGCGTCCATGCCCGGATTGCCGACCGTTTGGCGCGTGATGGCCTCCCGCTCTATGCCCAGCATGTCGATCCGATGGATACCGGCACGCTGGTTGATATCTTCCGGGATGATCCGCACGCCAGCCTGCTCGGCACCGACGCCTTGCGCGACGGGGTCGATGTGCCCGGCCATTCGCTGCGCCTTGTCATCATGGAACAAGTACCTTGGCCTCGGCCCGACATATTGCACAAAGCGCGAAGGCTTGCCGGAGGTGGGATGGATTATGACGACCGCATCATCCGCTCGCGCCTCGCGCAGGCCTTTGGCCGCTTGATCCGAAAGGCCGATGATCATGGCCACTTCGTTCTGCTTTCTTCGGCGACGCCATCACGATTACTGACCGCTTTCCCGCCCGGAACGCCCATCCACCGCGTCACGCTCGATGAAGCGGTGCGGCGGATCAAATCCGGTCTTTCCCCTGCAACAAATTTCGGGCAGGGGTCCGCGCTAGAGATTGAGGACGAGGATATCCCCTTTTGACCAAGACGCTTTACCTGCTGCGCCACGCCAAATCGGGATGGGACGATCCGGTCGCACGCGATTTCGATCGCCCGCTGAACAAGCGCGGGGAAAAGGCTGCGCGGACCATTGGCCAATGGATGGCTGCGAACGGCGTGACGTTTGAACAGGTGATTGCCAGCCCGGCGGTGCGCGTTATCGATACGCTTGATGGCGTCTGGGCCGGCTATGGTCGCAAGATGGAGCCGACATGGGATAGGCGCATCTACCTCGCCTCGTCGGCAACCCTGCTCGATGTGTTGCGCGAGGTCAGCGACGAGCACGATAGCGTAATGATGGTGGGCCACAATCCGGGGATGGAAGATGTCGTTTTCGACCTGGTCCCCGATGACGGCAGCTCACCGCTGCGTGAGGAAGTCGAGGTCAAATATCCGACCGCTGCACTGGCGCAGTTGGATATCGACATCGACAGTTGGAGCGATATCGGAAAGCCTGTCGCGCTTCTGAAGCGCTTTGTTCGGCCGCGCGATCTTGACCCCGAATTGGGCCCTGACGCCGAATGACCCCGATCCATTGGCGTGCCGCAAAGCCGGGGGATGAAGATGCGCTGTCGCTGCTGGGGCAGGCAACCTTCCTTGCCACTTTTGCGTTCGACCATCCCGGCCCCGCACTGATCCGGTTCCTGAAGGACCTGCACAGCCCGGAATTTTACGCGGCAAAGCTTACGGACCCGCAAATCGACATCGTCATCGGCGAAACCCCGCTGGGCGCGCCCGTCGGCTATGCCCTGCTCTGCCCACCCGAACATCCGGATTTCCAGCGCGAAGGTGATTGGGAACTCAAACGAATCTACCTGCTTGGCCCCTGGCAGGGCGGTGGCAATGGCGCAGCGTTGATGCAGCAAGCACTGGACGTGGCGCACAAAAGACAAGCACGGCGTTTGTTGCTGGCGGTTTACGAGAACAATGATCGCGCCGTTGCCTTCTATAAAAAGCACGGTTTCTCTAAGATTGGCGACACCATATTCATGGTCGACGATATCGAATTCAGCGATATGCTTTTTGCTCGCGATATGAACAGCTAAGGCCCTATCTGCCCATAAATTGTGCAACCGCGAAAAGCGCTTGTGCACTGCCTAAAATTTTGACAGCCTGCGGACTCATGGACCAGCCCGCACCGGCTTTTGACGAAATGCTGCGCCCCGATGGCGGTGCGCGCAGGGCCTATTCAGACTATGCTGCATGGTTTGAAGGCCAGCAGCTTGCAGCCCTGCGCAAAAAGGCAGATGAGGCCGATGCGGTGTTTCGCCGCACCGGAATCACCTTCAACGTCTATGGCGCGAACGAGGCTGAAGAGCGGCTGATCCCCTTCGACATTGTGCCTCGCATCATCGGCGCAAAGGAATGGTCGCGGCTCTCGCGCGGCATCGAACAGCGGGTACGCGCGATCAACGCCTTCCTCCATGATATCTATCACCGACAGGAAATCATCCGCGCCGGCCGTGTGCCCGAGGCATTGATTGCCAAGAACAGCGCCTTCCTGCCCGCAATGATCGGCTTCACCCCGCCGGGCCGGGTCTACACCCACATCGTCGGTATCGATCTTGTCCGCACCAGCGAAGACGAATTCTACGTGCTTGAGGACAATGCCCGCACACCATCGGGCGTGTCCTACATGCTCGAAAATCGCGAGACGATGATGA
>JALREL010000205.1 GCA_023262005.1 Sphingorhabdus sp. | reverse complement strand
GTCTGTGCCAATGCCGATGAAGGCGACAGCGGCACCTTTGCCGACCGGATGTTGATGGAGGGCGATCCCTTTGCCTTGATCGAAGGCATGGCGATTGCCGGACACGCCATCGGCGCGGACAAGGGCTATATCTACATCCGTTCCGAATATCCGCATGCCGTCGCGACCATGCGCTGCGCGGTCGAAATTTGGCATGCAGCAGCACTCTCCGATTTCCGCGTCGAAATCCGCATGGGCGGCGGGGCTTATATCTGCGGTGAGGAATCCTCGATGCTCGACAGCATCGAGGGCAAGCGCGGACAGGTGCGCGCCAAACCTCCGATCCCTGCCATATCCGGCCTGTTTGGCAAACCGACGGTGGTGAACAATGTGCTCACGCTCGCGGCGGTGGGTGACATCCTCGCCAAGGGTGCGGCGCATTACCGCGATTTCGGCATGGGGCGATCGCGCGGGACGCAGGCGTTCCAACTGGCAGGTGATGTGGCGCGCGGCGGATTGGTGGAAAAGGCCTTTGGCGTGACCTTGCGCGAACTGGTGGAGGATTTTGGCGGCGGTACCCGTTCGGGGCGGCCCTTGCGTGCAGTGCAGGCAGGCGGTCCGCTGGGGGCCTATATTCCAGCTTCGCGGCTAGACATCGAGATGGACTATGAAGCGCTGGCTGCCGCGGGTGCGATGCTGGGCCATGGCGGGATCGTGCTGTTCAACGACAGCGTCGACATGGCGAAGCAGGCGCGATTTGCCTTTGAGTTTTGCGCTATCGAATCCTGTGGGAAATGCACCCCCTGCCGGATCGGTGCAGTGCGCGGCAAGGAAGTGATGGACAAGGTTATTGCCGGCGAAGATCGCGAAAGCAATCTGGCGCTGGTCGAGGATTTGTGCGAGATTATGACCGATGGTTCGCTTTGTGCGATGGGCGGGCTTACCCCGATGCCGGTGCTGAGCGCGTTGCGGCATTTCCCCGAAGATTTCGGGCGGGAATAGAGGAGACAGGCGTTGGCGATCCTCAAGGAAAAGGATTTCGGCACTCCGGCCGCCAGCTCTGACCGGATGGTGCAGATCGAGATTGATGGCTTTTCCGTGAGCGTTCCCGAAGGCACGTCGATCATGCGCGCGGCGAACAGCCTTGACCTGCCGATCCCGAAACTGTGCGCGACCGACAGCCTGAAAGCCTTTGGTTCGTGCCGCCTGTGCCTCGTCGAAATCGAAGGGCGCAAAGGCACACCTGCATCGTGCACCACCCTTGCCGAAGAGGGCATGAAAGTGCGCACCCAAAGCGACCGGTTGGCGCGGCTGCGCAAAGGTGTGATGGAGCTCTATATCTCCGACCATCCGCTCGATTGCCTGACCTGCAGCGACAATGGTGATTGCGAATTGCAGGATATGGCGGGCGCGGTTGGTTTGCGTGAAGTCCGCTATGGACATGACGGTGAAAACCACACCCAGTCCGCCAAGGATGAGAGCAATCCCTATTTCACCTATGACATGTCCAAATGCATCGTCTGCTCACGCTGCGTGCGTGCATGCGACGAGGTGCAGGGCACGCTGGCGCTGACCATCGAAGGACGTGGGTTTGACTCGCGGGTGGCAGTGTCGCTCGGCGAGAATTTCTTCGACAGCGAATGCGTTTCATGCGGTGCCTGTGTGCAGGCCTGCCCCACCGCGACGCTGCAGGAAAAAAGCGTTATCGATTTTGGCGTGCCCGACCGCACGGTGCTGACCACCTGCGCCTATTGCGGGGTCGGCTGCTCGTTCAAGGCGGAGCTTAAAGGCGACCAGGTCGTGCGCATGGTGCCCTACAAGGATGGCAAGGCCAATCACGGGCATAGCTGCGTCAAGGGCCGCTTCGCCTTTGGCTATGCCACCCACCCCGACCGCATCACCAAGCCGATGATCCGCGATGCCATCACCGATCCCTGGCGCGAAGTCAGTTGGGAGGAAGCCATCGGTTTTGCGGCCGATCGGTTGAAGGCAGCACAGGCCCAATATGGCCGTAAATCGATTGGTGCGATTACATCCTCACGCTGCACCGCGGAGGAAATCTGGGTCGTGCAGAAACTGGTACGCACCGCCTTTGCCAACAACAATGTCGACACCTGCGCGCGCGTTTGTCACTCGCCCACCGGCTATGGCTTGAAACAGACTTATGGCACGTCGGCCGGCACGCAGGATTTCGACAGCGTGATGGAGGCGGATGTCATCCTGGTGATCGGTGCTAACCCGACCGATGCCCATCCGGTCTTTGCCTCACAGATGAAACGACGCCTCCGCCAGGGGGCAAAGCTGATCGTCGCAGACCCCCGTATGATCGACCTCGTGCGATCCCCGCATATCGAGGCCGCATATTACCTGCCGCTGTTGCCCGGCACCAATGTCGCGCTGATCAATGCAATGGCGCATGTGATTGCGACCGAAGGCCTGTTCGACGAAGCCTTCATCAAGGAACGGTGCGACCTGCCCTCCTTCGCCGAATGGCTCGATTTCATTCGCGGCGAAGAGAATGCGCCTGAAAATGTAGCGGCGGTTACCGGCGTTCCGGCTGAGGATATCCGCGCTGCTGCCCGCCTGTATGCGACGGGCGGCAATGCTGCTATCTATTACGGCCTCGGCGTCACCGAGCATAGCCAGGGTTCAACCATGGTAATGGGCATGGCCAACTTGGCAATGGCGACCGGCAATATCGGCCGACGCGGCGTAGGCGTAAACCCGCTGCGCGGGCAGAACAATGTGCAGGGCTCGTGCGATATGGGCAGCTTCCCGCACGAACTGCCCGATTATCGACCGGTCAGCGACAATGCCGTGCGTAAGGTGTTTGAGGACGCATGGGGTGTGTCGATGGATGCCGAGCCCGGTTATCGCATCCCAAACATGTTCGACGAAGCATGTGCGGGTACATATAAGGGCATGTATATCCAGGGCGAGGATGTCGCCCAGTCAGACCCCAACACCAAGCATGTCGAAGCAGCGCTCTCCGCGCTCGACATATTGATCGTGCAGGATCTGTTCCTCAACGAAACCGCGCGCTTTGCGCACGTCTTTCTTCCCGGCACCTCTTTCCTTGAAAAGGATGGTACCTTCATCAACGCTGAACGCCGGGTGAACCGCGTGCGCCCGGCAATGAAGGAAAAGACCGGCAAGGCCGAATGGCAAGTGACACAGGAACTGGCGCAGGCGCTCGGCTATCCGATGCATTATGAAAATGCCGCGCAGATCATGGACGAGATTGCGCAACTCGCCCCCTCCTTCGCCAATGTGTCTTTCGAGCTGCTCGACCGTGTCGGATCGGTGCAATGGCCATGCAACGACGCCGCGCCCGAAGGCACGCCGATCATGCATGTCGACGGCTTCGTGCGTGGCAAGGGCCAGTTCGTGACTACCGAATATGTGCCGACCGAAGAGAAGACAAACCGCAAATTCCCGCTGATCCTGACCACCGGCCGTATCCTCAGCCAATATAATGTCGGTGCACAAACGCGACGCACCCACAATGTCGATTGGTGGGAAGAGGATGTTCTCGAAATCCATCCATCCGACGCCGAAATGCGCGGCGTTCGCGAAGGACAATGGGTGTCAGTAAGGTCGCGCAAGGGTGAGACGGTGGTTCGGGCAAAACTGTCCGATCGGATGCAACCGGGCGTGGTCTACACGACCTTCCACCATCCCGAAACGGGCGCGAATGTAATTACCACCGAACTGTCCGACTGGGCCACCAGTTGCCCCGAATATAAGGTTACCGCGGTTGAGGTGGCACCGGCAAACCACAAATCCGAATGGCAATTGGAACACGCCGCGCACGCTGCGGAAATGCGACGCATTGCCAAGGTCCCGGCGGAATAGTGTTTCCAATTACCGTCACCGGCAAGGCCAGCGCGGCGCAGCAAGATGTTGCGCTATCATCAGGCGCGCTTTGGGCAGTGCCTGAAGAAACCCCGACTGCCTTTGTCTATGGCGGGCGCAACCATGCGGTGATGCTGGCAACGCCCGCAGACCTTGCCGATTACGCGGTCGGCTTTTCGCTGACCGAGGGCATTGTCGACACGCCCGGCGATATCGAAGCACTCGACATCCATCACCTGCCGCAAGGCATCGACCTGCGGCTACGCCTTGCCGAACGCTGCCAGCAGCGTTTTGACCTGCGCCAAAATCGTCGGACCTTGCCCGGCAATGCTGGCTGCGGCATTTGCGGGATCGACAATGCCGATGAACTTCATGCGCCGCTACGCCCGGTCGCTGCGGAAATGCGGATACTCCCCGAAATTTCGGTGCAACGGGCATTTGCAGAATTGCCTGGACACCAGCCGATCAACAGCACCACCCGATCGGTTCATGCCGCAGCCTGGGCAAGTCCGGGGGGCGAGATCGTGCTGGCGCGCGAAGATGTCGGCCGGCACAATGCGCTCGACAAATTGCTCGGCGCGATGGCGATTTCCGGCGCGGATTTCGGCGACGGCTTTGTGATAATGTCGAGCCGCTGTTCCTACGAAATCGTACAAAAGGCGGCGCGCATGGGGGTAACCGCGATTGCCTGCCTGTCCGCCCCCACCGCCTTTGCCATCCGCAAGGCGCGCGAAGCAAGGATCGCAATCCATGTGCGCGACGGCGATCAAGTTGCAGCCATTATTTGAGGCGAATTTGAGTATTGCAATCGTTTGCATGAATGCGTAGCTTGGGCATGAGGGAGAACAAGCCGTGACGACCATGCCCAAACCGCACCTGTCGGTTTCGCAAATCCTGCAGATGAACCTCGGGTTCCTCGGGCTGCAATTCAGCTTTGGCCTGCAACAGGCCAACATGTCCCCCATCTGGGGTTATCTCGGTGCAGAAGAAGCCAATTTTGCATGGCTGGGAATCGCCGGGCCGCTGACGGGCCTGATCGTCCAGCCAATCATCGGATCGATGAGCGACCGCACCAGTTCGCGTTGGGGTCGGCGCACCCCCTATTTTCTGATCGGCGCGATCATGTGCTGCATCGGGCTGTTCTTCATGCCGCTTTCGGCAAGCATCCTGATGGCCTTCTCGCTGCTCTTCCTGCTTGATGTCGGCAACAATGTTACGATGGAACCATATCGCGCCTATGTGAATGATCGGCTCAACGCCAATCAGCGCAGTTTCGGTTTCCTGAGCCAAAGCGCTTTTACCGGCCTTGCCCAATGCCTGGCCTATTTGAGCCCAACCATCCTCGTATTCCTGTTCGGGTTAAGCCGCGACGCTACATCCGCCGGCAATATCCCGACCTTCACTCTGGTATCCTTCTGGATCGGCGCGGCGCTTTCGATTGGCACCATCCTCTGGTCGATCCTGCGCGTGCCCGAACTGCCGCTGTCCGAAGTGGAAAAGGAACGTATCGGCGCGATGCCTAAAACGATTGGCGCGACGCTGCGTGAAATCTGGGATGCGATGCGTGACATGCCCAATGCGATGCGTGCCATGGCGGTGATGAGCCTGTTCCAATGGTATGCGATGTCGGGCTATTGGGGCTATGTCACCAATTCGATCTCACGGTCGGTCTATGGCACCGCTGACGCCAGCACTGCAGCCTATCGCGAAGCCGTGCTGACCAACGGACAGGTCGGCGCATTCTTCAACCTCATCGCCTTTGTCTCGGCACTCGCCATGGCGCCAATCGCGCGCAAGGTTGGCGCCGGCCGGCTGCACGCGGTGTGCCTGACGCTGGCGGGGATAGCCATGCTCGCCATGCCGCAAATCGGGGACAAGTCGCTGCTGTTTGTCGCAGCAATTGGCATCGGGCTTGGATGGGGCAGCATCATGGGCAACCCCTATATCATCCTTGCCGATACGATCCCGCCTGAGCGCACCGGCGTCTATATGGGCATTTTCAACATGTTCATCTGCGTTCCCATGCTGATTTTTGCCGGGACGATGACTTTTGCCTATGAACCGCTGCTTGGCGGCGATGCGCGCAACGTCCTGATGGTATCGGGCATCTGCATGCTGCTGGCCGCGATTGCGGTTTACCGGATCAAGGAAGGCCGGGCGCAACCCGCCGTGGGTTAAAGGCGGCATTTCAGCCAATAAATCAGACAAAGGGTTTATTCCTTGGAAAGCCGTGACTTTTGAATTTATGCAATCGATTGTTGTAATTTGCGATATCGCCGGTTATGGGCCGGTGGAGTTACCGGGAGTGGATAGTTGCAAGTTTCTTTAACCAGCGTTTCAACATCGCATTGGCGCCCGGAGCATGTGGCGGCGATCGGTGATTTCCGCGCGCAAACCATTCCGCAGGCATCCAGCACCACTCCGCCAAAGCTATTTGAGGGGCTTTATCTGTGGGACATGTGGCCGCTGCAACAGGCCGATGGCCGCACCGCCAGTTATCAGGGCTGGACGATCTGGTTCATCCTCTCCTCACCCGCTATTCCCGATCCTGACCTGCGACACGGCATAGCGCGCATTCGCCTTGTTACCGAAAAAGATGGGCAATGGGTCGATTGCGGCAACGCGCTTCCTGATGGATTGAACCCGGGCAGCCGCGAATGGGCGGGGTCAGCCATCGTCGACGCAGACGGCGAAATGGTCACACTATTCTACACCGTTGCGGGTTACCCAGGCGAAACCGAAACCACCTATGCGCAACGGCTTTTCCAGACCAGCGGCAAACTCGCATTTGCAGATGGCAAGGCACGCATCACCAACTGGTCAGTGCCTGCGGAATCGGTCTCTGCCGATGGTCAGCACTATATGATTGTCGACCAGAAAGAGGGCGTTCCAGGCTTTATCAAGGGATTTCGCGATCCCGCCTTCTTCCGCGACCCGGCGAACGGTCGCGATTATCTATTGTTCACCGGATCGCTAGCTGGATCGCAAAGCGCTTGGAATGGGTGCATCGGTATTGCCGAAGCGCAGGGCAAAGAGTTGAACGGATGGCAGCTTCTGCCACCGCTGGTTTCAGCCGATGGCCTGAACAACGAACAGGAACGACCGCATATCGTCGTCCGCGATGGTCTCTATTACCTATTCTGGTCGACGCAGCGCAAAGTTTTCGAACCATCGGCACCCAATGGTCCCAATGGCTTATATGCGATGGTCGCACCCTGCCTGTTCGGGCCATATGAACCGGTAAACGGCACAGGCCTCGTCGCGGCGAACCCCGATGCCGAACAGTTCCAGCATTATAGCTGGTGGGTGATGGATGATCTGCAGGTCGCAGGATTTGTCGATTTGGTCGGTGTCGGCGACCAGCCGGTGGTTGACGATCCGGCGTGGCGCCGCGCGCATTTCGGTGGTGTGCCCGCCCCGCGATTCTCTATTGTACTTGACGGCAAGCGCGCCTGGGTCGACCAAGGCTGACATGCCGATTTATGGATTGATAGAAGCAGGCGGAACAAAGTTCGTTCTAGGCATTGCCGACGAAGAGCGAAATGTCGCCGCGACGCATCGCATTGCGACAACAACGCCTGAAGAAACAATCGGCGCCTCGATTGACTGGTTCCGGTCCCAAAATGTCGAACTCGCCGCGATCGGCATCGGCTCCTTCGGCCCACTGCAACTCGACAAGTCTGCCTCCGACTGGGGCCATGTTACCCGAACACCAAAGCCGCATTGGTCGAACACCGATCTGGTTGGCCCATTCCAGCGGGCCTTCGGCTGCCCTGTTGCAATCGAGAGCGATGTCAATGCCGCTGCCTTGGCAGAGGCGCAATGGGGCGCTGGCATCGGGCACAAATCGCTGCTCTACCTCACCATCGGCACCGGCATTGGCGGAGGTTTCTTCAGTAATGGTCACCTGCTTCACGGATTATCGCACCCCGAAATGGGCCACATCCGGATGCCCCGCCACCCCGATGATCTCGATTTTGGGGGTTCCTGCCCTTTCCATGGTGATTGCCTCGAAGGGCTCGCCAGCGGACCTGCCATCATTGCACGTTGGGGGCAGTCACTTTCCGAACTTGGGCCAGATCATCCCGGCATAGGGATTATCGCTTGGTATCTGGCGCAAGCGATGGTGACTTTCCAAGCCGTCATGGAGCCGGAGCGCATCGTCCTTGGTGGCGGCGTAACGGGTACGCCCGGCTTGCTCGATCAGGTGCGGAAAATAGCGAGTGATGCGGCGGCCAATTATTTCGCAGGAAAAGCTGAAGATGTAATCTGCGCCCCGGGCCTTGGCGACAAATCGGGGCTGCTCGGCGCCCTCGCCATTGCGCTCAGCTCGACATCCTGACGATCAGTTCGGGCTCCATCACCACCGACTGCGTATCTTCCCCGGCAATCCGGCGCAGCAGCATATCGACAAGGTGATGTGCGCCCTGCGTCAGATCCTGGCTGACGGTTGAGAGGCGCGGCACAGTCTGTTCGCCAATTGCGAGGCCATCATATCCGATGACATGGACATCGCCCGGAACAGCAAGACCAAATTCGGCAAGTGCCCGCAGCGCGCTCATCGCGATGACATCCGATGCAGCGACAATGCCTTGCGGACGTTCGCCGACCGAACCCAGATAATTAGCGATGTCCGGATGCGCTGCTTCCGCCACCAGATGGGCGGGTAGGACTGAAAGTTTTTCGGATAACCCCGCCTCGGCCATTGCCTGCCGGCACCCTTCAAGACGCTGCCCGATTTCGAGTGCCTTGGGATCACCAAAAAATGCCAACCGGTTGCAGCCCCGTTCAATCAGGTGCTTCGCCGCAATGTAGCCGCCCTTGCGGTTATCAGAGCCGACCGAGCAATGCACCTGCCCCTCGGTATAACCACCCCAGACGACCAGTGGGCGATAGCGCGCCGCAACCTTGTCGAGTGTTTCAACTTGGTCTGACTGACCGATGACAATCAGACCATCGACACGTCCGGAGTCGACAAAACGTTCGAGCCAGCTTCCGTCGGTCGGGATTACGCGCGACAACAGCAGGTCGTAGCCTTTTTCGGTCAACCGGTCGGCGAGCAGGCCGAGCATGGTGATGAAAAAGGGATCCGAAATATGCTGGCCCTTTTCGTGGCCCAGCGGGATGAGAACGCCGATTGCCCCGGTCTTCTGGATGCGCAAATTGCGCGCAAGGACATTGGGGCGGAAGCCATGCTCGTCGGCCAGCGCCTGGATTTTGGCGCGGGTTTTTTTGCTGATCAGTTCCGAACCGGCAAGCGCACGCGACACTGTGCCGGTGGATACACCAGCAAGCTCGGCAATGTCTTTGATAGTGCGGACCTTGACCATCGCGTTCGCATTTTCCTGTTGGTTTGCTTCATTGGCGGATAAATCCATAAGATTGCAAGATGAATCGTAAGAATTTTTGCACGGGAAACGCTTAATACAATCGATTGCATTTTTCTATTGCAATCGATTGTTATTGATGTATCGACGGGCTGCGATCGTAGGCGAAAAGTCTGCGGCGAATGGATAGGACTGTTACTGGGAGGTGTTATGCGCAAAGCATATCTAAGAACATTTGCATCTGCAGCGACGCTGGGTTTGGCTTTGGCCACCCCTGCAATGGCGCAGGACGGGGCTGCGGCCTCCGAAGAAGAAGCGGCGGTAGATGAAATCATCGTGACCGGTGTCATTTCCTCCGCCGGCCAGAACAAGATCGATACCTCAATCTCGGTTTCGTCATTGGGCGCAGACGCAATTGCCGACAGCAATCCGACAAACCTCGCAGAAGTATTCCGCCAATTGCCCGGCATTCGTTCGGAAAGCTCTTCGGGCGGCGGCAACTCCAACATCAACGTTCGCGGTATTCCGATCTCGACCGGCGGCGCAAAGTTCCTGTCGATGCAGGAAGACGGCCTTCCGATCCTCTTGTTCGGTGACCACCTTTTCGCCCCCGCTGACGGTTTCTACAAATCCGATGCGACGCTGGCTCGTGTGGAATCGGTTCGCGGCGGTACGGCTTCGACGCTAACCACCAACGGCCCCGGCGGTATCATCAACCTGATTGGCAAGACCGGCAAAGACGGCGGCGGTTCGATCGCGCTCGGCTTGGGCGTCGATCACAAGGACTATCGCGTTGACGCCGAATATGGCGCCAACCTGGCCGATGATCTCTATTTCCACCTCGGCGGCCATTTCCAGCAAGGTGGCGATTATCGCGATTCCGGTTACAACCCGGTTTCGGGTGGCCAGATCCGCTTGAGCCTGACCAAGGAATTTGAATCGGGTTATGTGCGCTTCACCGGAAAGGTGATCGACAAAAAGGAACAGGCCTATTTCCCGCAACTGGTGTCACGCAGCGGCAATGCAACCAGCGGCGTGGTTGGCACCCGTTTGGGCAATTTCGATGCCGCCAATCATAGCCTCTACAGCAACCTGACCCGCAATGGCCTTGCGGTGAATGGTCGCAACCAGCTGGAGCCTTATGACGTTGCAGACGGCCTGAACCACAAGGTGAAGTCCATCGGTGTCGAAACCAATTTCGATCTGGGCGGTGGCCTCAATCTTTCGTCAAAAACCCGCTATCAGGATATCTCTGGCGAGTTTCTGGGCTTCTTCACTTATGGTGCATTGAATGCTGCATCGCTGGCGGGTTCGACCTACTATAACGGCCCGCTTGCCGGCCAAGCGGTTACCGCCGGAAACCTGCCCAACGGCCTTGCGTCCGAAGTTGCAGTCTTCGACGTCAATCTGGATGATTTGAGCAATTTCGCGAATGACATCCGCTTGTCAAAATCGTTTGAAATCGGTGGTGAATCGACATTGGATGTGGCTATTGGCCACTTCTTCATGAACCAGAATTTCAAACAGGACTGGCATTGGACCCGCCTCGTCACAACCACGGAAAATGACGCAGCATTGATTGCTACGCCGGGCTCGATCAACGGCATTGCAGGCGTCAACCAGGCCTTTGGTTGGGACGGTTCAAACCGCAACTATGATCTGGAAGCACAGGTCAGCTCGCCATTCGCCGCACTTGCATTGAAAACGGGTGACCTCAGCGTCGATGCCAGCGTCCGTTACGACAGCATGAGCCAGAACGGTATCCGTACCTCTGCATCGGGCGGTCCGTTCGATGTGAATGGCGACGGCGTGATCACCGGTACCGAAGCAACCGTCTCGCTGAACCGTGGCACTGTGGATGCACGCGCCGATTTGAAGGCCGATAACTTCGCCTGGTCACTGGGTGCAAACTATCTGATCAACGACAATTTCTCGGTCTTTGGTCGTGCATCAAGCGGCGCATCGTTCAACTTCGACCGTGCGCTCGATTTCGGTGTCCGCAACGCCAGCGGCGCATTGTTGGCTGGCGCTGAAGGTGCCTATGTCGACACGGTGAAGCAGTATGAAATCGGCTTCAAGGCGCAGGATCTGGCGCTTGGTGGGGGAAATCTCGATCTCTACGGAACCCTGTTCCTGTCGAAGACCGAGGAATCGAACATCACCATCACTCCGCCGACTGGCCAGATCCGGAAATATGATGCCAAGGGCCTCGAGCTTGAAGCTTATTACAAGAGCGGTGTCTTCAATCTCTACGCAACAGCCACCTATACCGATGCGGAAATCACCGATGCCCGCAATTCGGCAGGTGTCGTCAATGCCGCATTGGTTGGAAACCGGCCGCAGCGTCAGGCCAAGCTGATCTGGGCTGTCACGCCCAGCCTCGACTTTGACCAGTTCCGCGTCTCGGCAAGCTGGATCGGTACGGGCAGCAGCTTTGCCAATGATGCCAACACCCTGACCCAGAAGGGTTATTCGGTGGTGCATCTGACGGGTGCGGTCAATCTGACCGACAATCTGGAGTTCTCGCTCAACGTGAACAACCTGTTCGACAAGGCGGGGATTACGGAATCGGCGAATGACGGACGCGAGTCCCTGTTCGCAGGCGCGCCCAACACCGTAACCATCGGTCGGTCGATCCAGGGTCGTACAATGGCAGCGAATATCCGCTTCAAATTCTGATCGGATCGCAAAAACACAAAGTGGCGTCCGCGTGCTGCGGGCGCCATTTTTGTTACTTAAGACTTAGCTCTATCGGGAACTTGCGCCCCGCCGGGCCGGTCAAAGTTTTTGCAGGGCCTCGAAATAGGCCGTGTTAGGCACGGTATCACGCAGCACAAATTCGCGCAGCTTGGCTCGCCGCTGTGCCAGTTCCTCCATCATCCGGCCGACACGGCCGCTTGGCGGGGAACCGGCAGGGCCGTCCCCCTTCCAGCCCATACCATAAAGGACGAATTTGTAGTTCGTCGCTGAAAAGCACTGGGTCGTGCTGTTGAAATCATAGACGCTGGGCACTGCCGCTATCCAGGATTTGAGATTGTCCTGCAAGGACTGCGGGATTGTCTTGGGATCGCAATTGTCGCGCCAGAACGCCGTATCGCGGCGGTTTGACAGGCAATAATGCATCTTCAGGAAATCGGCGATATTGTCATAATGATTGTGCAATATCCGGTTGTAACTGCCTTGTGGCTTTGCACCGGCAAGAAAGCGCGGCACGAATTCCAGCATCGCCCAATTGGCCATTTCGATCAGGTAAATGCCAGTGGATTCCAGTGGCTCGAGAAAACCGCTGGATAGCCCGATGGCGACACAATTGCCGCGCCATTGCTTGTCATGATAGCCGATACGCATTTTTAGCATGCGCGATTCCAGCGTATCAACAGGCTGCTTCACATAAGCAGCCAGCTCCGCTTTCGCAGCATCGTCATCGATATAGCGCGAGCTGTAGACGTGGCCGACGCCGCGACGATCCTGCAGCGCAATATCCCATATCCATCCGGCGCTTTGTGCGGTCGATTTGGTATAGCCGATCACATCAGCGAGGCTTTCATTTTCAACGCGGGTGACAACCGCCCGATCGACAAACAAAGTATCCGAAAGGCTTTTGAAATAATTCTGCTCGTCCGAATTGATCAGCCTGGCGGCAAAACCAGTGCAGTCGATGAACAGATCGGCCTCAATCCGTTCGCCATTGTCGAGATGGATCGCGCCGACATCTTCACCCATGCGATCAATCTGCACCACCTTTTGCACTTTGTGCTGGGCACCCCTGCCCTTGCTCAATGTCTTCAAAAACTGCGCCAGCTTGCCCGCGTCGAGATGATAGGCATAAGCGAGCGCACCATCATAGGGCTTGTCGCGGAAGTTTTTGGGCGAATGGCCGCTACGGGCGATCTCGGCCTGAACCGAAAATTGTTCGGCATAGGGTGCGCGCTGTTCTGGCGGGAGCAATAGCCACTGCCAAGTCGCGTCTTGCCCCGCCACGGTGATCTGGTCACCAAAGGGATGGAAATAGCTATTGGCGCCCTTCTCTTTGGGATCATCGCGCCAGTTGATGAATTCGATTCCCTGTTTGAAGGTCGCACCGCACGTCTTCAGGAAAACATGTTCCTCGATCCCGCAGGCTGCGAGCGTTTGGCGAATGGAGGGAATGGTGGCCTCCCCCACGCCAACGGTTGGAATATCTTCAGCTTCCACCACCGTAATGTTGACAGGTCGGTTCAAAGTATGCGGGAGCTGATTTTGCAGGAATGCAGCCGACAGCCACCCTGCCGTGCCACCGCCGACAATTACAATCTGTACACCCCTGTCCATTTAAATCCTACCTGTCCACAGGCCCATTTTGGGCTACGCGACTACAGCTAGATTCTCTTGAAAGATCAAGGCTTGAAGCTGCAATTTTGCACTTAAATCCAGCCTCCAAAATCGGCATTATAAGATGAGGATTGAGCAGCGAATTTCGGCATACGAATTCCGCAATCCAAGCGCGGAGTTTCACATACGTATACCAACGCTGACCCGGTTGTGTGGCAGTGGCTTTCCGGCGATTAAAGGCACCAATCAATGAACAGGCCAGCCGAATTGGCCAGGAGAGAGGAAACCCAGAATGCAGAAGAAAGCAGCTCAGGCAGCCGTGATTGCTTTGCTTGCGCATGGCGCAGTGCAAGCGGCCCCATTGGCAACCGCCAGCTCACCCGATGGTTCGATCACCGTCAATGTCGAGCTCGACGGTGATGGCCGGGCCAATTACAGCATCAGCCGCAAGGGCAAGCTGCTGATCGCGCCTTCCAAGCTGGGTTTCATCCTGACCGACAGCTACGACATGGTGCGCGGCTTCAGATTCGAAAGCGCCGAAAACAAGCCGACCGTCGATGAAAAATGGGAGCAGCCTTGGGGCGAGCGTCGTTTCGTGCGCAACCATTATAACGACCTGATCGTCCGTTTCCGCCAGCCGACCTATTTGAAGCGGGCGATGAATGTGCGTTTCCGCATTTTCGATAATGGCGTCGGTTTCCGCTATGAAATCCCCGAGCAGGAAAATCTCAAGACGATGAACATCGCCGATGAGATGACCGAATTTTCGATCGCCAGCCCGGGTACCGCATGGTGGATCACGGGCGGTGAGTGGAACCGATACGAACAAATCTACCAAAAGACACCAATCGATGCTGTGTCGACCGCGCACACGCCGATCACGATGCGGCTCGATGATGGCACGCACCTTTCCTTTCACGAAGCGGCGCTGGTCGACTATTCGGCATTCTGGTTCAAGCGCGGTGAGAAGCAGACCTTTCGCACCACGCTATCGCCCTCCTCAAAGGGACCGCGCGTAACCCGCGAAACGCCCTTTGCGACACCATGGCGCGCGATCCGCATTGGCGATAGCGCGGCGAGCCTGGTTGAGAATGACCTTGAGCTCAACCTCAACGAGCCCAACAAGCTGGGCGACGTCAGCTGGTTCAAGCCGGCGAAATACATCGGCATCTGGTGGGGCATGATCCGCGGCGACTGGAGCTG
>JALREL010000199.1 GCA_023262005.1 Sphingorhabdus sp. | reverse complement strand
ACGGCCTGAACGGTGTTGCAATCCTTCGGCATCGCGTGGCAATTCGACGTGGATCACAAGCGACAAGTTCGGAAGGTCGATACCGCGAGCGGCAACGTCGGTCGCGACGCAGACGCGGGCGCGGCGGTCCCGCAGCGCCTGCAATGCTTGGTTGCGTTCACTCTGGCTATGCTCACCCGACAACGCCACCGCATTAAAGCCGCGATTGGTCAGTTTGGAGTAAAGGTGACGGACGCTCTCACGCGTCGCACAAAACAGGATCGCCGTTTCGGCTTCATGCAGACGGAGGAGGTTGACCACTGCGTTTTCAATGTCTGGCGGGGCAACGGTGACGATCTGATAGCTAATGTCTCCATGCCCGCGATCTTCACCGACAGTCGAAATGCGCAGTGCATCATGCTGGTAGCGTTTTGCGAGCGCGACAATCGGTTTGGGCATCGTGGCCGAGAACAGCAAGGTGCGGCGGCCTTCGGGCGTCGCGTTGAGGATATCTTCCAGCTCTTCACGGAAGCCCATGTCAAGCATCTCGTCCGCCTCATCGAGCACGGCGACTTTCAGCGCGGATAAGTTCAGCGCACCACGCTCGAGATGGTCGCGCAGACGCCCCGGCGTGCCGACAACGATTTGCGGCCCGGTTTGCAGGTTACGGCGTTCCTTTGATGCATCCATCCCGCCGACGCAGGTGGCGATGCGGACGCCAGCCTTGCCATAAAGCCACATCAATTCGCGACTGACCTGAAGCGCCAATTCTCGGGTGGGGGCGATAATCAACGCCGCGGGATCGCGCGCAAGGCTGACCAGCCCGCCATCGAGAATCTGTGGTGCCATTGCGAGGCCAAAGGCAACGGTCTTTCCGGAGCCGGTTTGTGCCGAAACGATCAGGTCGCGGCCATCGGCTTCTTCGGCGATTACAGCAGTTTGCACGGGGGTAAGCGCGGTATAGCCGCGCGCGGTAAGCGCTTCACCAAGAAGCGCGGGTAGGTTTTCAAATGTCATTGGGGTTCCAGTTATCAAACCGCCTTATGCGCCAGTTTTTATCGAATGTCCATGTTGCACTGCACAATAAATAGTTGTTTCGTCAATTTGCCGGCTTGGGTTATGCATCGTGCATGGCCGATTCACCCAACATCCCGCCCATTATGGACCCCGAACAGCTTGCAAAAATGGCAGAAAGTTTCGGTGCGGGTGCGGCGGACCCTTTGAGCGCCTATAAACATGCGCTCGATGCCTGGGGTGAAGTGCTCGCTCCGCTTGCAAAAGCCGGTCATGCCAAGGTCAATCCGAAGGATCGCCGCTTTGCAGCGCCGCAATGGGAACATCCGGTTTTCGACCTGATGCGGCAGGGCTATCAGCTGATGTCGGACTATATGATCGGCGCGGCGCACGAAATGGAGCATCTGTCGAAAGCGGACAAAGCGAAGCTTGAATTTGCCGTGCGTACCGTGGTCGAGGCTATGAGCCCCGCCAATTCGCCGCTCACCAATCCGGTCGCGCTCGAAAAAGCAATCGAGACCAAAGGCCAAAGCCTGATGACCGGCGTCAGCCATATGCTGGCCGACATGCAGCGCGGGCAGTTGACCCACACCGATCCGCAGGCGTTCCGGCTGGGCGAGAATATCGCCTGCACCCCCGGCAAGGTGGTGCACCAGACCCCGCTATACCAGCTGCTGCAATATATGCCGACGACCGAGAAGGTGTTCGAAACCCCGCTTGTCATCTTCCCGCCTTGGATCAACCGTTTCTACATCCTCGACCTGACGGCGGAGAAAAGCTTCATCAAATGGTGTGTCGACCAAGGCATCACCGTCTTCGTCGTTTCGTGGAAATCGGCCGATGCCTCAATGCGCGACGTGATCTGGGACGATTATATCGCGGCGCAGATTGATGCGATTGATACGGTTCGCGACGGCCTTGGCGTGCCAGATGTGCATGCGATAGGATATTGTGTTGCAG
>JALREL010000172.1 GCA_023262005.1 Sphingorhabdus sp. | reverse complement strand
CCCTTCACCACGCCCTGGCGCACAATCCGCATGGCCGACAGCGCGGCGGGCCTCGTCGAAAACGACCTTGAGCTGAACCTCAACGAACCCAACAAGCTGGGCGATGTCAGCTGGTTCCGCCCGCAAAAATATGTTGGCATCTGGTGGGGCATGATCTCCGGCAAGTGGAGCTGGGCCGAAGGGCCAAACCATGGCGCAACCACCGCACGCACCAAGGAGCATATCGATTTTGCTGCGAAGCACGGCTTTGGCGGCGTACTCGTCGAAGGCTGGAACAAGGGCTGGAATGGCGAATGGTTCGGCCACGGCGACGAATTCAGCTTCACCGAGGCGGTGCCCGATTTCGACCTGGAAGAAGTCACCGATTATGCGCGCAAGAAAGGCGTCAAGCTGATCGGGCATCATGAAACCGGCGGCAATATCGCGGTCTATGAAGCGCAGCTTGAGGACGCGATGAAGCTATATGGCGAACTTGGCGTCGATATCGTCAAGACGGGCTACGTCGCCGATGCCGGTGGTATCATCGCTCCGGGCGACAATCCCGGCGAGGTGCGCAAGGAATGGCATGACGGCCAGCGCCAGGTTCAGCACCATCTGAAGGTCGTCGAGACGGCAGCCAAGTATAAGGTCGCGGTCAATCCGCACGAGCCGGTGAAGGATACCGGCCTGCGCCGCACCTATCCCAACTGGGTCGCGCGCGAAGGTGCCCGCGGCATGGAATATAACGCGTGGGGCCAGTTCGCGAACGGGCCCGAGCATGAGCCGACCTTGGTCTATACCCGCATGCTTTCGGGGCCGATGGATTTCACCCCGGGCGTGCTCTCGCTGACCAGCCCGACGGGTAATGCGTTGGCCTCCACCCGCGCGAAGCAGCTTGGCCTCTACCTTGCCATCTATTCGCCGATTCAGATGGCGGCCGACTTTATCGAAAACCTCGCCAAATATCCCAAGGAACTGGACTTCATCTCCAAGGTGCCAGCAGACTGGGCGGAATCGAAGCTGATTGCCGGCGCGGTGGGCGAATATGCGATTTTCGCACGCAAGGATCGCAACAGCGCCAATTGGTACACCGGCGGCGTCAACGATGCGACCGCGCGGACGGTCGATCTTGACCTCAACTTCCTCGAACCGGGCAAAAGCTATCGCGCGACCATTTACAAGGATGCGCCCGATGCAACTTACCTGACCGAGGCGCGGCACAATATCGCCTATGAGATCAAGACGGTGAAAGCGGGTGACAAGCTGCAGGTCTGGCTCGCCCCGGGCGGCGGCTTTGCCGCTCGGCTGGAACCGGTGAAGTAAGCGCTGGCAAGTTTTTGTTAACCCTGTCCGTTTAGCCTTGTCCCCGGACCGCCCGAGGGCAATATAGCGGGGACAAGGCAATATGCAGGGTTGGATGAAGCAGTTAAGCGAACATCTCTACCGCAAGAGCGTTTGGGCCATAGCCTCGCTGGAGCATGGTCTGGGTCGGCTGTTGCTGCTCTGGATCGGTGTAGCAGGCGCATTGAGCGCGCTGCGCATCGCCTTCGCCGCCACCCCAGTCGACAACGGCATCGCCTTTGCGCAGACGGCGCTACCCTATATATTGGTGATCGGCGCCCCGGTTGCGGCTTACCTGATCGGGAATTCGCTTTTCCCGCGCGGCGCGCTTTACGAACAACCGCAGATCCGCCTCGCCCGTTATGGCAAGTGGCGCCAGGTCGATTGCCTGACCGCGCGCCAGCACAAGCTTTTTGGCCCCACCGGATTGATGGCATCGCTGGTGATCGGCATGATGCTCAACATCCCCGTGCGCAGCCTCGAATTCCTCGCCGCCGTCCCCGCGATGAACGGCCATGCGCCTTTATGGGGCCAATTGCTTTTCGCAGCGATGACGATGGACGTTGTGGTGATGAACTTCCTCTACATGCTCGCCTTCATGATGGCACTGCGCAACGTCCCCTGGTTCCCGCGCCTGCTGCTTGTTGTGTGGGGCGTGGACATCGTCTCGCAAGTCGGCATCGCCCATGTAGTGAGCAATGCACCCGGCCTACCCGCGCAGGTTGGCGAGGCGATGGGCGGATTGCTTGCGGGCAATGTGAAGAAGGTCTCCATCAGCGTGGCGATCTGGCTGCCTTATTTGCTGCTATCGGAGCGGGTCAATCTGACCTATCGGGGGCGGGTGGCGGTTGTAGACTAGCCAGTGCCATTGCAGCTAAAGTAAGCGGAAAGAGATAGTAGCCTGCCGCATCATAAGATGCATAAACCATAAGCCCGCCTAAGCAGGCAACAGATGCAATGTTTTGCCGCGCGAGTAAGACTTTCCGATTCCAACTGACCAACGGAACTAAGGCAGCAATCACCATTGTGAGGCCGACAAAACCAACAGAGAATAGTATCTGAAGCGGCCAATTATGTGGCTGCTTAAGTCCTCTAGAAATCGCTGGCCCATTCAATTGAAACTGATCGAGGCCTATACCGAAGAGAGGCCGAGTTTTGATCAGTTCCCAAGTTGCGGCCCAAATAGCAGTACGACCTGAGGAGATGCTGTTTACATCACCACCCTGTTCAGAAAGCAGAAAATTATCGAGGCCATAATTAGGCGAACCATATGGTAGCGGATAAACGAACAGAATGGCGGCTAGAAGCGAAACGAATATGGTCGCCGCCAAACGCCGTCTGTCTCCATATGCCAAGGCTATCGCCAAAAGCGCAGTCGCCAACATGGCAACAAATGCACCCCGCGATCCCGTCCAAAGCGCCGAACCCCAGCCACCGGCAGTTAGCAGTACCATCGCCAATGCCAATCTGCCGGAATTTCTGGTACCAATTATCAGCGCGATCCCACTGCAAAAGGCTGCCATGGAGAAATAACCAACGCTGCGGACATTGGCCATTCCTGGAACGGCGACATCTCCCCATTCCTTCTCCGGCGGCCATCTAATTGTCAGGGTAACGGCCCATAGCGCAAGATAAAGCAACACGCCCAAACCAAGCGCGATCCAGCATCGTAATACAAAATTGGAGCCGTGCGTTCGGACCATGAAGCGAAAAGCTAAGTAGAAAAATAGCAACAATATTGTCTGCAATATTGCAATCACTGCCTTGTACTTGATCGGTGCCACATAAAGTGACGTCCATAATGACAGGAAGAGAAGACCATAAATCGCCCAACGCGAGTATTTAGGAAGTGCGCGCCATTCGCCAAAAATCGACAAACCTAAACCCAGGGCGATTGACAGTATTGCAATGTGAAAAACCGACACATGGAACGAATATCCACGTATTGCGGAACTGTATGTTGAGAGAGGCTGCGTCAAATCCCACGGCAAAATTGCCATCAGAATCGGTAGGAGACCTACAATCGCGATCACCAAAGTTTTTCGAAAGTCGGGCACCACACCACTCGAAACTGTTGACATCACGCTCCCTTTAATTGCACGTCAACATTATAAGAATTAGAGGTTTAAGAGATCAAAGCAACTCGTTTAATTGCCGTGAACTTGCGCATTGGCTGGCGTCACCACCAGCTTGTAGTTGCTATTGCTTTGATTTTTGTTCTGACAGCGATCCTGTTAGGTGTCGTTTACGGCTTTCAAGGCGTATCTGCCAACGGGATGCTGGCAAACCTGTTTTTCCAAAGCATGGGCCTACTAGTAATATCGATGATTACCCTGCTGACCGGATTGGTCTTGCACCGCCCACCTTCGCCATTGGAATTCATTAGAACCCATCCTTTCCTCCGTCACAAACTACGGCGATTGATACGGGCCGTTCCTATACTCCTAGCGGTCAGCGTCTTCCTGCCGGCCTTTTCGGCGCTGAAAAGCCAAGTGGGGCGTGTTTATCCATATGACTGGGATCAAGCGTTTATCGATCTCGATTACGCAATCCATGGCACCGATCCATGGCGCCTATTGCAGCCTTTGATTGGTTATCCAGTTGTGACTTTCGCAATCGCCATGGCGTACCAGGTCTGGATCCTTTTACTCTACATCATGCTGCCATTGCTGTGCGTTTGGATCAACTGCCGCAAGCTAGCGACGCAGGTTTTACTTACTTATTTGATCAGTTGGATCGTCATCGGAGCAATTCTCGCAAATATTTTTGCTTCTGTCGGGCCTTGTTTTGTCGAGCCATTTTTCGGCGACGATCGATTTCGCCCCCTGATGAGTTATCTCCAATCGGTAGACCGGCAGTATCCCCTGATGTTTCTCGATGTTCAGAAATCGCTGATGGAATGGAAGCTCAACAATGAAAGCGAGCTTGGCAGGGGCATTTCTGCAATGCCATCAATGCATGTTTCGATTGCACTGATTTTCTTTTTGGCGACCAGACGACTGTCAAACTGGCTCGGCTGGTTAATGGGCGCGTTTTTTGTCATCATCCTCATTGGTTCTGTGCACACCGGATATCATTACGCCGTTGATGGATATGCAGCCATCATTTTCACGCTTCTAATATGGTATGTTTCCGGGATTGTTGCCCAACGGGTTCATCGCAAAACTGGATAGCAGCAGTGAGTTACCAGACCTTTGTTCGACAGCAATACGTCATATATATCTTTTAGTATATATCTTTGGTAAATAGTTGTGATTCGGTGGTTTTTACATCCGATATTGTTGTAAATTTGCCTCATGGTTAACAAAAAACTAAAATAAGTTACTGTTAAATTGATGTAAATTTTAGCTGTTGACCCTGCTTGCCCTTTGGCCGGATTGTAACCGCATCAAGGGTGGACCTAGCGAATGAGCCGGCGCGATGCTGGCAGATAACAAAACAGGGTCGCGACGGTTCAGGCACTACCCCCCTTGGTAATCCTTAGGTCGGCACACGCCGAGCGGGGAGACTCTCAAACTTTGAATAGGGGTAGTATTATGCGTAATTTTGTAACTTCGTTCCTTCGTGATGACAGCGGCGCTTCGGCAGCCGAATATGCTCTGATCCTTGCCATTGTCGGATCGACTATTGCACTTGCTGCAATCGCATTAGGCGGTTCAATCTCCGGTGCTTTGAGCGATGCAACCTCGTGCATCGATACCAACGGTGCAACCTGCCCGTAAGCTAATTAACAACCACTCGCTTCAGCATTGAGGCGAGTGGTTCCTTTATCGTTCGAAATAGCTTTGAGGGGCAAAAACTTTGGCTAATCGAAACTGGATCATTGTAGCGTTAGCTGCAGTCCTTGGAATTATAGCAGTCATTATCGTCAACAGTTATTTGACGGGTGTGGAAAAACGTCAGACAACTGCGGCAGAAGATAATCGACTCGTCCAGATCGCTGTTGCCCGTGTGCCGATGGAATATGGCACCGCCATTACCGCCGAAAACATCCGCATGGTCAGTTGGCCATCGACTTCGGTGCCCGCTGGGGCGTTCCAATCCACCAAAGCGCTTCTCGGGGCTGATGTGCGCGTTGCGCTGCGCCCGATTGAGGCGGGTGAACCCATTCTTCCCGGAAAGATCACGGGCCCTGGCGGCCGCGCCAGCATTTCGGCGCTGATCGATCCCGATATGCGCGCCGTTGCGGTGCGCATCAGCGACGTTGCCGGTGTGGCCGGCTTCGTGCTTCCCAACGATACCGTCGACGTACTGCTGACGCGCACACCCAAGACCGAGAGCGAAGGCCAGGTCGATCCGATTACCGACGTGCTGATGCAGAATGTGCGCGTTCTCGCCATCGACCAAGGCGCGAATGAGAAGGATAACCAGCCAAAGCTGGGCAAGACCGCCACTTTGCTGGTCGACCAGCAGGGTGCACAGAAACTGGCGCTAGCTGGACAGGTCGGCACCTTGTCGCTCGCACTGCGCAATGCCGAAAACCAGGATGTGTTCTTGGCGCAGACAGTCGGTACACGCGACTTGGGCCAGGGCAGTGTTTCGCCCAGTTTCTACAACGCACCGCGCAGCAGCGGCCCGGCCATGGCCGCCAGCCCATATCCGATACCGGCGGCGCAGGCAGCAGCAAGTGGTGCAGCGCGCGGCGCGGTCGCGCGGCCCAAGCCAAAGAACAGCGTGTCGGTGGAGATTGTCCGCGGCACAACAGCATCGTCCTATGACGTTTCGCGCTACAGGGGGTATTGAGCGCATGAAGATTACAGCTTTCAAGATCAGCGTCGCGCTTGCGCTATCGCTGACGGCGGCCCCCGCGGCGCTCGCCCAGAATTATTACAGCACATCTGATGCGGGCCTGCATGCCGGGCAACTTGATGTGCCGTTGAACAAGAGCCAGGTGCTCACCGTCGATCGCCCCTTTGCCAAGGCGATGATCGGCAGTGAGGAAATCGCCGACATCATGCCGATCACCAACTGCTCGCTCTATGTGCTCGGCAAGAAAATGGGTACCACCAGCCTCACCGTCTATGACAATGCCAACAACGTCATCTCCGTCGTCGATGTCGCGGTTGGCCCCGATATTGTTTCGCTGCGCCGTCAGCTTTCTGAACTGATCCCCGGTGAGCAGATTGGTGCCAAGATATCGAACGATTCCGTTGTCTTGACCGGTGTTGTTTCGAACGGCCCTGCAATCAACCGCGCGGTTGAACTTGCCAAGACCTATGCTGGCGAAAAAGTCGTCAACATGATGTCGGTCGGTGCCAGCCAGCAGGTGATGCTGGAGGTGCGCTTCTCCGAAATTTCACGCCAAACGGGCAAGCAGATTGGCCTTTCCGGCTTTGGCTTTAGCGATGGCGGCACCTTTGGCGCGGCGATTGGTAATGGTGCGGGGCTGGTTCCCGATGCAACCAATGGCAGCGGCGTGCTGCGCCTCGATTCCATCACCGGCAGCTTCGGCGTTTTCCGCAAGGCATTCGACATTGCCGGGCTGAACATCGACGCGGTGCTTGATGCGCTTGAACGCAAGGGATTGGTCAAGACGCTGGCCAACCCAACGCTGGTGGCGCTTTCTGGCGAAACCGCATCTTTCCTTGCTGGTGGCGAATTCCCCGTACCTGTTGCACAAAGCAATGGTGGCGGCGGCGGCGGCGGCGGCAATGGCAACAACGGCGGTATCACCGTCGAGTTCAAGCCCTTCGGCGTGAGTCTGGCCTTCACGCCCACCGTGCTCGCCGATGGCGTAATCAATCTGGCGGTCGAACCTGAAGTGAGCTCAATCGATCCCAGCGCATCGATATCCGTCAACGGCCTCGTCATCCCCGGCCTGCAAACGCGGCGCGCCAACACCGTGCTCGAACTGCGCGATGGTGAAAGCTTTGCGCTTGCCGGCCTGATCCGCAAGGATTTCCAGACAACCGTGCGGCAGGTTCCCCTGCTCGGATCGATCCCGATCATTGGCTCGCTTTTCCGTTCATCGGGCTTCCAAAAGGGAGAGACGGAGTTGGTGATCGTTGTCACTCCGCGCCTTGTCCAACCAATCAAGGCGGGTGCGCCGGTCGCGTTGCCGACTGACCGGGTGCAAAACCCGCATGAGCTTGACCTGTTCCTGATGGGGCGCACCGACAAGGCTGTTGGCGTGAACCCGCTCGATCCCAATGCGCCGCCGCCCGAGGCCGCAAAAAAGGAAGGCGCCGATTATGACTATTGATCGCAAGGTCGTTTTCGCTGGTGCCGCCTTGTTGGCGCTTGCCGGCTGCACCCCCAATGATACCGGCATCGGCGATGCCGCCCGCGCCAACTATGCCGCGCAAATCGTCGACCCCGAACCGCAACATGCCGAGGCGATGACCGCCGATGGCAGCCAGGTCGCGGGTGCGCAGGATCGTTATCGCAAGGGCAATGTCAAGAAACCGGTGGGTGTGAAGACCACCAGCGGCGGATCGGGCAGCGGCAGCAGTGGCCGTTCCGGTTCATCATCAGGCGGCAATTGATCGATTAGCAAAGGAGATGTTCGGTGGTGCGGTCGTTCGGGAAAAAGCTGTGGCGTGAAGAAAGCGGGGCTGTCGCCTCAATCTACGCCCTAGCCCTGCCCGCATTGATCGCAGTTGGCGGCATTGCCTTTGATTACACCCGTTTGGCTGCCATGGATACCGAGTTGCAGAATGCAGCGGATCAGGCAGCATTGGCAGCAGTAACGCAGCTTGATGGCAGGGCTGGTGCAGTGAGCCGCGCGACCAACGCTGCAAGCCAATTGGTCGCCAACAGCACGGTATTTTCGAACGATGGCAACGGAACGGGCGTATCAATCGCCTCCGTCGTATTTTACGAGGACCGCGATGGCACGGATGTTGTCGACCCAACCGATGCCGATGCAGACAGCCGGGCCCATTTCGCCGAAGTAACGGTCGGGGCGCGCCGAGCATTTTACGCTCTGACCCCGGTTGTGGATGCGTTCAGTTCAGGCGACATGGCAGCCGTAGCCATGGCTGGTCTCGGATCGTCCATCTGCCGCGTGCCGCCGGTGATGATGTGCAATCCCGCTGAGCCGGAAGGCAATGAAATCCTCGATTACGATTTCGATGCCGATGCATATGAGGGCGTTGGCGTGCGTCTGGTCGCCAATGATGGCGGAGGCGGTTACGGGCCGGGCGTATTCGGTTTCCTTGAAGTGGGTGTGGGTAGCAACTTACCCGAGTTGCGTGTCGCAATAGGCCGCGAGACGCCAGAAGGCGATTGTGTCGCCTCATCCGGTGTCGATATCTCGCCAGGCAATATGGTAAGCGTCCGCGATGCGTTCAACGTGCGTTTTGATGTATACGCCAATGGCAGCGGCTTGAACCAAGCGTGCAATAATGATGGAAGTCTTTGCCCGCCCTCGGCAAATACACGCAAAGACCTGTTCATTGCTGGCAATAACCCGGCAGGCCAAGCGCCTTTCCAAAGCGGAAATGGCAATGGCGCCAATACATGGCGACTGCCGAATAATACGGCTACACAAATGTATCCGCCTGCCGCGCTAACCACTGACCGAGTACTCACCAATGGCGAAATTGCTCAGCTTTGGCCAATGGGTTACCCGCGCGATATCTGCCACGCAGTCAGCATTACCGGGGTTTGCTCGCAAGGACGTATTGGCGACGGTGATTGGGATCGCAATGCATATTTCCGATCAAACAGCGCCGCCTATCCTACAGTTCCATCAACGAGTGATTTGGTGAACTGGTTTGGTCGTTCTGATCCATCCCGCTATGACGTGTATCGTTGGGAAATCGAAAATGCGGCCACGCGTTTGGTGAACCAATCGATCCCGGGACTGAATGGTAACAATGCCCGATCTTCAAGGCCCAGACCAGTAAATCGTACTGGAATAACACCAAGCGAAACGACCGTAGATCGGCGTCGCCTCTCAGTTGCAGTGATCAATTGTGAAGCCGAAGAGGTCGCCGCAAACAGCTCGGAAGTGACAGTCCGTAAATGGATTGATGTTTTTCTCGTTGAGCCGACCATTCCTCGTCCACGCACCGAAAATAGCGATATTTACGTCGAAATAATTGGGGAAACTGAAGCAGCAGGTGGCGGCGGAACGGCAGGACAGGTCGTCCGTCGTGACGTCCCTTATATCATCCGGTAAGCGCGATGCGGGTACGGCCATTCCTTCACGATACAAAGGGCGCTTCCGCTGCGGAGATGGCGCTGGTGCTACCTTTGCTGCTGGTGCTGATGTTCGGGCCGTTTGAACTAGCGAATTATTTCTGGACAGAGCATAAAGTGGTCAAAGGCGTGCGCGATGGTGCGCGCTATGCCTCGCGGCTAGGCTTCACCAACTACACTTGCAGTGATTTGACCAATGCCACGCTCAAGACACAGGTGCAGGAAATCACCCGCACAGGGCAGGTATCGGGCGGCGTTGCCGTTGTTCCCGATTGGGTAAATGACGACGTCACCGTCGCGGTCGACTGCCCAGACGCCGCGCTCGACACTTCCGGCGACAGCGCAGTGCAGACCGGAATTTACACCGGCATGGACAACGCCCCCATCGTCACGGTTTCCACCACTGTAACATATACCTCTTTGTTTCAAACACTTGGCTTCGACACCTCAGGCCTAACGGTCTCCGCCTCCTCCCAATCAGCGGTGATGGGCATATGAAAATTATGCGCAACTTTTGGAAAGACACCGTCGCTGGCCCCGCCGCTGAATTCGCGCTGGTTTTGCCAATCGTGCTGCTTTTCCTTTTCGGTATCATAGATGTCGGCCGTTACATGTGGGAAGTAAACCGCGCCGAGAAAGCGACCCAAACCGGAGCTCGTTGGGCAGTTGCGACCGACGTCATCGCGCAAGACCTTGTTGATTATAGTTTCGCTGTCGACGGCGGTATTTTACAGGGTGAACCGGTTCCTGAAACCGCATTCCCAGGCGTTATCTGCACTGACTCGGGTGATTGCCAATGCGCTGATGGTGGCACGTGCGACTTCGGCTTAACACGGAATGCCGATGCTTTCGATGCGCTGGTCGATCGCATGGACGATATCAAGCCCGATATCGACGGCGATAAAGTCACAGTCAACTATGCGTATTCCGGCTTGGGTTTCGCAGGCGATCCCAACGGAATGGATGTTGCACCACAGGTTACCGTGTCGGTCTCCAATCTCGAATTTACCCCATTAATTGGGGCGATGTTCGACATCTCCTTCAATCTCCCTGACCTTAGCTACTCCCTAACAATGGAAGATGGCGCCGGCGACTGGTCAAACTAGGAAAAACCAAAAAATGGGCGTTTCTGAATATATAACTTTTACCTCGGAGGATTGGGTTTTGGACCTGAAGTCACGTTCCGTATTGCTGGTCCTTTCCGAAGCCGAGATGACGAGCGCCCAGTTTGACGATGTCGCTATCGGGCAGGCTCAGGTGCTGATTTCCACGCTCGCGCCCGATGCGCGGGTGGATGTGGCGCAGTTGGATGCGGCCTGTGTGTTGATCCTTGAAATCCGCCCTGACCTGCCAAAATCGCTCGACCGACTGAAACAAATCCGGGCTTCGCACCCGGACCTTCCGATCATCGCCGCCATCCGCGACGCCAATCTTACGCTGGTGCGCGCGCTGCTGAAACAGGGCGTCCGCGATGTCGTGGCCCTGCCCCTCGCGCAATCGGACCTCGCCGCGATCATCGCGGAAGTATGCTCCGAACTCGATGCAGAGAAAGCTGCCGAAGTTGAACAAGGCCAACTGATCTCAGTCCTTAAAAGCATCGGCGGCGTTGGTGCGACGACGGTTGCGACACACCTTGCCGGCGAGTTGGCAGCAAACAATCGTGGCAAAGGCGTTTGCCTCATCGATCTGGACCTGCAATTTGGCAATGCCGGGGCGTATCTGGGCCTTTCATCCCAACTTTCGATTGCAGATCTTATCGCGGCCGGGTCACGTATCGACCGTGAACTGCTCCGTTCGGTGGTATCAAAGGCCGATAGCGGATTGAATGTCATCGCCGCGCCGATGGATATCATGCCGCTCGAATCCGCAAATGCGGAGCAGATGCTGCGCATTATCGAGTTGGCGCGTGAAGAATATGACCATGTCATCCTCGACCTGCCAACCAACTGGACCAACTGGTCGCTCTCGCTGGTTGCGCTTTCTGATGTTGTGTTCCTCGTTGCAGAGCTTTCGGTCGCAAGCCTTCGCCAAGCCAAGCGGCAACTGCAATTGCTGGCGAACCAGGATATCGTTGGAGCGAATATCCACGTGATCGCCAATCGCGTTGAGAAAAAGATGTTCCGCACCATCAACCTGGATGATGCCGCGCAGGCGCTTGGCCATTCGATCGAATTCAGCATCCACAATGATTATCCGCTGGTACGCGCCGCGCATGATCAGGGCGTGCTGATCAACGCCATCCGCGCGCGCAGCAAGATCAGCGCCGATATCGCGTCGATGCTGCCGCTTTTGACCGCAGAGGCGGACGACTGATATGTGGCAAATCAAGAAAGCCGACGTCCTCGATAGCAGCGGTTCCACCGATGTGGTTAAAAAGGCGGCTGAGGTCTACGCGGCGGACACGGACTATATCGACCTCAAGGTTGAACTCCATCGTCGGCTGCTCGATCTTATCAACCTCTCCGCGCTTGAAAAAATGTCGCGGCAGCAGATCGAAACCGAAATTGGCGAGTTGGTGCACGAGCAGTTGGCGCAGCAAAAGCATGCGCTCAACCATGAAGAGCGCAAGCAACTGGTTTCGGATATTCTCGATGAGTTGTTGGGCCTTGGGCCGCTGGAACCGCTGCTCGAAGACAACACCATAACCGACATCCTGGTCAACGGGCCCGAAGTGGTGTTTGTCGAACGCAAGGGCGTTCTTGAGCGTGTCGAGACACGTTTCAAAGATGAACGCCACTTGCTGCGCATCATCCAGAAAATCGTCAGCGCGGTTGGACGCCGCGTCGATGAATCCTCCCCCTTCGTCGACGCCCGATTACCCGATGGATCGCGTGTCAATGCGATCGTACCTCCGCTGGCTGTCGACGGTTCGCTTCTTTCGATCCGCAAATTCGCGAAAATTCCCATCAACATGGAGAAACTGAGCGAACTGGGCAGTGTGCCAACGCAGATTGCAGAGGTGTTGAAGGGTGTCGTCCGGGCACGGCGCAATGTCCTGATTTCAGGCGGCACGGGTTCGGGTAAGACAACTTTGCTCAACGCCATGTCGGCTTTCATCGATGAACGCGAACGCATCGTGACTATTGAGGACTCGGCTGAACTTCAGCTCCAACAAAGCCATGTGGCGCGCCTCGAAACGCGCCCGCCCAACATTGAGGGCAAAGGCGAGGTCAACCAGCGCGATCTTGTGAAAAACGCGCTACGCATGCGCCCCGACCGTATCATCCTGGGCGAAGTCCGTTCGGGCGAAGCGTTCGACATGTTGCAAGCCATGAACACCGGCCATGACGGATCGATGACCACCGTACACGCCAACACCCCGCGTGATGCCTTGTCGCGTATCGAACAGATGATCGGGATGAGCGGGATCGACATTTCCCCGCGCTCTGCGCGTGCGCAAATTGCCTCAGCATTGAACGTAGTTATCCAGATCGGGCGCCTGTCAGATGGTCGCCGCCGCCTTTTGAGCCTCTCCGAAATTGTCGGCATGGAAGGCGAAACCATCACCATGCAGGAAATTTTCCGTTTCCGCATGATGGGACGCGACGAGAACAATATGGTCATCGGTCATTTCGAAGCGACTGGCATTCGGCCCAAGCTGCTTGAAGACCTGTCTGCACATGGCGTTTCGCTAAACGCGGATCTGTTCCGCCCTGATAAGAGGATCGATTGATGGATCCCATTATCCTCAGGGTTTTGGCGCTGATCGTCATCTTTGCATCGGTCTTCCTGGTTTCGGAACGATTGATTGCAACCATCCGGCAACGCCAGCAAGGCAGCCGTGCCGTCAACAAACGACTGAAGATGATCGAAGGCGGCCTCGATCGCGAAATCGTGACGTCGCGCCTGCGCAAATCGGCGCCTGGCACATTTGCGAATATGTCCGGATTCATCGGAAAATTGGGTCGTTCGGTGGAACGCACGGTGATTGCGTCAAGCATTCCACTCCCGCCCAACCAGATCATGCTTGGAATGGCCATCGCCTCCACAGCGGTAGTCGGCCTTATCTTGCTCGGTGCTGGCTTGTCGGGCTTTTCGATCGGTATCGGGGTCATCCAACTCGCCATAGCCCTGGGCCTCTGCTTTGGTACCGGAATTCCGATGATCGTACTCTCGAACATGGCATCGAAACGTAAAAAGCGTATGCAGGAGCAGTTCCCTGTCGCGCTCGACATATTCGTCCGCGGTTTGCGATCTGGCCACCCGATTGCCTCGGCTCTCGATTTGCTGACCAAGGAAATGGAAGACCCGTTGGGAACCGAATTCGGCCTTGTGGTCGACGAAGTATCTTATGGCGCAGACCTTCGCGATGCATTGCAGAATATGGCAGATCGCTGGGGCATCGACGATATCCAGATGTTTGTCGTCTCGCTTTCCGTGCAGAATGAAACGGGTGGTAACCTGGCGGAAATCCTCGCCAACCTCTCGACGGTGATCCGTGAACGGCACAGCATGTATATGAAGGTAAGGGCATTGAGCTCGGAAGGTCGAATGACCGCGCTGATTTTGACAGCATTGCCCATTTTGGCATTCAGCGCCCTCTTCCTGTCCAACCCTGCATTTTATCTCGACGTGGCGCAGGATCCTATTTTCCCGGTCGGCTTTATCGGGCTGATAGTGCTTTATGCAGTCGGTTTCATAACGATCCGACGCATGATTGATTTGAAGGTCTGAAATGCTCGAAAATTTCGCCCTTTCCATGACTATGCGCATCACCTTGCTGGTGCTGATTTTCCTGCTGGTGGTGGTCAGCGTACTGCTGATTTCAAACTTCGTTGCCAATCGCTCCGCGGTTCGCGGGCGGTTGGAAGAATTGGGCACACCGGTGAACGGCATCCAAGGAGCCAGCTTGCGACGCGACAGGATTTCGGAAGGCTGGGCCAAGCTGACTGATCGCATCGAACGCGCAGGAATTTCGCTCGTCGATACCCAGGGAGATAAACTTCGTGCGAGGCTGATTGCCGCTGGCTACACTTCGCCTGCTGCACCCAAGCTTTTCACTCTCATCCGCATGATCACATTGTTTCTGATGCCGGGAATGCTGTTGCTCGCAGCCGTTTTCGGCGGTTCGGAAATTTCCCCGATGAAGCTGTATATTTTCGGAGTTTTATTAGCGGTTCTTGGCCTTTACCTGCCTAATCTGTTCATTTCTGCCAAGGCAGATCGGCGCCGCGAAGAAATTATCAATGGCTTTCCCGATGCGCTCGACCTGATGCTCGTTTGCGTCGAAGCGGGCCTCGGCATGGAGGCTGCATTTGACCGTGTCGGACGCGAGATGCTGAATTCGCATCCCTTGCTTTCAGAACTACTATCAATGGTAACTTTGGAATTGCGAGCCGGTGCCACCCGCGAACAAGCATTGCGTAAAATGGCCGACAGGTCGCAGGTCGACGAAATCCGTTCATTTGCTACGCTTTTGATCCAATCGGACAAGCTCGGTTCGAGCGTGGGCGACACGCTGCGCGTTTATTCCAATGAAATGCGGGAAAAACGCAGGTTGCGGGCCGAAGAAAAGGCACACCGCCTGCCCGTGTTGCTCTCGGTTCCGCTGGTCGCATGCATGCTTCCAGTGATGATCGGGGTGTTGATGTTGCCTGCAGTAATACGTGTAATCCGGCAGGTTGCGCCGGCATTGGCGGGAGGATGAACATGAATCGATATCAGATCCGGATCGTTTGCACCGCTGCGACGATCACTTTTCTCGGAGGGTGTTCGGCTTTCCAGCCACAGGCCAAGCTTGAGATACGCGCGGTTGAATCGGTTGAGCGCTCTGCAAAACAGGATGCGCTGGCTGAAGGGCGCGCCCTCCTCAACCTAGGGCAGAATGCGAATGCAATTTCGGCATTTCGCGAAGCGCTGCGCGAGCAACCGGATAGTGGCGATGCTTATAACGGTCTTGCAGTCGCCTATGACCGGATTGGCAGGAAGGACCTGGCGCAACGCTATTTTGAACTGGCGCTTTCCTTTGAACCTGAAAACCCAAAGTTCCGTGCGAACTTGGCGCGGCTTTACACCCGTAACGGACAGCCGCAACTCGCTGCAGCATTGGTCGATCCGGTTCAGGATGCCGAACTGCCTGCCACCAAGGCAGATACCGAATTTGTAACGGCACTTGGCGACCAACCGCCGCAGCAGACCGCTTCGGCAATCGCAGTAGAAGCGCCTACCTTGGCTGCTCTGGCCGCAGACGGCCCCATTGCAGCGGCGGTTGCGGCGCAACCAACTCTTGGCAACTCGCCGTCACCCGAAGCGAGACTGTCTAGTCCCGTCCTTCGGGCCGTCTACAGGCCGCAGGCAACAATGGCGATCCGGCCAGCGGCAATCCAGCCGCGCCAATTGCCGAAACCATCAGCCCCGGCATTTCCAGATCGCCCAAGCGACCGGCGACCATTTGATGTACCGCGTCAGGTTGCTGCACCAGTGCAGCGGGAAGGTATCCGGCTGGAACGCGTTTCACTGGGGGAGGTCCGTTTGGTCACTCGGCCTTCAACACCAGTAGCGGTAGCGCAGAAGCGCGATTTTGACAGCTTCGGCGTGCGCCTCGCGAATTGGCTTCCAGCTGCCATTGCTATCGAACAGGCTGGTCAACCCGTCCGCATCGCCTCAAGTGCCACATTGAAGGATGCAGTGGCCAGGGCGCAGATCGAAGCAGCGGTTGAAGAGGTAAATAAGGAGGCAGAAATAGCGAACGAGAAAGAAGCGTTCACTTACGCCTTCTTTGCTGGCGACGATCTCGAAAAGGTCTCGCTGACGTTCCTGTGAGTTTCACCTTGTTGCGCAAGTTGAGCCTTTTGTTGCTGGCGATTACGCCACCACCTGCTTTTGCAGACGGTTCAACTGCGTCTGAAACCGATACAGAAATTGCATTTGAACAGATAGAGCTTGCGATCGCGGCCGGCCGCCTCGTTCAGGCTGGCTCGATGTTGAATGGCATCCAGACCGGATTGTCAGACAAGCAGATCGAACGCCACGCTCTCCTGTCGGCAGAGCTCAACATGGCCGTGGGAGATCCTGTGGCAGCGGCCAAGGCTCTCGCACCATTATCTGCTGATACAGCAGAGCCGTGTCGCTATGGCGCGGTCGCGGGGTGGCTTGCCTATCAATCGGGCGATTGGAACCGGGCAATTGCAATGCTGGCCAAATCGGTTGAAACTTGCGCCGCAGATCCAGGCCGCTGGAACCTCCTTGGTCTTGCGTTGATGCGCAAGAATGAACTGCCTGCGGCACTGGAAGCATTTGATCGTGCCCTCATTCTTGCGCCTGCGCATGCCGCATTGCTGAACAATCGTGCGCTGGTTCATGCCTATAGCGGCCAAACCGAAGCTGCCATTGCAGGGCTGGAGCGCGCCGCACAGCTGGAGCCTGCCAATGGCGGGATCATCGCCAACCTGGCGGTGCTCAAGGCGAACGTCGGCATGACGCCGGACGTTGATGGCGCGCAAAGCCGGCAAGTCCAGGCCATGATATTGGAAAAGGCGGGGCAAGGTGCATTGGCGGCAGATCGTGTGGAGGCGGCGCGATCCTATTTTACCGAGGCATTGCTGCGCAGCGAACGATTTGACCAGAATTTGTGGGCCAGCGCGACCAGCGCGCAATCAGCAGTTGAACAGGGACCACTAGATGCAAGCCATAATTGAAAACGGCATTTTGGCCGCCGCAGCATTTGTGCTGCTCGGTGCCGCCTATTCGGACCTGAAGCAGCTTCGCATACCCAATATGATGCCGGCGTTGCTGATTGTATTATATGCGACCTATGCCTTGGTAGATGGGGCGCAGCATTTTTCATGGTGGCATATCGCCCATTTTGGCGTCGCTCTCCTCGTGGGTATGGGTTTGTTTGCGGCCAAATGGTTCGGGGGCGGAGACGCGAAACTCTACGCCGCCGCAGCCTTGTGGTTTCCATTACAGCTCGGACATTTGCTGTTATTCTACGTCGGCATTGCAGGGGCAGTGCTTGCGATCTTGTTCGTACTGACGCGCCGCTTCACGCGGACGCCCGATGGAAAGAAGCGCACTGACAGGCGCATTCCTTATGGTGTGGCCATAGCAGTTGGAGCAATCGCCTTCTGGCTGCTGCAGCCATCGAGCGAGCCGAAGAGGATCATTGTAGACGATCTGGACAATAGCGGACTGCCCACGCTCTGATGCTGCCAGTGGCGCGGCTCACTCTGCTTTCAGGATGATCCACAAGGCGGTTTCTGCGTTCATCCGGGGTAAGGGCAAGCCCGATCTGGCGATCCATCCCCCTTGCATCGACGTTCCAGGCTGTCCGTTGATGTCTATCAGGTAATTCCGGTCGCGATGCACCATCGGCAAGCGCAACGGTGGCGGGAAACGGAAACTCGGCGCGGAGACGCGCAGCACTTGTACCATCAAGTCGGTCGGGTCACCGAAGGCATGCCATGAAAGTCCGTCTGCGGCATCGCCGGTCCAGCATCGACCGTGGTGGATCAGGTCGCGGCTCTGCTTATAGTCCGCAATGCTCTGTGCGAGCCGCGCCTTGTCCTTGTCTGAAATCTTGCGCAGGTCGAATTCGATACCGAAATGCCCTGCCCGCGCCACGCCGCTGCGGAACGCCATCGATTGCCTGCGACCGGTGCTATGCGCGGGCGATGCACCTACATGCGAACCCATGAGTTCGGGCGGCATGAACTGCAGAAAGCCGCGCTGGATCGAAACACGCGAGACGGCATCGATATTGTCACTGGTCCAGAAGCGATGCGTGTAGCGCGAGATACCGGCATCGATCCGTCCGCCCCCGCCAGCGCATGCCTCAATCTCCACATCCGGAAAGGCCTTTCTGAAGCGCTGGAACAGGGCATAGGCCCCCAATGTCTGTTCACGATTTCCGGCATGATTGCCCTCATGGGTCAGATCGCGGTTATGATCCCATTTGAGGTAGGAAATCGGCAGTGTTTCGAGCAGCGGTGCAATCAGGTTGAATAGATAATCGCGAACCTCTTCCCTCCGCATATCGAGCACCAGTTGGTTCCGCGCTGTCAACAAAGGCCGGCCCGTTATCTGAAGCGCCCAGTCAGGATGCGCGCGAAAAAGGTCGCTGTCGGGATTGACCATTTCAGGTTCGACCCACAATCCGAATTCCATACCCAAGCCCGTCACATGCGTTGCAAGCGGTGCCAAGCCATCCGGATATTTCTGCTGGTCGGGCCACCAGTCACCCAATGAACTGGTGTCGTCATTGCGGCCATGGAACCAGCCATCGTCGAGCACGAAACGCTCCACGCCGATCTCGGCAGCGGCATTTGCCAGCTGCTTCAGCGCGTCCAGATCATGGTCGAAATAGAAACCTTCCCAGGTGTTCAGGTGCACAGGGCGTGGCTTCATCGCCCCACCCGGCCATTGGACGCCTTTGCGTATCTCGCGATGGAACGCCCAGGCCACGCCGTCTGCACCTTCAGCACTGCAGGTCGCGAGCAAATCGGGTGTTTCGATGCTCTCACCCGCATCCAGCCGCACCTCACCCGGTGCAAGCCATTCCCCAAATTGCCACTGCCAGCGGCCGTCATCAATCCACTCGATTTGCTGGAAATGGTTTCCCGACCAAGCGAGCTGCGCGCCAAAAGCAACGCCATCGTCGCACGTGACAACGGCACCGGGGAAACAGTCATGCGATGTCAGCCCACGCCGATTTTCCCGCCGCCACAAGGATCGCGACAGCACATCGTCGATCGGAACAAATTCACCATTGTGCCGTCCCCCGAACGAACGGACCGAAAGCGCATTGTCTGGCAAGGGGATGTTTCCGGCGGCGAGAGACTGGATATCCAGCGGCGTTTCGCCATCGTTGCGCAGCTTCGTCGACAAGCGAAGCACGTCAGTTTTCGGATCGAGGGTCGCTTGGATGGCTATAAACAGCCGTGCGACATCATCGTGCAAATGGAAGATGACACCATGATCGACGGATTGAACTTCGCATCGCGTGATCGCATGCGCCCAATCCGCGCCATCTCGATGGGCGAGCAAGGCCGTCTGCCCGAACCAGCCCATCCCCAATCCCGGGAAGATCGATAGCGGCTGGTCAAAATGGAGCGAGAAAGTCGGTTCGATACGGGTTTCACGCAACTTTTCTGGAGGCAGCATCCCATCCGACAAACGCGCCCCCCAATAGCGCCACAAGGGCGCTTCACTGTCACTCGTTTCCCAAATTGCGGTGCAGCCCGCACTGTCCAATCGGATGAAGGTGCTCATGAACTACAGTCATGAGCGGCAAACGGTAAATCCGCAAGCCTAGCCGAACGAACCGATGATTCATCCGAGCGCAAGACCGCACGCAGTTGCTTCCCGGCGTTCGGCGGATGCAAAAACAGCCCTGCATCAGCGCGGATGATCTGGATTTCTGGCTTAAGGGATAGTGGTGCCTCGGGGCGGATTCGAACCACCGACACGCGGATTTTCAATCCGCTGCTCTACCAACTGAGCTACCGAGGCATATGCAGTGAATCCATCGGTTCACCGCGCTTTGGAGCGCCGCCTATAGGCAGGGCAAAGGGCCCTTGTCCAGCCCCAAATTCAAACCTCTTCCGGGAAATCCGGGTCGGCGGGTGGTCCCTTTAAGCGATATCCTTCGCCGAGCCATTGCAGCAGGTCGCGATCCTTGCATCCCTTGCTGCAAAAGGGCTTGTGTTCCGGGCTTTCTGGCTTGCCGCAAAGCGGGCAGTTGGCGGTCTTAGGTTTGGCTGACATGGACATGGCCATAGCCTGTGGCCGATGAGTCGGGAACCAGCTCAATTTCCGTCCCAAGAGTTTTGCGCAGTTTTTCGATTTCGGTTGGCCAGGCTTGCAGTTTCTCGATCACCGCTGGCGACGAAACCATGCGTCGTTTCCCATGCCCATGCGATCGCGTTGCAGCACGCAGCAGCGCTACCGCCCTACTCTCGACCGACAGGCGACCGGGTGTGATGCCGCACAGGATTTCGGGAACCGACGGACCGTGTCGCGGGCGTATGATTTGCACAAAGCCGAAACCGTTGGCAGCAGTGCGTTCGTGAGGCCCCAGATGCACGCAAGCGGTTGCGAGAGCAGAATCGAGATTCTGGCGCGCCGCGCGATCAGGCATCGCAAGGAAATCGATGCCCACCTGCCCGCCAATGTCGAGCAAGCGGAGCAGACGAGGGATTTCGCGAGCGGCCGCTAGATTGAGCGCAACCGGATCGCCGCTGCCATCGATATCGATCATGGTCATCGCACGTGTCCGCTCGATTGAAACGACACCGCCGTCGATCGCAAATTCACCGCTCACAGCGCTTTCGACAAGGCTGTCGAGATCGGCCTGTTCGATACGTTCGGGGTCGATCGAAATGCGCAGGCCTTCATCCGCAATATCGGAACGCAGGTCGCGGGCCACATTGGCGTTAGCACACACTACTTCGTCAACCGATTCCAGCATCCGCGACACGAACCATTTTCGGGGTTCCTGCCCTGGATGCAGGCCGACCGTCGATTGCGCCAAAACGTCGGGTGCTGTTCGCACCAAGGGCAACTTCCAACGCCCCGGCTCCGGAATTGCCGAGCGGACCAGCTCGACCGCCAGCAAATGCCCTTCTGGCTTATCGGGTGCATTTTCCAGTTGGGCTTCGATCAAACTGCCCAGATCGACAATCGCCTTGCCACCGCCCAGCCGCTGCTTGATCCGGGCAGTGTAGATTGTCGTCGGCAGCAATGAAGAGGCTTGCGGCCTGAAGATCCGCAGTTCGACCAGTTTTCCATCTTCCAGCAAGCCTGCCCGCACTTCGCCGGGGCATTCATCCCATAAAAGGGTTTGTTTCATTCGACTGGATAACCCGAAGCCCGCAGCAACGCGCGGGTTTCATATAATGGCAGACCGACCACCCCCGAATGGCTGCCCGCCATCCAGTCGATCAAAGCCTCTGCCCTGCCCTGAATGGCATATCCGCCTGCCTTGCCGAGGCCTTCACCGCTGGTGATATATGCTTCGATTTCGGCAGGGCTCAACCGCTTGAAGCGCACGATGCTATCACTGATGCGGCTTCGCGCACGGCCGTTTGCGTCTATCACACAAACCGCGCTCCAGACATGATGGCGGCGTCCGCTCAGCAGCTCAAGGAAGCCGCGTTGCATATCTGGGTCGGCCGCTTGCGGTAAAATCCGCCTGCCCACTGCGACGGTGGTGTCGCCTGCAACTATGATTTCGGCTGCTTCACGCGCAACGGCATGCGCCTTTTCCACCGCCATACGCAGCGCGTAAACCCGCGCGATTTCGCCCTTGCGTGGGCTTTCATCAATATCAGGGGATGCAATGCGATCAGGCACCACCCCGATACGCGCAAGAAGATCGCGACGGCGGGGTGAAGAAGAAGCAAGAACAAGCCGCAAGGGCGGCCGCCTTATTTGAAGCGATACGTGATCCGGCCTTTGGTCAGATCATAAGGGGTCATCTCACACAACACCTCGTCACCGACGAGGACGCGGATGCGGTTCTTGCGCATCTTGCCGGCTGTGTGGCCGAGTATTTCATGGCCGTTTTCGAGTTCAACGCGGAACATCGCGTTGGGCAGCAACTCGCGCACGGTTCCGCGCATTTCGATAAGTTCTTCTTTTGCCATTCGGCCCCTGTGTCATGCAGTTGGTTGGGTTGCGAGCGCCCTTAGGCCTTTTGTCACAAAAAGGGAAGAGCATGCAGTGAGACGTCGTTTGTCGAAGATTACGGGCTTTTTGCCCGATAGCTGCGACAAATTATGACATGTTAAGGCTGTGCCTGCGACAGGCGATTGCGATAAAGGCGCCGCAACAAAAACATAACGGAACCAGTCAAATGCCCTCTCCCCGCATTTCATTTTTCTCTGCCAGCCTTGTTGCCTTGAGCATCACCACCCCGATTCCGGCAATCGCCGCCAATGAAGCCGGTGCTGGCGAAGGCCAGGGGCAAGCAGTTGCACCAGAAGCGGAAGTTGTCGATGACGTCGCGGCCACACCCGATATCATCGTCACGGCCACGCGCCTTCCCGGATCTATCGACACCGATGCACCGCCGATCGATGAACTGTCCGAAAATGACATTGCGGCGATCGGCGCATCGTCGATCAACGATCTATTGGCTGCGGTTGCGCCGCAGGCCGGATCAGGCCGAGGACGGGGTGGCGGTGGACCTCCGGTGATCCTATTGAACGGCCAGCGTGTATCCAGTTTCCGCGAGCTGCGCGACCTCCCCCCCGAAGCGATCCGCCAGGTGCAGATTTTCCCTGAGGAAGTGGCGCTGAAATACGGCTTCCGCCCGGATCAACGCGTCGTCAACTTCATCCTAAAGCCCGATTTCGCCTCGTTCAACGTCGAGCATGATTTCGAAATGCCGGAAAAGGGCGGTTTCACCACTAAGGAATTTGAAGCTACCTTCACCCGCATCGGAACCAACAACCGGCTCAATATCGATACCGAGTTTGAAAGCAGCAGCCGGATCACTGAAGACGAACGCGCAATCCTGCCGAGCAATGCAGCTGCACCATTTGCCTTGGCCGGTAATGTCACCGGAGTTGGTGCAAGCGGAGAGATCGACCCGGCGCTGAGCGCGCTTGCCGACCGCACCGTCACGATTGCCGCCGTACCAGCCAATCCGACGCTGGCTGGCTTTGCCTCCAACGCCAACAATGCTGCCCCCGGCGATATCGGCGCGTTCCGCACGTTGCAGCCAAGCTCACAGCGTTTTTCGACCAACGCGACATGGAGCAAGGTACTGGGTCCGCAAACCAACCTCTCCATCAATGGCAGGTTCGAGGTGGAAGACCGTAAAAGCCTGCTCGGGCTGCCCTTCGCCAGCATCCTGGTTCCGGATTCGAATCCCTTTTCACCCTTTGCAACCGACGTCGTGCTCAACCGCTATTTTGGCAATCCACGTCCGTTGACGCGCGACGTATCGACCAAGACGGCGCAGGGCGGCCTTTCGTTCAACACCTTGCTGGGCGACTGGCGACTGGCGCTGACCGGCGACTATACGCTGGTCGATACCGAAACCGTCACCCAGACCAACGGCGATTACACCGAATTGCGTGCCGGAATATCAGCGGGAACCATCAACCCCTTCGCAGCCGATCTGGGTAGCAACCTGCTGTTTGTCGCACCCGACACAGCGGACAGCCAAACTGGCACAATGTCGCTTCGCAGCACCCTTTCCGGCACCCTGTTTGAACTTCCATCGGGCGAAGTGCAGGTCACCATACGTAATGGTTTCGATCGCCAGACAATTGACAGCAGCACCTATCGCCGCGGCATTGTTTCTGCAGTCGCGCTTGATCGCGATAACATCAACAGCGCGGTCAATATCGAAGTGCCGATCGTGGAACGCGGCGTTGGCGCACTGGGCGGGATTGGCGACTTCTCGGTCAACGGAAATATGGGTTTCTCCGACCTCTCCGATTTCGGTACGCTGATCGAATATGGCGCGGGCCTGCGCTGGTCACCCATCGAAGGCCTTTCGCTCTCCGCGTCGATTATCGGAGACGAAAATGCCCCCGGTCTTGGCCAGTTAGGAAACCCAACGATCGTCACCCCTAATGTCGCCTATTATGATTTTGTGCGCGGTGAGAGCCGCTTCATCGATCTGGTCACGGGCGGCAATCCCGCCTTGGTGGCGGAAAGCCGGAAAGACCTGAAAATCGGTCTCGATTGGGCACCGAAATTCCTCGAAGGCTTCAGTCTTCAGGTCGAGTATTTCAAGAACAAGAGCGAGGATACGACGGCCTCCTTCCCCTTGTTGACGCCCGAAATCGAAGCAGCATTCCCCGGTCGCGTTACGCGCGATAGCAATGGCCAGCTGGTCCGCCTCGACCAACGCCCGGTGAACTTCGCCGAGGAGCGTTCTCAGCGCATCCGCTGGGGTTTCAACATGTCGGGCCCCATCGGTAGTCAGCCGCAGCGTGGACCAGGCGCCGGACGCCCCGGTGGCGGGCGCGGACCCGGCGCAGGTGGCCCAGGCGGCGGACGTGGCCCCATGGGCATGATGCCTGGCGGTGGGCCGCCGAGCCGGTGGCAAATTGCGCTGTACCACACCTATCGCTTGCAGGATGAGATACTGATCGCTCCGGGCGTGCCCGTACTCGACTTGCTCGATGGCTCCGCGACCAGCAGTCTTGGTGGATCGCCGCGTCACGAACTGTCACTCAATGGCGGCGTGTTCCACAAGGGCATGGGCCTGCGCTTTGAGGGTAGCTATCGCGGGGCGACGCGCGCCGACGGCACTGGCCTTCCCGGCAGCAGCGACCTTTTCTTCAGTGACCAGTTCAGCCTCAACAGCTTCCTGTTCATCAGCCTCGACCAGCGCGGCGATTTGACCAAGAAGGTTCCCTTCCTCAAAGGCAGCCGTGTTGCGTTCCGCGTCCAGAATGTGCTCAACGATTATATCAAGGTGCGCGACAGCAAT
>JALREL010000132.1 GCA_023262005.1 Sphingorhabdus sp. | reverse complement strand
AGCCGGGGCCAAGACGCTCAAGGATGCGATGAACGAGGCACTGCGCGACTGGGTCGCCAATGTACATGACACGTTCTACATCATCGGCACCGCCGCTGGTCCGCACCCCTACCCCGAACTGGTCCGCGATTTTCAGAGCGTGATCGGCAAGGAAGCGCGTGCGCAAATGCTCGAACGCACTGGTCGCCTGCCCGACATGCTGGTCGCAGCGATCGGTGGTGGGTCGAATGCCATCGGGCTGTTCCACCCCTTCCTCGACGATGCCAGCGTCGAAATGCTGGGCATTGAAGCGGCGGGGCATGGCTTGACAAAGGAGCATGCCGCCAGCCTTGCAGGCGGACGCCCCGGCATCCTCCACGGCAACAAAACCTATTTGCTGCAGGACGAAGACGGCCAGATCGCCGAGGCGCATTCGATCAGCGCCGGTCTCGACTATCCCGGCATCGGGCCGGAGCATAGCTGGCTGAAGGAAATCGGCCGTGTGCGCTATGACAGCGTGACCGACACCGAGGCACTCGAAGGCTTTCAGTTGCTCTGCCGTACCGAAGGCATCATTCCCGCGCTGGAGCCTTCGCACGCGATTGCCGCTGTGGCACGCGAGGCAGCAAAGATGGACCGCGACCGGATCATCCTCGCCAATCTTTGCGGACGTGGAGACAAGGATATCTTCACCGTGGCTGAGGCTCTCGGAGAGAAGATGTGAGCCGACTTAGTTCCGCCTTCCCTGCCGATCGCGCAGCCCTCGTCACCTTCATCACCGCGGGCGATGGCGATACCGCCGCCAATCTCGACGCGCTCGTGGCGGGTGGCGCAGATGTCATCGAACTCGGCATGCCCTTTACCGATCCGATGGCCGATGGTCCCGCGATCCAGAAGGCCAATATCCGCAGTCTTGAGGCGGGAACGACGACGGCGGATATCTTCGCCATCGCCACCGCCTTCCGCGCGCGGCACCCGAACGTACCGCTGGTGTTGATGGGCTATGCCAATCCGATGACGATCCGCGGGCCCGAATGGTTTGCGGACCAATGCGTCAAGGCAGGCGTGGATGGCGTGATTTGCGTCGATATCCCGCCAGAGGAAGATGTCGAGCTCGGCCCTGCGCTGCGCGCCGCGGGTGTTGACCTGATCCGCCTCGCCACCCCCACCACCGATGCGGCGCGCCTGCCTGCCGTGCTCGATGGCTCCAGCGGCTTTCTCTATTATGTCTCGGTCGCGGGCATCACCGGGCTGCAACAGGCCGCGCAAGCGAGCATCGAGGATGCCGTCGCGCGCCTCAAGGCCGCAACCGACATCCCCGTCGCTGTTGGCTTCGGTGTGCGCACCCCCGAACAGGCCGCCGCGATCGCCAAGGTTGCCGATGGGGTCGTGGTCGGCTCTGCCATCGTCGAAATCATCGCCAAACATGGCCGCGATGCCGCTGGCCCGGTGCGCGATTATGTGGCAAGCTTGGCGAACGCAATCAAAGCAGCAAGAGGCTAAACCATGAACTGGGTCACCCGCGTCCGCAACGCCATCCCCTTCATCGCCAAGCGCGAGACGGCGGAAACATTGTGGCACAAGTGCAAGGGCTGCAACACGATGATTTTCCTTAAGGAATATGAGGAAAACCAGTCGGTCTGCCCCAAATGTGATTTCCACGGCCGCATCGGCCCGGCGGAGCGTTTTGCTGCGATTTTCGATGCCGACAGCTTCACCGTCCTGCCCATGCCGCGCGTGGTTGACGATCCGCTGAAGTTCAAGGACAGCAAGAAATATCCCGACCGCATCAAGGCCGCCCGCGCTGCAACGGGTGAGCAGGACGCGATGGTCAGCGCGCGGGGCAACATCAACGGCCACACCGCTGTCGTCAGCGTGCAGGATTTCGCCTTCATGGGCGGATCGATGGGCATGGCGGTGGGCGAAGCCTTCATCGCCGCCGCGCAGGAAGCGCTGAAGGCCAAATGCCCTTATATCATCTTCACCGCTGCCGGCGGCGCCCGCATGCAGGAAGGCATTCTCAGCCTGATGCAGATGCCGCGCACCACCGTCGCCATTCAGATGCTGCGCGAGGCTGGGCTGCCCTATATCGTCGTGTTGACTGACCCGACCACGGGAGGCGTCACCGCAAGCTATGCGATGCTCGGCGATATCCAGATTGCCGAACCCGGCGCGCTTATTGGCTTTGCTGGCCAGCGCGTGATCGAACAGACGATCCGTGAAAAGCTGCCCGAAGGTTTCCAGCGTGCCGAGTACCTCCTTGACCATGGCATGGTCGACATGGTGACGCACCGGCATGAGTTGAAAGCGACGCTGGCGCGCCTAATCGATTACATGACCGCCGGCAAAAAGGCGGCCTAGTTCGCGACCTTGGCTGACCACGCAAAGTCCGATCACCCGGCCGTCCAGGCGCAACTTGACCGACTGACGGCGCTCTCGCCCGGGCGCGATACGCTGGGGCTGGAGCGGATCAGTGCGCTGTGCGCGCGATTGGGGAATCCGCAGGATCGGCTGCCGCCTGTATTCCATGTCGCAGGGACCAACGGCAAGGGATCGACCTGCGCCTTCCTGCGTGGCGCGATTGAAGCAGCAGGGCTGAAATGCCATGTCTATTCGAGCCCCCACCTCGTCCGCTTTAACGAGCGCATCAGGGTTGCGGGCAAGCTGATCGGGGACGACGCGCTCGCTGCATTGCTATCCGAAGTGCTCGACCATGCCGAAGGCTTGCAGGCGAGTTTTTTTGAGGTGACAACCGCAGCCGCTTTCCTCGCCTTCTCGCGAACGCCTGCCGATGCTTGCGTGATCGAGGTTGGCCTTGGCGGTCGGCTCGATGCCACCAACATCATCCGCAAGCCCGCCGTTTGCGGAATCGCATCACTGGGTCTGGACCATGAAGGGTTCCTGTTGGCGCCCGAAGAGGGCATTCCGCAAATGGAGCCGCTCGATCGGATTGCGTTCGAAAAGGCCGGGATTGCCAAATATGGTGTGCCGCTGGTTACCCAGGCTTATTCGCCATCGATGCAACAAAGCGTTGTCGAGCAGGCGAACCGCGCAGGCGCCATTCCGACGATCAGGCGCAAGGATTGGGAGGCCGAAATTTCGGATGGCCAGCTTCATTACCAGGTTGGTTTTGAACAAGTCTGGGTGCCGTTACCGACCATGGCCGGACGGCACCAATCGGATAACGCCGCCTTGGCCATCGCGATGATCATGCATCAGTCGCTTATATCGATCCCGCGCGAGGCCATGGCGAAGGCGATGCAAACCACCCGCTGGCCGGCGCGCATGCAATTGCTGTCACCGGGGCCATTGGTTGATCGGCTGCCAGTTGGCAGTGAGGTCTGGCTCGATGGCGGACATAATCCTGACGCAGGCAATGCGCTGGCCAAGGCACTCGACAAGGTCGCCAACGTCGATGTGATCTGCGGCATGCTCAAGAACAAGGATGCGATGGGTTTTCTGAAACCCATTTCATCAAAAATTACATCCTTCCAAGCGGTGCCAATCCCCGGCCATGAACATCATGCGCCCGAAGACCTGTGTTCATGGGTGCGCACCGATGTGGGTATCAGCGAGACTCGCTCATCACCCTCTGTTGCAGATTGCATCGATCACTTGGCGACGGACCGCCAACCCAGAAAGGTGCTGATCTGCGGATCGCTCTACCTTGCGGGCGAAGTGTTGAAGGCGAATGGGCAAATCCCGAATTAGCAACTTTATTGCGATTGACTTGCAATAGCATTTATGGTGACTTGCATCGGTGACAAGGAGATTCACCGTGCAACCCATCCTGCCTCTCGCATCTGCCGCCCTGCCCTTCGCCTGCCCTGTCGACGACAACCGCCGGCTGCTGCTCTATTGCATCCGTCGAATGGGTGCCCATGGCATGCATGATGCGCACGCTGCAAACGCCATGCTGGGCACGTTTGGAATGTCCTATATGCGGCCGCTGGTGATGCTCCGCGCATTCATCGCGGAGACAGTGCGCACATCACAACGCAGGATCAACATTGCCGGCTGTTGCTGCCCGCGCATGACGCTCGACGAGGCACGCTTACTCGATGCGATAGCCACGTCTGAAAGCGATATGCGGAACGCCGCGCTGCAGCTGCGCACCGTACTGGGAACAGCCGACAGCCTGGGCGCTTTAGGGGCGGCGCAGGCGGTGCAATCGGCCTTTGCCGACCTCGCTCATCCGCTGGAACTGGATTAGGCCGCCTTCGCGGGCTTGCCTTTCCACGCCAGCAATCCGCCAACTACCAATACTGCGGCGAATATCGCGGTGATGTTGCTCGCCAGCTCCAGAGGTTGTGACAGAAGCAGGCCGACGAGCCCGACAACCACCAACAGGAATCCTGCGATCCGCAAGCCACCCACCGGTTCCTTCAGTGCTTTTTCGTCGACGCCTTCGGTCTGCCGAATATTCTGGACGACATATCCCTTGCTCCATAGCACCCATAGCAGGATCATGCCCGGTATCGCTGCGACCACTGTGAAACCCCAAAAGCCGACCCAGCCAACCTTTTCTGCGATGATGCCCGCTGGCCCCGCCATGAAGGTGCGCCCTACCCCGGCGAAAGAGGACAGCAGCGCAAACTGCGTTGCGGTATAGGCGATGCTGGACAGGCCCGAGAGATAAGTGGTGAATACAGTCAGGCCGATGCCGCTTGTCATGTTCTCCGTGACGATGGCCGCAACCAGCATCCAGTAATTGTTGCCGGTCGCTGCAAGGATCATGAACATGGTGTTCGAAAACATCATCATCAGGCCGGAAATGAGCAGTGCCCTTCCCATACCAAGCCACAGAATGAATGGCGCGCCAAGGGCCGACCCGACGATCAGCGCGCCAAAGCCCCAAAGCTTGTTGGCGGAAATATAGTCCAGATCGGCAAAGCCGAGATCGACGATCA
>JALREL010000081.1 GCA_023262005.1 Sphingorhabdus sp. | reverse complement strand
TCGCCGGGATCGGCTCGATGCACGCGCTGGTGCCGCCGCAGATGATCGAAATCGACGCGGTGGGTGCGATCGCCATCTTGCAGCTGAAGCGTTCCATCACGCCGCGTTCCTCGGCATCGGGGCAGGCGCCGCGTTCGGTGGCGAGCACCATCGAAGCCTGGTCGGCCTGCGCGCGGATATGCTTGAAGATCTTCATGTTCCACGACTTCGCCATCGCCGACTCAAATCCGAGTCCGCGTGACTGCAGGAAGCTGTGGAAGCCCATCACGCCAAGGCCCACTGAACGTTCGCGGCTGGCGCTATAACGGGCGCGGGCCATCTCGTCCGGCGCACGATCGATGAAATCCTGCAGGACATTGTCGAGCATGCGCATCACATCCTCGATGAACATCTTGTCGCCGTTCCACTCATCCCATGTCTCAAGGTTGAGCGACGACAGGCAGCAGACCGCGGTACGATCACCACCCAGATGGTCACGGCCGGTGGGCAGGGTGATTTCGGCGCACAGGTTTGACGTCGAAACCTTGAGACCCAGCTCGCGGTGATGCTTGGGCATCGACCGGTTCACCGTGTCGCTGAAGATGATGTAGGGCTCACCAGTGGCGAGGCGGGTCTCGACCAGCTTCTGGAAGAGCGAGCGCGCATCGACGCTGCCACGCACGCTGCCATCCTTGGGGCTGACAAGGTTGAACTCGGTGCCGTCGCGCACCGCTTCCATGAACTCGTCCGAAAGCAGCACGCCATGGTGCAGGTTCAGCGCCTTGCGGTTGAAATCGCCCGAGGGTTTGCGGATTTCGAGGAACTCCTCGATCTCGGGGTGCGAGACGTCAAGGTAGCAGGCCGCCGAACCACGGCGCAGCGAACCCTGCGAAATCGCGAGGGTCAGGCTGTCCATCACGCGGACGAAGGGGATGATGCCGCTGGTCTTGCCGTTGAGGCCGACAGGCTCGCCGATGCCGCGCACGCTGCCCCAATAGGTACCGATGCCGCCGCCGCGCGAAGCGAGCCAGACATTCTCGTTCCAGGTATTGACGATGCCTTCCAGGCTGTCGTCGACCGAGTTCAGATAGCAGCTGATCGGCAGGCCACGTCCGGTGCCGCCATTCGACAGCACGGGCGTGGCGGGCATGAACCACAGCTTTGAGATATAGTCATAGAGCCGCTGGGCATGGTCCTGATCGTCGGCAAAGGCGTCTGCGACGCGCGCGAACAGATCCTGATAGCTTTCACCGGGGAGGAGGTAGCGATCCTTCAGCGTTTCCTTGCCGAATTCGGTCAGCAGGTCATCACGCGAGCTATCGGTGACGACATCGAACCGGCGCGCGGCCACGGCCTTCGAATCGGTGCCAGCCTTGGCCTTCGCCTCGGTGACTTCCTTTTCGGGCTTTGCCTTCTTTACCTGCGGGGTTTCGGTCTGTGTCTTTTCTGCTTCGAGCATGTCCGCCATATTGCCTTCTCCGGCCTCCCGGCCAGTATCTCTGAAATCCATGTGACTCTTTGCTCCCCTTATATGGGCTGGCCCTCACCCCGTTCGATTGCCAGCTCCGACTACCAAGACCCAAGAAACTTGTTCGCCTCTTGTTCGACTCGGGAAGCAAGCGCCCCCCTTAGCATTTTTGTGTCGCTACAGGGCCTTTTATTTGTGTTTTGCGCCGGTTTTTTCGGGCAAAATATCCCCACCGCAGAATTGCTCCTGCGGGATGAGACACAAATTGTAGGTATGCCCCCTGTGGCCAACCGCTATCTATAGTGCCTCAACCATTTTCAGACGCAAGAGGGTAAATGGTTAATTAAGGACTCGATTCGTCGCTTGCCTGATTCCATTCGTCGCAGCTTGATTGAGGTGCAGCGCAGCGACGCACGGACTTTCTAGGACTTGATTAGCGTGCAAGAGTTTTTCCAGCGAGGATCGCATTTTTTTTATCCACGATAAAAAATCGGTGGGGATAAATCGGCGATGCACTTGACTGACGCAGGTGCGTGGATTCGCATTCTCAGCGCACCCCGGCACACCGCTATATCCACCCCAAGCGGATCCATATTTGCGACAAGAAAGATTCGCGCCCGCAGACATTGCCTAAAGCCGCCCCACGCTGCTAACGCGCCCGTCATGTCTGGAAACGAAACGCAAAAGCACCCGCTCGTCACCGAGCTTGAACAGCTTCTTACCGTCCACCGCATGGGCGATGGCTGGTATCTCGGTATGCGAAAGCCGGGCGGCAAGGGCCGGGTCTTTGGCGGGCAGGTGATTGCACAGGCTCTCGCTGCGGCGCAGGATACCGTCGGCAGCGAGCGGATCGCGCATTCGCTGCACGCCTATTTCATGCGTGCGGGCGATGAAGATTATGAAATCACCTTCCGTGTCGAGCGCGACTTTGACGGCGGCACCTTTTCCACCCGCCGCATCATCGCGCTGCAAAAGGATCGCCCGATCCTCAACATGGCGGCATCGTTCCAGAAACTTGAAGAAGGGCTGCACCATCAGGAAGAAATGCCCGACGTTCCCCCGCCCGAGGAACTGAAGGACGAGGCGCAGCTGCGCGCCATGTTTGCCGACCAGGTGCCCGAAAAATTCCGCGACAATTTCGTGCGCGAACGCGCCTTTGAAAGCCGCCCTGTCGATGCGCGTGACTGGCTGGGCGGGGACAAGCGCCGCCCCGCGCGGCAGGATATCTGGTTCCGCCTGCGCGACCGCACGGTAGATGATCCCGCGGTTCACCGCGCGATGCTCGCCTATCAAAGCGACAGCTGGCTGCTCGGCACCTGCACATTGGCGCATGGCGTGACCTGGATGACGCCTGGCATGATGAGCGCCAGCCTGGACCATGCCGTCTGGCTGCACGGCGATTTCCGCGTCGATGATTGGCTGCTCTACAGCTGCGACAGCCCCTGGACGGGGCGCGGGCGCGGTTTCAATCGTGGTTCGATCTACACCCGCGACGGGCGGCTGGTGGCGACCTGCGCGCAGGAAGGCCTGATCCGCTTGCGCCCGCCCGCTGCGGAGTGAGTGGCGGGCGACGGAAACGCTCGCCAACCAATCAGTAAGGACCACTTCCGGTGCAGCAACCGTGCCTCGCAGTCAGTGGCATTTCAGGGCTTTGCCGATTTAAAATCAAGGCGTTGGTGCATCGCAGCAGTTGACGCGCGCACAAGGCTGCCCGAATAGTTGCAAGAGAGGAGCCCCGACTCATGCAACTTCGCTCGCTTGCCCTTGCTGCCCTTCTCGCCCCCCTTGCTCTTGCGGCGCCATTTGCAGTCAGCCCTGCTTATGCCAGCGCGGATTCAACCTGCTATCCGAAATGGAAAGTCCGCCAGACTGATATGAACGGGTGCAGCAGCACGGCCTTGCTGAGCCCGGGCAACGATACCCGCGTCAACCTGTTGATGCTGCTCCATGATCGGCATGGTTCGGTAGGGGTATCGAACATTCCCGATTATGACAGCTATTATAACGAACGCCGCCGCGGCGATGCACAGCCGTTCAACTTTCCCTATTTCGCGGCGAAGCTGGCACCCGGTCGCAAGGAAGAGGATGATTCCGCGCTGTTTGAGTCCGGCACCCGTTGCTTGTCCAACGATGCCGGCTCAGCGGCCTTTATCGCCGCTGTTGGATTGGCCAAGGGGTTGAGCGGAGAGGAACGCGCTGTGCTCGCCGCCGCACGCAGCGCGATGAAGCCGCAATGTTCGGGCGGAGAAACCAACCGGGCTTTGGCCGAAGTCGCGATCCGCAACGTCACCTCCAAAACCGGCAAGGCCTTTGCCGATTACCTGATTGCGGCCGCCGCATTTTATGATGGCGATTTTGCCGCTGCGCGTGCGGTTTTGATCGGCATTGGCAAGACCGACAATGACTGGCTGGCGCAGGCATCCGCCTATATGCTCGCGCGGGTAATCCTCAACCAGGCAACCGAAACTGCCTTTGGCGAATATGGCGACCTCAAAAAGGAAGGCGGCGACAGGTCTTTACTCGCTGCGGCTGAAAATGCCTTTCGTGGCTATCTGAAACGTTGGCCGGATGGTGCTTATGCAGCATCTGCACGCGGCCTGTTGCGCCGGGTTTATTGGCTATCGCAGGAACGGCAGAAGCTGCTTGGCGAATATATCGCGCAATTTGCCGAACGCGATGCCGGGCGGCGCAATATCTCGCTGGTTGATCTGGTGCAGGAACTCGACATCAAATTGTTCGGTGAACTGGGGCCCGATGACAGCAGCGATCCCGAATTGCTCGCGGTAATCGTGCTGCGCGAGATGCGCTATTATGACGAGGCAGAGCTCGGTGATCCCAATGATGGCCCGATCAGTCGCCAGTCGATCGAAGCATTACGCGGCCTCTACAAGGGCAGGGAAGATCTGTTCGATTACCTGCTCGCGGCGCATGCCTATTATGTCGACAACAATCCGGCAGAGGTGCTGCGCTTGATCCCGGCAGGCGAAACCGGAAACAGCTATGTTGGCTATAGCCGCCAATTGCTGCGTGCCGTTGCGCTTGATGCTGCCGGTGATGCAGGCGCGCGTGCAGCTTTGATCGCAGCGCTCAATGCCGGAAAGCTGCCTTTCCAAAGGGGAACGGCGGAGCTGGGACTTGCGCTGCACCTGGAACGCACCAAGGCCCTTGATCTTGTTTTTGCGGCTGGTTCGCCCGTTCGCGATCCTGACATTCGCGAGATATTGATCCGCTATGCCGCCGGGCCGTCTCTCTTGCGGGTGCGGTCTGCCGATCGTGGCGCACCTGCGGCGGAACGCAATGTCGCGCTCTATGCATTGCTCTACAAGCAATTGCTCCGCGGTCGCTATGCCGACTTCCTGAAAGACAGCGCATTGATTCCGCCCAATGCCAAGCGGATTGCCCCGGACGATTATGAAACACCGCGCTTCAGCGAAGTTGCTGTTTTCAACTGGGCAGGTTCGCAGCAATTTGCCTGCCCGTCGCTGCGCGCGGTTGCCTCTACGCTGGCTGCCAATCCGCGTGATCCGCGCGCGCAACTTTGCCTCGGCGAATTTGTTCGCACGAACGGCATGGATCCGGATTATTACGGCGTCACCGAATATCTTGATGAGCCGCGCGACAAGGATGAGTTGGGCGGTGCCTCCAACCCATTCCCGGGCACGCGCTTCTCGCGCCTCGATGCCTATAAGGCAATTATCGCCAATCCCGCAGCAGGGCCTGAAAACAGGGCCTATGCGCTGCACCGCGCGATCCGGTGCTATGCCCCCAGCGGCATCAATGGCTGTGATGAAACTGACCAGCCGGAATCGGTTCGCAAGGCTTGGTTCCAGCAGTTGAAACGGGAATTCCCGACTTCGCCCTGGTCGAAAAACCTGAACCTTTATTGGTAAAGCCTTGCCGCGCCTGCTGGCCTTGCCACGATTGTTGACCTTGACTGCGTTCTTCTTGCTCGCGGCCTGCGGGCAGCCGACGAACAGGCAGGTCGACGCCGCTGATTATTATGCTTTCTGGCTATGGGCCGGGGTTGATGCGCAACCGGCGCTCGATAATGCAAAGACCATCTATATCCTTGCTGCCGAAATCAAGGGCGGGCCGCAAGCTGGCTATGTCGCCCTGCGTCCGGCGGTGCCAAGGGTGCAGCATGCGCAGGTCTGGATCGTCTATCGCGTCGAAAGCCTCGCTTGGGATGAAAATGTCCTCCCGCGCATATTGCGCGACATTGAAAGCTGGCGGGCCAAAGGCAACCGGATCGCAGGTATCCAGATCGATTTTGACGCGGCGACGCGCGGGCTTCCCGGCTATGCAGGATTTCTGCGGCAGCTGCGCACCGACCTGCCCCCTGAAACGCGCCTCTCGGTAACCGGCCTGCTTGATTGGAGCAGCGGGGGCGATAGCCCGGCGCTCAATGCGTTGACCGGGACAGTCGATGAGGTGGTGCTGCAAACCTATCAGGGGCGGCAGACGATCCCCGGCTATCAGGCCTATCTGCGCCAGGTGGAGCGGGTGAAACTGCCCTTCAAAATCGGCCTTGTGCAGCATGGTGAATGGCACGCCCCGCCCGGCTTTGCGCGCAATCCGAACTTTCGTGGCTATGTGGTTTTCCTGCTGAATCCCGAGAGGTCTTGAACATCCGTGGCTGCGCGGTAAAGGCGGTGCTAACTGCCACCAACAGGGCCTGATCCATGACCGTCACGATCCGCGAAAACGACATCATCGAAAGCGTTGCCGACGCGCTGCAATATATCAGCTACTTCCACCCGATGGATTATATCCGCGCGCTAGGTGAGGCGTATGAGAAGGAGCAGGGCCCGGCCGCCAAGGATGCGATTGCGCAGATCCTGACCAACAGCCGCATGTGTGCAGAGGGGCATCGCCCGATCTGCCAGGATACCGGCATCGTCACCGTGATCGTCAAATGGGGCCAGCAATGCGTCCTCGACAGCCACCGAAGCTTGCAGGAAGTGATCGATGAAGGCGTGCGCCGCGCTTACCTTCACCCCGAAAACAAGCTGCGCGCCTCGATCCTAGCTGACCCTGCCTTCACCCGCGTCAACACGCGCGACAACACGCCGTCGGTGGTCCATCTCGAAATGGTGCCGGGCGACAAGGTGACTTTCGATGTCGCGGCCAAGGGCGGTGGCAGTGAAAACAAGACCAAGTTCAAGATGATGAACCCGTCCGACAGCATCGTCGACTGGGTGCTCGAAATGGTGCCGCAAATGGGCGCTGGTTGGTGCCCGCCGGGGATGCTCGGCATCGGTATTGGCGGCACCGCGGAAAAGGCGATGGTGCTCGCCAAGGAAAGCCTGATGGGCGCGATCGATATGGCGCAGCTCAAGGAACGTGGCCCGCAAAATGATATTGAGCGACTGCGCATCGAGATTTTCGACAAGGTCAACGCGCTCGGCATCGGCGCACAGGGGCTGGGCGGGCTTGCGACGATCCTCGACGTCAAGATTATGGATTATCCGACGCATGCGGCTTCAAAGCCTGTCGCGATGATACCCAATTGCGCCGCCACCCGCCACGCGCATTTCACGCTGAAGGGCGAGGGGCCGGTGTTCCTAGAGGCACCCAAGCTCGACGAATGGCCCAAGGTTGAATGGGTGCCTGACAGTGCGGCGAAGCGGGTGAACCTTGATGAACTGACCCCCGAAGTGGTTGCCGGCTGGAAGGCGGGCGACCGTTTGCTCCTCAACGGCAAGATGCTCACGGGCCGCGATGCCGCGCACAAGCGCATCGCAGACATGCTCGCCAAGGGCGAGGAGCTGCCCGTCAGCTTCAAAGGGCGGATGATCTATTATGTCGGCCCAGTCGACCCGGTGGGTGAGGAAATTGTCGGCCCCGCCGGCCCCACCACCGCGACGCGTATGGACAAGTTCATGGACATGATGCTCGAACAGGGCCTGCTCGGATGCGTCGGCAAGGCAGAGCGTGGCCCAGCAGCAACGCAGGCAATCGCCAAGCACAAGTCAGCCTATTTGATGGCGGTCGGCGGCGCAGCCTATCTCGTCGCCCGCGCGATCAAGGGCAGCAATGTCGTCGGCTTTGAAGACCTTGGCATGGAGGCGATTTACGAATTCGAGGTGCAGGACTTCCCCGTCACCGTGGCAGTCGATTCCACTGGCGAGAATGTCCACACCAGCGCGCCGCTTGTCTGGAAGAAGAAGATCGCTGAGGAAGGCTTGCTCGAAAGCGCCTGACGCCTGGCGTCTCAGCTTCCAGCCCGCTCCGCTGCCATCCGCTGGTAATAGAGCTGCACGTCAAACTCCTCGTCCCCTTCATAGCGCGGGGCGTAGGTGGCAAAGGCGGCTTCGAGTTCGTTGATCCGCGCGCGCATCCGCACGACATTATAGGCATGGCCGACCAGATAATATTCGCCCGCCTGCATCTGCGCGAAAATGGTGGCGGCGAAGCGATCGGCGTCCATCCCCATATGGCTTGATAAAGCGGTTGCCACCCAGCCGGGGATGATGACGCCAAGCTCGATTTGCGCGAGATCGGCCTTGCGCTGCACTTCGCGGCGCAGCACGTCCATCAGGCCGAATACCGCATGCTTTCCCGAAACATAAGCGCCGCCGCCGCTGGGCAGCGCATTGAACAGGGCATTTTCTGACGCAGTCGTGTAGATAGCGGCAGGCAGCCCGTCGGCGCGATAGCGTTTCCCGAACGCCTGGATGCCGTGCCAGACGCCCCAGAAATTGATTTCGTAAAGCGCGCGTGCCGCAGCCAGATCGGTATCGAATATGCCGCCGCGCGGGCCGCCGACCCCGGCATTGTTGACGATGATGTCACCGCGCCCGTTTTCCGCCCAGGCGAAGTCGGCAAGCGCCTCGACCGACTCGGCATCGGTGACATCACCGACCAGAAATTTGGCATCGATGCCTAGATTTTTGAGCCCGTCAACGGCTTCACCCAGTACATCCTCGCGCGGTTCGAACAGGATGATCCGCGCACCGGCCGCCCCCATCTGCTTGGCAAGGGCAAAGCCGATGCCCGTTGCGCCCCCGGTGATGACCGCTGTCTTGCCGGCAAACTGCATAAACCCTCGCCTCCTGTCATGAATGCCGAACTATGACAGCGTTGATGACGGATGCAAATATCGCGTCTAGGGCCTCGGCATGATCTGGCTTCCCGCCACCTTGCTCGCTGCCCTTTTCCAGGCATGGCGCACCGCGGTGCAGCAGCGGGTGCGCGCCGAGCTTTCGGTGAATGCGGCTGGGCTCGTGCGCTATCTGTACGGCCTGCCGGTCGGGATCCTGTTACTGGCACTGTATCTGGGATGGACGGGGAGCGCCCTTCCGGCTCTACATTTGCCCTTCATCGCTTTCTGCGCCGCAGCCGGTTTTGCGCAGATCATCGGTACCAACCTGTTGCTGATGGCCTTTGGCTATCGCAACTATGTGGCCGGCACCGCCTTTGCCAAGACCGAAGCGATGCAGGGCGCGTTGCTTGCCTTCCTGCTATTGGGCGAGACTTTGAGCTGGCTGACCATAAGCGGGATTGCGGTCGGCGTTGCGGGCGTGATGATCGTCGCTGCGGGCGGGCAACGTTTGCGGCTACCAGATATTGTGCAACCTGCCGCACTGTGTGGATTGGGGGCAGGGCTGGGTTTTACCATGACCTCGATATTCGTGAAGTCAGCGTCGCTCGAACTGGCGACGTCGGACAAGCTGCTGGCCGCGCTGGTGGCGCTGGTGGTGGTCCAAGGCTGGCAGACACTGATGCAGGGCAGCTATGTCGCGGTGCGCGAGCGTGAACAATTGCCGCGCGTCTTATCGACATGGCGCACATCGGGGCAGGTCGGGTTGCTTGCAGCGCTTGGTTCGGCCTGCTGGTTTACGGGATTTGCCACCGCACCTGTGGCGCTGGTGCGCGCGGTCGGGCAGGTCGAGGTGATCCTGACTTTGGGCTTCAGCCGTTTCTACCTGCGCGAGGCGCGCAAGCCCGGCGAGGCGCTGGGGCTATTGCTGGTAGGCGCGGGGGTCGTCCTTGCGCTTCTCGGCGGGATTTAATCGGCGAGAAAATCGAGTAGCGCCTGCTCATAGCTGTCGATGCCCGCGCGTTCGGCGATGTGCGCATCGAGCCAGCCCTTTTCAGGCGCGGTGACCGCTTCTGCAGCTTCAACTTCTGCATCGAGGTCGCGCGACGCAGCGGGTGCACGAAACAGGTCGGCAAGGCCGCCCTTCAAGTCGAGCTGGCCCATCCGCGCAAAGAAGCGCGCAATGCTGGGGGAACTGTTGCGCATGAAACCTTCAAGCTGCTGCGCCCGCTCGCGTGTCAGCGGGGCATAGGCCGAAAAGCCCTGCAGGTGGTTGGCGACGCCCTGCACAAAAAGCTTCTCCCATTCGGGGGCATTGTCGTTGCCAAGGCAGGCATCCTTGATGCGAAACAGCATGTCGGCCTCTTCGCGGCTGACCATGGCGGGGCCAAAACCGCCGGCAGCGAAAATCAGGCGGCGCAGCAACGCAGCTTCTGCAGCGGTAACGACATGCGGGGTCTTGTCGCCTTCGCGCGTGGGCCCTTCGCCCGAAATGATGATCTGTTCGATCTGCTCGAGTGCATAGAATTTGAGGACATTGGGCAGGTCGATCGCTTTTTCGGCGAGCTTGACCAGCAGTTCAAGTTCGCCCGCGCTATCGACACGGCCATCGCTGTCGATTTCCTCGACCACCCACAGCGCATTTTCTTCGCTGACATAGCCTTTGGGCTCGCTGCCATCGATGACATAATCGCACACCGCTTCGGTGAAAAAGGCGATCCATTCAGGGTCTTTCGACTTCGCCATCGCGTTCAATTCGAACAGCGCCTGCGCTTCGGCCTGCGTCAAAACGCCGTCGCTCCAGATTGCCTGGCGCAGCGCGAGTGTATCACGCGCCGTGATTTCGCCACCTGCACGGATGGCTGCGGCAAACTGATCGAACTGGAAAGTCATGTCATTCCCCTACGCAACTGCGAGGGGAACATAGGCAAAAGCGGTTAATTGCGGGTTACTTACCCCACCGCTTAGTTTTGCGGCGGGGGTCCACCTGCCGCTGCAGCTTCACCCGCGGCCTTTTGCATCTGTTCCTGCTGTTGCTGCATCGCCGCTTCAAACTGTTCGCGCGGCAGGAAATCCTGCAGTTCGACGTCGAAAATCAGCACGCTGCCACCAGGGATGCCCACTTCGCCGGTCTTGGGATCGGGAATGTCGTTGGGGCCATAGCCAAGCTCGGCCGGGATCCAGATCTTGTACTTGCCACCCTTTTGCATCAGCTTCAGCGCTTCGGTGAAGCCCGGGATGCCGCCCGATACCGGGAAGGGGCCCGAGGCCGGTTCCTGGAAAACCGTGCCATCGCGCAGCGTGCCGGTGATCGAAATCATTGCAACATCATTATCGGTAGGCGGGGTGCCTTCACCGCTGCGGATTGTCTGGATCTGCAAGCCGGATTTGGTGACGGTGACGCCATCCTGTTCGGCATTGTCCGACAGATATTGTTCGTTGCTGGCATATTCGCCACGAATGCTGCCCGTGCCCCACCAGGCGAGGCCTGCACCGGCAAGCGCCACGACTGCGATCCCTGCCCAGAATTTGGAAATCGAACCTTTTTTGATCGGCTGGATGGGAACGGTGGTTACGGACATGGTGGCACCTTTAATGGGACGTTGTTGCGGCCCTAATAACCAGTTGTGCAGATAAAAAAAGAGCGCCCGAAAGGACGCCCTCTTTTTTGCCTATGGCAAAGCCGATTAACGGTTGCCGTCGCGCTCTGCTGCCTTGCGCTCCATCTTGCGGGCGCGACGGATAGCGGCAGCCTTTTCGCGGGCGCGCTTTTCCGACGGCTTTTCGTAATGACGGCGCATCTTCATTTCGCGGTAGACGCCTTCACGCTGCAATTTCTTCTTCAGGGCCCGCAGCGCCTGGTCCACATTATTGTCGCGAACGATAATCTGCATAAAAAATCCAAACTCCAAACATTCTGGCCGCATCGAATCGGCCGAGATGGCAAAAAACCAGCCATTTCTGCGGCAAAAATGAAAACAGCCGCAACCAAGCTGCGGCCTAACGCACGCGCCCCTATAGCGAATTGGCCGAAAGTTCAAGTCGGAATCGCGCTTTTTCCGCCAAAGCCAGCGATTTTCCGCCCACGCAGTCCGTCATCTAACTAACCCAGCGTGCTCCATTCGCGTTCCGCAAGCACGCCCAATTTCGCACGCAGCGGTTCGAGCCACTGCGCATAGGGCTTCCAGGTATCCATCCCGTCGCGATTCAAGGGACGGCGGACCTGTTCGCTGCTCGGCGTGCGGACGACGCGATCGAGCTTGTGGAATTCGAGCACCGCCGGGTCCCATTCAAGCCCCAGATAAGAAAGCGCCGCACGCAATTCGGTCTCTGCATCCTCGATCAGCCGTTCATAAGCGATGTGGTGCACCATCGCCGGCGCGACGCGGCCGAGATGATCCATATAGCGCACATAATCGGCATAGCATTGGCCGATATCCTCGAGCGCGAAGGAGGATGCGTGCGCGGTGGAAAAGGATTGGGAGAAGTTCGAAAAGCAGCAATCCATCGGTGGGCGGCGGATATCGATAATCCGGGCATTGGGCAAAATCCGCTTGATAAACAGCGTATTGCTCCAATTGTGTGGCAGCTTGTCGACGAAGTAGGGGCGTTCGGTCTTGCGGTGCAATTGGGCACGGCGCAAATAATCACGGCCCATCGCGTTTGCCTGTTCATCAGGGATTGCAGCGATCAGCGCGGGAACGGTCACCTTGCCGCGGCGGGTCGCCATTTCCATCACCGACCGCAGGATCGCCGGAATATAGGGCAATTCGCCCACTGGCTCCAACGACGGATGGCTGCCCAGCATCTGCTCCAGCAAGGTCGATCCCGAACGGGGCAGGCTCACGATGAATACCGGCGTTGCTTGTTCTACCGATTCACGTTCGAGCCGCTGGATGAAGGCGGCATCGACCGTCCGGATCGTCTCGTCGACCTCGTCGGTCAGTTCCTGCGCCTGGTATCCGATGCTTTCGGCGCGCTGCTGGTTGCCGATCGAATAATGGTGGAACGCTTTGTCATAGAGTTTGCGGTCGTGATAGGCGCGGGCGAGTGCGAAATGGGTGGGCGCGCTGTTGCGAATGTCGATCGCGACATCGATCGCGCGTTGCATTTCGACGATATCCTCGTCGGTCAGCACCCGGCTCTTGATGCTGGCAAGGCCCCACCAGGCTTCGCCACATTCAAAATCGATTTCCGCAGCCTTGCGATAAGCGGCGACGGCCTCTTCCACCTGGCCTTCGGCGCGCAGGCTATGGCCATAGGCGATCCAGTAATGCGGCCGTTCGGGATGGCTTTCGACCAATTGCTTGCGGATATCCTTCGCCGCCTCGGTCTTTCCCATCTTGTCGAGGATGATGCCGAGCATCCCGCCAAAAACAGGATCACTGCTCTCTTGCCGCAGCATTGTGAACATCGCGCTCGCTTCGCCCAGTTTTTCCTGCTGGTTGAGCGTCGAGGCAAGGTTGCGGCGGGTATCAAGGTCGCGTGCGCCCTTTGCTATCGCCTTGCGCAGGAACAGTTCGGCCTGACCCAGTGCACCAAGCTGCATCGCAACCGTGCCAAGCAGCGACAGACCGCGTGGTTCATCGGGTTTTTGCCGCAAATGCGCCATTGCCCGCTGCGCCGCTTCCTCCAGTTTTCCAGCCTGCATCAGCTTTTCGGCTTGGGCGAGCAGGGGATAGGCGGAAATGGTGGTCTGGTTCATTACGGGTGACCCTAAGCGTAGCCGAGCAAGGTGCGCAAGCCCGGCGCCTGGTAATCAACCAGCGCTTTGTGCCGGGCGCTGAGCGTTTCGGGAAACTCGACTGATACGCCGGTCAATTGTTCGCGCGCGGTTCCGCTTTGCTTGCGGTCGGAACCGATAGCGACGCGATCGCGCCAGTCGCCTGGCCGTTCAATGCCGCACGCTTCGAACAGATTGGCGAAATAGGCCTCGGCTGCATCGCTGTCGATGATGCCAAGATTGTGAACAAGATCCTCATATTTCACGATAAATGTCTTGGTACCCAGCCATGCGGCGACATTGAGTTCGTATATGTCGTTGAGCGAGGGCGCTTTGCCCGGCAGGCCGAAAATCATCATGGTCAGCAGTTCGTCGACATCGAACTCACCCGATTTCAGATGATCGACATTGCCGCTGAACTGTTCGGAAAGGAAGAAGCGCGCGCGGGCGATTACCCAGTCATAGGGATCGCGATAAAGCAGGATGCGTCGCGTCGGCGCGGTTTCGATGACCGATGCGTCGGCCATGAAGAGATGGCCCCAGCTCATCATCGGACGTGCCGGATTAAAGGCGTGTTTGTGCTGCTGCAGGTTGGGCCACTGGATGAAGTCTGCCTTATACTGCTGCTCGACCGGCACGAACATGCGCAAAATGTTGCGAAGCAGGTGGCTGCCGCTTTTGGGAAGGCTGTTGAGAAATACCGGCTTGCGCAAGGGCGATTGCGCAAATTTGCGGTTTTCGTCGTCAAGCGTGTCAGGCTGAACCCAGACCTCTGGCATATAGCGACCAATCCAATCTGCACTGCATAAATAGAAACCGGGCGGCATGTTGCCATGCCGCCCGGTCTTTCCCAAGTGGGTTTATCAGAACTTCGCCGAAACGTTCAGGAACGCGCGGCGCCCGACGAACGAATATTGCGAAGCTGCAACAACCGGGCCGAGCGTCGAAATCTGACCACCGTTCAGCACCGAAACCCGGGGCGGGCGGGTGTCGAACAGGTTGCTCACACCAAGGGTGATGTCGAACCGGTCGTTGATTTCCTGCGTCAGCGAGATGTTGTGATAGAAGGTCGCCGGCGTCGTCAGCTTCGGGCAATAGAGGCCGCGCGTCAGCGAGTTGATGCACGGGTTGTTGCCGTTGCGGCGAAGGAAATCGCCGACATCCGAAGTACCACCGATGACATTGACGCCGTAGAACAGCGAGGTGCCGCCGCTGGGAGCATCCCAGATGAAGCGGAAGTCGCCAACCCATTTCGGCGAACCAGCCTCACCATTGGTCGAAACCAGCGGTGAAGTCGGCAGAAGGCGAACATTGTCCTTGATCTGCCAGGTCATGTCGGCACGCGCCGAGAATGTACCAAGCTTGCCAAAATCGTGACGGATATCGACAGCCACGTCGACGCCAGTGTTGCGCTGGGTCGAGATGTTGACGAATTTGTCACGAATGTTGGCGACGTTGAACGGCGCTGCGGTCTGGCCACGAGTGAACAGGTCGCAAAGCGGTTCGGTTGCGAAATTCTCCGAGTCATAGCAGCCGAACAGGATGTTCGCGCCGCCAAGCTGGGTGATTTCGCCCTCTACCTTGATGTCGAAATAGTCGACCGCGATGTTGATCCGCGTATCGGGCAGGAAGCCAAAGCGCGGGGTCAGGATCGTGCCGACAACCAAGGCTTCCGAGGTTTCCGATTCGAGTACACCGATACCGCCCGAGGCAGTAATGTTCGCCGAAACACCAGTACCGCTATGGTTGTTGGGAATACCGTCAGCGGCGCAGTTATCTGCGATACGCTGCGAGATATTGCCCAGAGCCAGATTGGTACCCCAGTTGATGCAGGGGTCGATACGACCCTGTGCAACCGAGCTGGTTTCATCGGCAAGGAACTGCTCGAACAGGGCAGGTGCACGATAGGAGGTGCCGAAGCTGGCGCGGAAGCGCAGCCAATCGTTCACCGCCCAGTTGGCGCCCAGCTTGTAGGTGAAGTTGCCCTTATCGCTGTCGCTGAAACCATCCGATGCGCGGGTTGCCTTGACGTTTGTGACGCGGCCGGCAGCCGAGAAGGTCAGCTCCTTAAAGAAGGCAGTGTCAGCCAGAACCGGAATGTTAAGTTCGCCGAAGGCTTCGAGCGTGTCGCTCTTGCCTGCGGTGATACCCGACGTCGAGGTACCCCAAGCATTGCCCGCGCGGGTGATTTCGCCCGGCGTGTCATTGATCTTGTCGCGGCGTCCGGTGACACCGGCTGCCATCGAGACCGGACCCGCAGGCAGGTCAAACAGCGAACCGGTGACGGTCGCTTCACCCGTCAGCTGGGTGTAGACAGTCTTGCCCTGTTCCCAATCGAACAGGAAGTCGATCTGCTGCTGCGACAGGTTGCCCGCGAGGAAGTTCGGGTCGGTCCAGGGGATGTCGATGCACTGCTTGCCCGAAATCGGGGTAACGGTGCCAACGCACGAGCTGAACTGGAAATAGCCAGTGTCATACGCATCCTGCAGGATCTGCTGCGAACGATAACGGCCATTGCTCTTGCTGTACTGGCCGTAGATTTCCCACTTCCAGTTGCCGGTGCCGCCGAAATCGCCACGAAGGCCGCCGACGCCACGATAGTAATCGACTTCCTGGCTGCTGTCTGACTGGTTGGTGATGCCGGTCGGGCTCAGCAGGTTGATACCCTGCCAGCCATCGGCCCAATAGTTGAAGTAGTTGCCAGCGCCGGTGCCGTAAAGGTCGCCGGTGTAGCCGAAGTTCCAGAACTGGCGCCAGCCATTCTGGTAGGTCTGACGGCGGTTAAACAGGAACTCACCGAACATTTCGATCGAATCGGTGATCTCGTAAGCACCGTCGATATAGGCTGTGTAGAGATCGGTTTCCGGAATGATCGTCTGTTCTTCGACGAAGGGGTGATAGCTGTTCTGAACAGCAAGCGATGCGGTGCTGTATCCGGTCGGGAACCAGCCAGCCGGTGCCGCAAAGTCACCAGCAAAAGCAGGGGCACCGAATGCCGGGATTCCCAGGGTTTCACCCGGATACTGGTATTGCATCAAAACGGTGGCACGGCCAGCCGACGAAGCAAGGCCCGAAGAGGTGTTGATGCCAGTGTTCGGACCGCCCGGGCCATCAAGGCGCATGTTGCCGATCAGGTTGTAGGTCCACACATGGCCCCAGCGCAGGTCTTCGCACTTGAACTGGCCGGTGCGCGGATCGACGAGGTCAGCGCGCGAGCCATCCTGGCGGAAGGTGTAGGCTTCGGGGCAGGCGAGGTAAGCGCGGTCACCACGGCTCAGCTCGTTGGTGTGCTTATAGTCGGCAGCGACCATGATGTGGCCGCGGTCGAACTTCTTGCCGTAGATGGCGCCGATGCGATATTCTTCGCCGCCGCTGTCGAACGGCATGGAGACGTTACCCGAAACGTAGAAACCATCCATGTCCTTCTTGGTCAGGATGTTGACCACGCCTGCGACCGCATCCGAACCGTAAACCGACGATGCACCGGTCTTCAGGATCTGCACATTTTCAGCGAGCGCTTGCGGCAGCACGTTGAGGTCGAACGAGGACACCGCACCGCGCGTACCAGCCGGGCCTGCACGGCGGCCGTTCAGCAGGACGAGCGTACGGTTCGGGCCAAGGCCGCGAAGGTCGATCGTCTGCGCGCCGGGGCCACCCGCGGTTACGAAGTTGGACGAGATGGCGGCGGTGATCTGCGTCGATCCCGATGCGATGGGCGAGCTTTGCAGCGTCGAGGCGAGATCGAACTTGCCTTCCTTGGCGGCAATCTCTGTCTCGATCACGGTTACCGGATCAGGGCTGCTGAAAGGTGTAACCGATTGGATGCGGGTGCCGGTTACGACGATGGCATCGCTTGTTTCTTCAGCCGCAGCGTCGTCTTCACCCTCGGCAGCATCCTGCGCAAAGGCAGGCGTCGAGAGCATGATCGCAAGTGCGGATACGCCAAGCAAGCCAAGCTTGCGACGCGCAGTATCGTTTGCAACGAATTTCTTCATGATTGTCCCCAGTTCATCGGTGAGGCTCGATAGCCCCCCTAATGGTTAGTCCCCGACCAGTTTGCGCTAGCAAGCCCATCAGAAATACTGTTTCGAGTAGTTTCAATATGTCCCGGCCTTGTCAACCGTTGCGGAGGCGGCAAAGCTTTCAAAATGGCCGATTTCCAGCGCTTTGGTGCACAATTGCCACAGTCGAGTTAAAGCCTGTTACATATTTCTCTCCGTTTTTGAAATATTCGTGCGCGCATTTGGCGGCGCGCGGATTTGTGAATGCGGTGGCGGCAATGCGATGAGGCTGCTAACGCGGCAATGTCATGACCAAGCTGACCGTCAACGACCGCCCGGTCGAATATCGCATGGATCCTGAAACCCCTTTGCTGTGGGCGCTGCGCGATGCATCCAACCTGACGGGGACGAAATTTGGCTGTGGGCAGGGCGATTGCGGCGCTTGCGTGGTCGACATTGACGGGGAGGCGCTGCGTTCCTGCCTTGTGACACTGGCTGAAGCCGAGGGCCGGTTTGTCACCACGATCGAAAAGCTTTCGATCGATCGCAGCCATCCGTTGCAACAGGCTTTTGTTGCGGCAGGGGCTGTGCAGTGCGGATTTTGCACGCCGGGCATGATCATGGCCGCCGCGGTGCTGCTGAAAAAGAATGCTAACCCGACCGATGCCGATATCGATGCGGCGATCACCAATATCTGCCGCTGCGGCGTTTATCCCCGGGTTCGTGATGCCATCCAGCGTGCGGCGCGGGTGATGCGCGGCGAGGCACGGCTTTCGGTCGCCCCGCCACCCGGGATCACCCCCGCAGATGCGGCAGCAGCGGTACCTGCCTTGCGCAACAAAAAGGATTGAGTTCAGGCCAGCGCCAGCAGCGCAGTCGTCAATCCGAGCCCAACGGATAGATGCACCCTCAGCCGCAGCCAGCCTTTCGGGAGTGCGATATGCCTGCCCAGCGCGCGATCGACGAGCGGCGATAGCAGCAGACCGAAAGCCAGCACCCAGAGCGATGGTTCCGGCCATTGCAGCCCCCATATCCACGGCAGATAAGTCGCCAGCGCGATCAGGCTGGGGAGGACGGCGACCGGATAGAGCCAGCGCGGCGGGTTCGCTGCGCTGAGGGCCAACCCCCACCAGGCCCCGCCGAGAAAGCTGAAGATGAAAGCAGCATAGCCATAGCCCCCGGCAATCGCGATCCATTTGAGCGTCGTGTCTTCTAACAGCATCGCCACGGCAATCGCCTGCGGCAGCAGGCCGGCATAGCCCAGCCACTTGGCAGCATCGGGAAGGGGGCGTGTGGTTCCAGTCATGCCATTCGCAATAGCCGCCCCTGGAGAAGCGAAAAACACGTCCATATGCCTGTAGTGCCGCTGCTGGTGCGAAGGGCTAGGGGCGCTGCATGGCGAATACGCTCATCCTGATTTTGGGAGACCAATTGACCCCTGAACTGCCGTCACTGCAGGGTGTGACGCCGGATAAAACCGTCGTGCTGATGGCCGAGGTTGTGGGCGAGGCAAGCTATGTTCGCCATCACAAAAAGAAGATTGCTTTTCTCTTTTCCGCAATGCGCCATTTCGCCGAAGAGTTGCGTTTGGCCGGCTGGCAGGTCGACTATGTTCAGCTGAATGATGCCGGGAATTGTGGCAGCCTTGCGGGCGAACTGCTCCGCGCTGCCGAGCGGCATGGTGCCGCCCATATCCGCGTGACCGAACCCGGCGAGTGGCGCGTGCTGCAAGGCTTGCAGGCGCTTGATACGGCCTTGGATATTGAGATCCTCCCCGACGACCGTTTCATCGCCAGCCATGCCGAGTTCAATAGCTGGGCCGAGGGGCGCAAGGCGCTGCGCATGGAGTATTTCTACCGCGAGATGCGCCGCAAGACCGGGCTGCTGATGGACGGCGAGCAACCGGAAGGCGGCCAGTGGAATTTCGACCATGACAACCGCAAGGCCGCGGAGCGCGATCTTTTGATGCCGCAACCGCTGCGCTTTGCCCCCGATGCGGTCACCCGCGAGGTGATTGATCTGGTCGAGGCACGTTTTGCCGACCATTTCGGGACGCTCGAACCCTTCTGGTTTGCCACCACCCGCGCCGATGCCAAGGCGGCATTCGCGTATTTCCTGAAGACCGCATTGCCGTATTTCGGCGATTACCAGGATGCGATGCTGGCGGGGGAGAAGTTCCTCTACCATGCCGTTGTTTCACTCTATCTCAATTGCGGCCTCCTCGATCCACTCGAAATGTGCCGCGCGGTCGAGGCCGAATATCGTGAAGGCCGCGTCCCCCTCAACGCGGCGGAAGGGTTCATCCGCCAGATCATCGGCTGGCGCGAATATGTGCGCGGCATCTATTGGCGCGAGGGGCCCGATTATGTCCACCGCAATGCCTTGAATGCCACCCGTCCACTCCCCGATTTCTACTGGAGCGCGGACACCAAAATGGCTTGCATCAAGGCCTGTGTCGAACAGACGCGAGAAGAGGCCTATGCCCACCATATCCAGCGGCTGATGGTCACCGGCAATTTTGCGCTGCTCGCGGGGGTCGATCCATTTGAGTTACACGAATGGTATCTCGCCGTTTATGCCGACGCCTATGAATGGGTTGAAGCACCCAATACGGTGGGGATGAGCCAGTTTGCCGATGGCGGGCTGCTCGCCTCCAAACCCTATGTGGCGAGCGGAGCCTATATCGACCGCATGTCGGATTATTGCGGCAGTTGCAGCTATAATGTGAAGGCGAAAGCAGGGCGAAAGGCTTGCCCGTTCAACTATCTTTATTGGGATTTCATCGCTCGTCATCATGATCGGCTGAAGGGCAATCCGCGCATGGCGCAGATGGTGCGCAACTATGATCGCTTCAGCGATGAGAGGAAGCGGGAGATTGCAGCCGATGCCGCTGATTTCCTCGCATCGCTGGTGGGATCAGCGTGATGGAGCAAGGCGAAAGACTGATCGTCTGGTTCGACGGCGGTTGCCCGCTGTGCCGTCGCGAAATTGCGCTTTACAGGCGGCTTGACCAAGGGCGGCGGATCGAATTTGTCGATCTGGCAAACAAGGATGCGGCCTGCCCGATCGACCGGGCGGAGATGCTCGCGCGCTTCCATGCGATGGAAAAGGGGCGGCTGCTTTCGGGCGCGGCTGCTTTTGCCGCGATGTGGCGGGCGATCCCTATTTTGCTGCCTTTTGGCATGATCGCCCAATTGCCCCTGGTCGATCGACTGCTCGAATGGGGCTATCGCCATTTCCTTCGTTTCCGGCCCCGTTTGCAAAGGTGGTTTGAATGAGCGATCAGCGATACCGCAAGGTTCCATCCGCCCGGCTTTCACGGCTTGCCTCGTTCGGGCAACTCGCTGGCGGGATAGCGGGCGGCGTGCTGGCAGAGGGCGCCCGCAAGCTGGCGAGCGGGGAGCGTCCGCGCCTTTCCGACCTGTTGTTGACCCCCGCCAATGCGACGCGTGTGACCGAGCAGCTATCAAAGCTGCGCGGGGCGGCGATGAAGCTGGGGCAGATGATCTCGATGGATGCGGGCGATGTCCTGCCGCCCGAACTGACCGACATTTTGGCGCGGCTTCGCGATGCCGCGCATTATATGCCGCCCGCGCAGCTCAACAAGGTGCTGATCGCCGAATGGGGGCCGGATTGGCGGCGGCGGTTCAAGCATTTTGAGGCGCGGCCGATTGCGGCGGCCTCGATCGGGCAGGTGCACCGTGCGACGCTACCCGACGGCACATTGCTGGCCATCAAGGTGCAATATCCGGGCGTTGCCGAAAGCATTGATGCCGATGTCGACAATGTCGCCAGCCTGCTGCGCATTTCCAACCTGTTGCCATCAACGCTCGACATCGCGTCCCTGCTCGCAGAGGCGAAGCGGCAATTGCACGAAGAGGCGGACTATGTGCGCGAGGCGGAGCAGATGCTGCGCTATCGCCAATTGCTGTCAGGCGAAGAGGCTTTCCTGATTCCTGCGCCCTACCCTGAATATTCGGGCAAACGGATATTGGCGATGGATTTTGTGCCCGGGCAGTCGATCGAGACGCTACAGTCGGAATCGCAAGCGGTGCGCGATCGCACCATGGGGGGCTTGCTCGATCTGGTGCTGCGCGAATTGTTCGAATTCGGCTTCATGCAGACCGACCCCAATTTCGCCAATTATCGCTGGCAGCCCGAAAGCGGGCGTATCGTGCTGCTCGATTTCGGTGCGGCGCGTGCGGTGCCGGAAAAGACGGTGGCTTCCTATCGCCGGCTGATGCTTGCAGGGTTGGCGCAGGATCATGATGCCCTGCGCGATGCCTTGATCGAAATCGGCTTCGTCTCGCCCGTCACGCTACAGCGCCACCGGCCCGCGCTTGACGGGATGATCGACATATTGATGGCGCATCTGGGCAGGCCCGGATTGTTCGATTTTGCCGACCGCAGCTTCGTCGATCGGGTGCGCGGTCATGCCGAAACGATCATCGCCGACAAGGCGGCATGGCATGTGCCGCCTGCCGATACGCTGTTTGTGCAAAGAAAGGTCAGCGGTACCGCATTGCTGGCAATAAGGATGCAGGCGCGGTTGCCGCTGCTCGAAATGGTCGCCGCCAAGGTTGGCGCGGGCGACTAGGCAGGTGCACGCGCCTTGCCCGAGCGGCAGCGATCCGAGCAATAGCGAACATTTTCCCAGTCACGCGCCCATTTCTTGCGCCAGGTGAAGGGCAGCCCGCACGCGGCGCAATTCTTGGTTGGCAGGTCCGATTTCTTGCGCATCTTGGGCATGGGTCAGAACGCCAGCTTCAACTGGTCGGCCTTTGCACCTGCCCGCTTGCGATCGGCGGTGCGTTTGCGGCTGCCATGCTTCTGGACGACGGCCTTGGCCTCGGCGCGCGCCTCGGGTTTGCGGCGCAGCGCATAGATTGCGTCCTTCGCAGCCTTTGCCGCGGCAGCATGGTCGACAATGCGGTCGGGATAATCGGGGTATAGCTGCGCGCGCGTTTCGGCGTCGAGTTTCCAGGGTTCGTGCAGATAGGCATCGGGCACGCTCGCCAGTTCGGGAACCCAACGGCGGATGAAATTCCCCTGCGGGTCTTGGTCATAACCTTGCTTCACAGGGGAGTAGATGCGGATGGTGTTGATGCCGGTCTCACCCGCCTGCATCTGGCATTGCGGCCAATGGATGCCGGGTTCGTAGTCGATGAACTTGCGCGCCAGCGCACGGCCGCTTTCCTGCCAGGGCAGCCACAAATCATAACTCGCAAAGCTCATCAGCATCGCGCGCATGCGGAAATTGATCCAGCCGGTGGCGTTGAGATAGCGCATCGCAGCGTCGATGAAGGGATAGCCGGTGCGGCCCTCGCCCCACGCCTGCAGCTTTACGGCATCAGCGGAGCGGGGACGCAGCCCTTCATAAAGCCGCGCCATCGGGCGATATTCGGCCTCGGGCTCGCTTTCGAGTTTCTGGATGAAATGGCAGTGCCAGTGCAGCCGCGCGATGAAGCTGCGAAGCGATTGGCGCCACGCCTTTTCGGATAGTGGCAGTTCGCGATAGCGCGCTTGTGCCGCTTGATAGGCTTCGCGGATCGACAGCGAGCCATAGGCAAGGTGCCAGGAAAGGCGGGAGCAGGCGGCCTCGCCGCTGACCGGCGAAGACATTTCGCTTGTATAATGCTCGCCGCGTTCGTGGAGGAAACTGTGCAGCGTGGCCAAGGCTTCGGCGCGGCCCCAAATAGGCGCGACCTGCAAGCCGTCATCCGCCAACCCCAATGCAGCCGCATCGGGCAGGGGATTGCTTTCGCCCCTCTCCCACATCAGCAAAGGCGGGGCGGGTTGCGCGGGCATCGCCATCATCCGGTCCCAGCCTTGTGCCCAGCGGTCGCGGTTAACGCGCCGCCGGCGCCAGACGCCGAACTGCCGACTTTCCTCGAATGCGATACCTTCCGCCTTGCACCAGCGGCGCACGGCCTTGTCGCGCTCAAAGGTCCAGGCGTTGCCGGTTTCTTCATGCGCGCGCAAAACGAAAGGACCATGCACGGCCCTGATCGCCGCCAATGTTTCAACCGCATCGCCAACACGGACGCACAATTGCCCGCCCTTTGCGGCTATGGCCTCGCCCAGATCGGCAATGCAGCCGCGCCAGAAATTCCATTGCCGGGCAGAAACATCGGGTTGCCGCCAATAATCGGGCTCTACGATCACCAGCGGCAAGATACGGTCGCGGATCGCGGCTGCGCACAGCGCCGCATGGTCCTCCAGCCGAAGATCGCGCTTGAACCAGACGACTTGCAGCATCTCAGAAGGAGATCCTCTCGCCATCCCATGCGATCAGTTGGCCGCTGTCCTCGGGAGTGAGTTCGGCCAGCACGTCGAGCATCTGCCCCGCAGCATGGTCCGGGGTGAACAATTTGTTTTCCGCTACCCCGCGCTGGAATGGCTGCGACAGCGCAGTATCGACGGTACCGGGGTGCAGCGCGACGATAATCGCCTGCGGATGGGTGCGTGCCATTTCGATCGCGAAGTTGCGCACCAGCATGTTGAGCGCCGCCTTTGACGCGCGATAGGCATGCCAGCCGCCCAGTCGATTATCCGAAATCGAGCCAACGCGAGCGGAGAGAAAGGCGACAATGCTGCGCCGGTCCTTGGGCAATCGGGGCAGCAGGTGCTTGCCGATTAGCGCGGGGCCGATGGTGTTGATCGCGAACGCCCTTTCAAAAGCATCTGCCGACAGCGCGCGCAGGCTTTTTTCGGGCTGGATTTGGTCGTTGTGCAACATGCCAGTGGCGACGATGGTAAGGTCGGGCCCGCCGATAGTCTGCGCCGTTGCCGCAATGCTGGCTTCATCGCTAAAGTCAAAGGCGAATGGCGTGATCTTGCCTGCGGCAGGCGGGGCTTTGCGGGCGCCTGCATATAGGGTCGTAATGTCGGGGGAAGCGGCGAGCCTTTCGACAAAGGCGGAACCTATGCCCCCCGTTGCGCCAAAAACGCAGGCGGTGGTTGCTGGTGGGGAGGATGCGACCATGCGTATGGTTTTAGCTGCCCTAACAGGCCAGCCAATTCAGGCTTTACCCCATGTTAGAAGCTCAGTTTTCGAGCTCAATGTCCCAATAGAGCCAGTCGCGCCAGCTATCGTGAAGATAGTTGGGCGGGAAGGCGCGGCCGCGATCCTGCAACTGCCAGCTGGTCGGGCGGATCGCCGCCATCCGCAACTGCATATGTGCCTGCGCCGGGGTGCGCCCGCCTTTTTTGAGGTTGCACGGCAGGCAGGCGGTGGTGACATTTTCCCAACTCGTCCGCCCACCCAACCGGCGCGGGACGATATGGTCAAAGGTCAGATTGTCGGTGCAGCCGCAATATTGGCATTCAAACTTGTCGCGAAGGAACAGGTTGAAACGGGTGAAGGCGGGATATTCGCTTGGCCGCACATATTGGCGCAGCGCGATGACCGAAGGGATCTGCATGTCGAGGCTGGGGCTATGCACATGCTGTTCATAGCTGGCGACGATATCGACTTTTTCGAGGAACACCGCCTTGATCGCGGTCTGCCAGGGCCAGAGGCTCAAGGGATAATAGCTTAATGGGGTATAGTCGGCGTTGAGCACGAGCGCGGGACAGTTATCGGGATGTCGTGCCCGACCGGCGGCTTGGAATGATCCGGCGTGATGCATGCCTTCAACGTCTCCCCACGCTATTTAACACTGTTTCCTCCCTCTCCCAAGGAGGTTACAGCATTTTGACAGTTGCCAGACTATGGCGGCATAAATTGACGTCAAGAGGGCATCGACCACCAGATATGGTAATTCTGTGGGTAAAATAGCCGGAATAGATTTCCCGCCACAGTGTGTGGCGGCGACGCGCTTTGCCCCCAGCCCCAATGGCCGGCTGCATATCGGCCACGCCTTTTCGGCAATGTGCGCGCATGATTTCGCGCGTGCCTTTGGCGGCAAGTTCCTGCTGCGCATCGAGGATATCGACGGCACGCGCAGCCGGAAGGAACATATCGATGCGATCATCGAGGATATGGAGTGGCTGGGGCTCAAGCATGATGGCCCGGTCATTTTCCAGTCGCAGCGCGTCGCGCGCTATAAAGAAGCCTTGGACCTGCTGCAGGCGAGGGGACTGGTCTATCGCTGTTGGTGCACGCGCAGCGACATCGCCGAAGCGTTAAAGCACAAGCCGGTGCGCCATGGTCCCGACGGGCCTGTCTATCCCGGCACCTGCCGCGGCAAGACAGAGGGCGAGGGTGATTATTGCTGGCGGCTTGATATGGAGCGGGCATTGTCCCTAACCGGCCCGTTCGGTTGGACCGACCTCGTCGCCGGCCCGCAAATCGCCGACCCGGCGCTGTTTGGCGACGTGGTGTTGTGGCGCAAGGACGCGCCGGCAAGCTATCATTTGGCGGCAACGTTGGATGATGCGGCTGACGGCATCAGCCATGTGGTGCGCGGGATGGACCTGTTTGCCTACACCGCGATCCATCGCTTGTTGCAGATACTGCTGGATTTGCCTGAGCCAACCTATTGGCACCATCCGCTGCTGCTCGACGAAGATGGGAACAAACTTGCCAAATCGCGGTTGTCCCAGCCCCTTTCGGAAATCCGGGCCAAGGGCATATCCGGTATCGAACTTGTCGGAGAGTTGCGGCAAGGCAAGCTTCCGCTTGGAATTGGCGTTTCGACGTCCTAGAGGGCGGGTAAAGCGGCGCGGCTATTGGGCTGCGCCATCATGATGAGGAATTTTCTATGGGCGTCTTGCTGATTATTGCCTTGGTGCTGGTGATGGGAATGGTGGTCTTCGCTGTCGTTCGCGGCCTTCATGCCTTTGCCAATATGGATCCCAACGATGTTGACGAACATGGCGTGCCGCGTTCGCTGGCGCGTCAGAATGAGATGATGTTTGCTCGTGTGAAGTGGCAGGCAATCGCTGTCGCCATCGTCGCGATCATCGTCATCGGTGGTGCGTTCGCGAAATAACATCGGTCGATGGTCAAACTGAACAAGATCTACACCCGCACGGGTGACAATGGCACCACAGGCCTGGTCGATGGTTCGCGCCGGTCAAAGGCCGACGCACGGATGCATGCCATTGGCGAGGTGGATGAAGCCAACAGCGCATTGGGTATCGCGATTGCCGCGCTCGAACGCGGCGGCGGTGCGGCGCATGTTGCCGGGCTGCGCCGGATCCAGAATGACCTGTTTGATCTGGGCGCGGATATCGCCACGCCGGGTGAGGATTTCGAGCCCGGCGAAATGACACTGCGGATCGTCCAGTCGCAGGTTGACTGGCTCGAAGGCGCGATCGATGCCGCTAACGAACAGCTTGACCCGCTCACCAGCTTCATCCTGCCGGGCGGCAGCGAAGCAGGCGCGGCGCTGCATCTTGCCCGCGCCATCAGCCGCCGTGCCGAACGCGCCCTGGTGTCTGCCGCTGCGCATGAGGCAATCAACCCGCTTGCGACGACCTATCTCAACCGCCTGTCGGACTATCTGTTTGTCCTGTGCCGTCTGGTGAACAAGGATGCAGGTGGCGACATATTGTGGGTGCCGGGCGCCTCGCGCTGACGGCTAACGCATACGGGGTGCCGGGCGGTTGCGCCCGCATGGCCCCAGCGAATCCAGCACGAAACGGTAATCTGCCTGCGCATTGGCTATGTCGCGCGGCTCGCCGCTTTCGACCAGCCGCTGGTCGAGCGCGCGCGGCAGGCTGCATGCGAGGCGATACCAGAGCAAAGTGTTGCGCGCAGGAGCGACTGCAGATTCGTCGATTACGTCGCCGGTTGATACCGCCCAGCGTTTCGCCTGCCCGGGGCGGCTGAGCACCGAAATCGAGATGGGCTGGCCGCCAGCGGTGCGCAGGAAGATTTGCGTTTCGCCTTCGCCGATCACCGTGCCCTGCGTGTGGAAAGCACCCGATATACCGCTCACCGCCTGCGCGGCATCAATCTGCACGGCTTCCTTGGTGACCGCGCGCAACGTTGCGTCATTTTCCGGGCTCCATTCCACCAATGCGTCGGGGCGCGACAGTTTCAACATCCCCGGGTTGCCCGCCACCTTGCTGCCCAGCAGGAAATAGCGGCGCTTTTGCAGCTTGGGGATTTTGCCCTTTGCGTCCTTTGGCACATCGAGAAGAAAGCGGGCCTTGGCGGCAAAGCCATCACTTCCACGGATCAGCGAATTTACATCCGCATCGATCACCACACGCTGGATATTGGCGGGCACACCGACCGCCTGTGTTTCGGGCAGTTTCGTAACTTTACGTATCTGCGCGTCAAGAATCAGGGGGGAGTTCACCACCAGATCGGCAATGTCGGCATAGCTCGAACCTTGCGCGGGGAGGGCAAAGCCCGCCGTTGGGGGAACCTGTGCCATCAATTGGGGTTGTACCAGGGTGAGAGCGCATAACGCTACGGGACGGATGGTAAAATGCATGGACAACGCAGGATTCCTCTCGAATTTCTTGACGTCAGCGACGTCAAGGCATCCCTATTCACTGCGATTGATTGCGGCAAGTGTGATGAATTGCCAATGAATCGCAGAATCCGTGTTGCCTGTCCTTAGGGGCATCGCTAAGACGAGCCGGAATCAGCCGATTAAAAAAAATTTCAATAGCGCTGACCAGTTGGGTGGCTACTTAGTTTGAGTAACGCTTGCCGAGCGGTTCGCGCCTTTTGGGGAAAGTAGGAGAGTCGTTTCCGCATGGCATATGCTGATCAAGATGGAATGAGTTCGAGCCGCCTAGTCTCGATCGTCATCGTCGCGCTCCTTCACGCTTTCCTTGGCTATGCGCTTGTAACCGGTCTTGCTTATGAGGCGGTGCAACAAGTCAAGGCGAAGCTGAATGTCGTTGACGTGAAGGAAGAAGAACCGCCTGAAGAGGAAGAACCGCCGCCAGAGCCGGAAAAGCAGATCGAGCCGCCCGTCGTCTCACCGCCGCCGCTCGTAACCACGGTAACGCCTCCGCCGACCGTTCGGACCGTCGATACGCCGCCTCCGGCAGCGCCGATTGTCCCGACTGCTGCGCCGCCTGCGCCACCCGCGCCGCCGCCGCCGCCGGTCGCAAAGCGCCCGAACCCGATTCCAAAGGGTAATCCCGGCAACTGGGCTAATACCAACGACTATCCGTCGCGTGCTCTGCAACAGGAACGCGAAGGCACCACCGGCTTCCGAGTTACGGTTGGCCCTGATGGTCGTGTCCAATCTTGCACCATCACCTCGTCCAGCGGCCATGCCGACCTTGACGATGCAACCTGCAAGAACATCCAGCGTCGCGCACGTTTCGACCCGGCACTTGATGCCAATGGCCAACCGACTTCGGGAAGCTGGTCGAGCCGCGTCCGCTGGCAGATACCGAAATGATTTCTGGCCCGGCGCAGGGGGAGTTCTGACGCCGGGCATTTTATGACCTTAGATTTTTGAATTTGAGAGGAAGTACCAATGTCGATTGCAATTCTCACTGCAGCTGCTGGCAATGAAGCCGCTGCCGCACAAAAATTCGGCCTCATCCCCGCGCTCAACGAAGGCGGCCCCATCAGCTGGGCAATCTTCAGCGTCATGGTGATCATGTCGGTTTTCTCGTTCTACATCATGTTCACGAAGCTGATCGAGCAGCAGAAGGTTCTGAAGCAAGCCAAGGAAGTTCAGGCTAATTTCTGGCGCGCAAACAGCCTTGAAGAAGGTGCTGCCAAGCTCGAAAAGAACAGCGCGTTCCGCCAGCTCGTCGACGACGGCATCTCGGCTCAGAAGCAGCATGGCCTGCTGACCGATCCGGTTGAAGCACATGACTGGCTGCACGGCGCGATGACCCGTTCGGAAGAGTCGATCAACAGCAAGCTCGCTGGTGGTCTGGCGTTCCTCGCGACCGTGGGCGCTACCGCTCCGTTCGTTGGTCTGCTCGGTACCGTTATCGGCATCTACTCGGCGCTCATCAAGATCGGTATCGCTGGTCAGGCCGACATCGGCAAGATCGCTGGTCCGGTTGGTGAAGCACTGATCATGACCGCAATCGGTCTGTTCGTCGCGGTTCCCGCCGTGCTTGCCTACAACTGGCTCCAGGCGCGCAACAAGTCGATCGCCCGCAGCATGTCGGCTTTCTCGAATGACGTGCTTGGCTACATCACTTCGGACGGCAAGGTGAAGCCCGCAGTCAAGGCTGCTCCGGCTGCCAAGCCTGCTGCTGCTCCGGCCGCTGCCAAAAAGTAAGAACGGGTTTTGGGCCGCCTTTGCGGCGGCCCTTCATCTGTTCATATGCCCCTCGCCCATTTGGGCAGGTGGCTAGCAGTCAGAGAGGAATAGCAAATGGCAATGAGTACTGGAGGCGGCGGCGAAGACACGCCAATGTCAGACATCAACACGACGCCGCTTGTGGACGTCATGCTGGTGCTTCTGATCGTCTTCCTGATCGCCATTCCTGTGGCCATCCAGACGGTCAAGATGGAGCTTCCGGTGGTTCAGTTCGAACCTACCAAGGCGAAGCGTGAGAATGTGCTGCTGTCGGTCACCACGACCGATCCGAGTGGCAACGAACCGGGCACGGATGCCTATCAAGGTGCGTTTACGGGTGGTGAATGCCGGATTTACTGGAATGTCACCCCTGTCGATTCAACCGAACTGGTTGATCGCGCAGCGAAGCATCTGAAGCGCGAATTCGATGCCCTGGGTGGCGAAGCGGCGGCTGCGGCTGGCGCGATTACCCCGGACATGCTTCCCGAAGCCCATATCCGTGGTGACGTGAACACGCCTTACCGTTGCATCGGTGGCGCGATCTATTCGATGCAGATGGCGGGCTTTGCCCGTGTCGGCTTCATTTCGTCGCCTTTCCCGCCGCTCGATTCGGCCAATTGAGCCGAACCCGTTAAGGAGCAAAAATCATGGCAATGAGTGGTGGCAAGGATGATGGCCAGCCGATGATGGAAATGAACACGACGCCGTTGATCGACGTCATGCTCGTTCTCCTCATCATGCTGATGATCACCATCCCGCCGGTATCGCACGCTGTTAATATCGACCTGCCCGTGCAGGATCCGAACCAGCCGCCGCCGGAAGTATTGATCGATCCGGTGGTCAACAAGATCGTGATCCTGCCGAATGGTGAAATCCAGTGGAACGGTACGCCGTCTACGCTGGACCAGATCGAGCAGTATCTCGTTCAGACCAAATCGATGAGCCCGGAACCCGAACTGCAGTTCCAGCCCGCACCAACGGCTCGGTATGACATCGTCGACCAGTCGCTCGCGGTTGTGAAGCGTTCGGGCATCACGAAGTTCGGTTTTGTCGGCAACGAACAATATCGCGTCTTCGGAAAGTCTGCCGTACCCGGCAACTGATCCGATCAGGCAATCGACACGAAAGGGCGGCCATGGTGCCGCCCTTTTTTGTCTGAAACGATGTTAAAAAGGGACTGTCCCCTTAGGGACTGTCCCTAGAGGGACATACCTTGCGGATTTGCTACTGCTCCGCTATCATTTGTGCATGCCAAGAGCTGCTCGCATCGTGATTCCCGGGGGTGCGCATCATGTTACGCAACGTGGAAACCGTCAGCAGAAACTATTCTTCTGCGATGAAGATCGAAACGCATATCTGCGCATTCTTGCAGCGGCCTTGCACCGGGTTCAAACGCGCTGCCTTGCATGGTGTCTGATGGACAACCATGTGCATCTGATGTTGGTGCCACAAAATGCGGACGGCCTGCGTGCGCCGATGACGGCAACGCATACGGCTTACGCCCAGCGCATTAACAAGCGTGAGAAACTAACCGGTCACCTGTTTCAGGGACGATTTTCCAGCTATCCTATGGATGACCGGCACATGATGTTTGCAGCGCGCTACATCGAGAACAATCCGGTCGCCGCCGCGATTGTGGAAAGGGCCGAAGATTGGCCTTGGTCAAGCGCGCGTGCCCATCTCGAAAAGCGGAATGATGGATTGACGGATTGGCACGCGCTCGGCCAGCATGTTGATAACTGGAAAGCGATGTTAATAGACGGGCTTGATGCTGGTGCCGTCATAGAATCGGCAATACGGACAGGGCGACCATTAGGCCAAATCGCCGGACAACCCGAGAGTGTACCGCTTTAGGGACAGTCCCCAAGGGGACAGTCCCTTTCACGCGCACTCATCTCAGGCATCAAACTGCAAACTTGCCAGCCGTGCATAGAGGCCGCCAGCCTTGCTCAAGGCGTCGTGCGTGCCCTCTTCGACAATCCGGCCTTCATCCATCACGATGATGCGGTCAGCCTTGCGCACGGTTGCCAGGCGGTGGGCGATGACGATCGTGGTGCGGCCTTCCATCAAATGCTCAAGCGCATCCT
>JALREL010000017.1 GCA_023262005.1 Sphingorhabdus sp. | reverse complement strand
TGGTCGAGGTGGACGAAGCCAATGCCGCAACGCTACTCAAGATGATCGATACGCTTGAGGATGACGATGACGTCCAGACCGTCTGGGGCAATTATGATGTCTCGGACGATGTGATGGCGAAGCTGGGGTGATCATCCTCGGTCTTGACCCCGGCTTGGGCACCACCGGCTGGGGTATCATCGTGAAAGAAGGCAATCGCCTCAGCCATATCGACAATGGCGAGATCAGCACCGATGCCAAACTGCCATTGGCGAACCGTCTGGTCGCGATTGATGAGAAACTGCGCGCAATCCTCGACCATTTCAAACCCGATTGTGCCGCGGTTGAGGAAGTGTTTGTCAACAAGAACCCGCAATCGACGCTGAAGCTGGGGCAAGCACGCGGCGTGGTGCTGCTCGGCGCTGCACGCAACCGCACCCCCGTGACCGAATATGCCGCGCGGCTGGTCAAGAAATCGGTGGTCGGCACCGGCAAGGCGGACAAGAAACAGATCGAGGCGATGCTCCGCGTGCTCATGCCGGGGCTGAAACTGGCGGGTGAAGATGCGGCCGATGCGCTCGCCGTCGCGGTGACGCACGCGCACCATATCCGGGGATAAGTTCACGGCTTGTTCTCTTTTGCTTGCCGACCGGTGATCGGCAAGCTAACCCTCTCGCATGATCGCGAAACTATATGGCCGCATCGATGAAACGGGCGTGGACAGCCTGGTGATCGATGTGAACGGCGTGGGCTATCTGGTGCAGGCAAGTGTGCGGACACTCGCGGTGCTCGGCGGCTCAGGGGATTTCGCGACGGTTTTCACCGAAATGCTGGTGAGCGAGAATGACCAGCGGCTAATCGGCTTTGCCAGCCGAGAGGAACGCGACTGGTTCCGCCTGCTGATCGGCGTGCAGGGCGTGGGTGCCAAGGTGGCGCTGGCGATCCTTTCCGCATTGGAGGCGGACGACCTGACTATTGCGATTGCCAATGGCGACAGCGCGATGGTCGCGCGCGCCAATGGCGTCGGCCCGAAACTCGCCAGCCGCATCGTCAACGAACTGCGCGACAAGGTTGGCGCGATGGCGGGGATTGGCGGCGGCGCAAAACTGGCGGCGGCGGCCAAGGCGGGGAACAGCAATGTCTCCGATGCAGTCGCGGCGCTCACCGGCCTCGGCTTCAAACCCGGCGAGGCGCAAGGCGCGGTGGCGTTGGCGCTGGAAGAATTGGGTGACGGTGCGACGCTCGATGCGCTGGTACGACTAGCGCTTAAGAGGGCGGCGAAGTGACGGATAACCCCCACCTCACCCCCATGCGCAAGCCCGAGGATATCGATGCCGCGCTGCGTCCCAAAAGCCTGACCGAATTTATCGGGCAGCAGGCAGCGCGGGAGAATTTGCGGGTGTTTATCGAAGCTGCGAAGGCGCGCGGCGATGCGCTTGACCATGTGCTGTTTTTCGGGCCGCCGGGGCTGGGCAAGACCACTTTGGCGCAGATTGTGGCGAAGGAAATGGGGGTTGGCTTCCGCTCCACCTCTGGCCCGGTGATTGCGAAATCGGGCGATCTGGCGGCACTGCTGACCAACCTTGAAGAAGGCGATGTGCTTTTCATCGACGAAATCCACCGCCTGAATCCGGTGGTCGAGGAAATCCTTTATCCCGCGATGGAGGACCGCGCGCTCGATATCATGATCGGCGAAGGCCCTTCGGCGCGTTCGGTGCGGATAGATCTGCCCGCCTTCACGCTGGTCGGCGCGACCACGCGGCAGGGCTTGCTGACCACGCCGCTGCGCGACCGTTTCGGCATTCCGGTTCGTTTGAATTTCTACACGCATGACGAGTTGGAACTGGTCGTCACCCGCGCGGCGAAGCTGCTCGATCTCGAAATCGCCGCCGATGGCGCGCGCGAAGTGGCAAAGCGTTCGCGCGGCACGCCGCGTATCGCCGGCCGGCTGCTGCGCCGCGTGCGCGATTTCGCAAATGTCGCGGGCGAAACCATCGTCACCGCCAAGGTCGCCGATGCCGCGCTCAACCGGCTGGAGGTCGATAGCCTGGGCCTCGATGCGATGGATCGGCGCTATCTGATGATGATCGCCGATATCTATCGCGGCGGCCCTGTCGGCGTCGAGGCGCTGGCGGCGGGGCTTTCCGAGCCGCGCGATACGATCGAGGATGTGGTCGAGCCCTATTTGCTCCAACTCGGCCTGATCGCGCGCACCGCACGGGGGCGGCAGTTGAACGGGCCAGGGTGGAAGCATCTCGGCATCACCCCGCCGACCGGGGCGCAGGATGGGTTGTTCGATAAATAATGACTGTCCTTTTGCTGACCAAGCGAGTCCCACGCACGACAAGTTGTGCACAAATCCGACCAACCCCCTTCCTGTCGCGGAATCCATGCGTTAAGCCGCTTCGCAATGAACGGGACGCAACCCTATCACGGCCATTTTGACGGACCCCGCCACCTGTTTGCGGTGCGGATTTATTTCGAGGACACCGATTTCTCGGGCGTCGTCTATCACAGCCGCTATCTGCACTTCATGGAGCGAGCCCGTTCGGACATGCTCAGCGTTGCCGGAATAGGCCAGCGCGAAGCCTTTGACGGCGGAGAGGGCGTTTATGCAGTCGCCGACCTGCACATCAAATATCGCGCGCCGGCCCGTTTCGACGATGCGTTGCTGGTGGTTTCGACGGTTGAGGAAATCCGTGGCGCGAGCGTTGTAATTCATCAGAAAGTCATGCGCGGTGACCAAGTGCTGACCGAGGCAGAGGTTACCGCCGCTTTCCTGACGCCCGAAGGTCGCCCGCGCCGCCAGCCGCGCGAATGGCTGGAGGCGTTTGAAGCGATCAAGGCCGGCAAGCAGGGTTAGAAGAAAGAGAAAATATGGATTTGTTGATTTTGGCCCAGGGCGCGACATTCTCGCCATTGCACCTTTTCCTCCAGGCCGACTGGGTGGTGAAGGCAGTGATGATCGGGCTGGCGCTGGCCAGCATCTGGGTGTGGACGATCATCATCAGCTTCGTCTTGAAAATCCGCAACATCACTGGCCAAAGCGAGGCATTCGAGCGCGAATTTTGGCGCACCGAAGATGTTGACGGCTATTTCAAGCAGCATGGCAAATCCGACCTGCCGATCGCCAAGGTGTTTGCGGCCGGCCTCGCCGAATGGCGCCGATCGACTGCAGTAAAGGTTGTGGATCGCCAAGGCACCCGCGAGCGTCTTGCTACGGCCATGGACGCGACCATCGCGGCAGAGAGCGAAAAGCTTTCGAACCGGCTCAATTTCCTCGCGACCACCGGCGCGGTCGCGCCCTTTGTCGGGCTGTTTGGTACGGTCTGGGGCATCATGCGCAGCTTTTCGGCGATTGCCGCAGAACAAAACAGCTCGCTCGCCGTGGTTGCCCCGGGCATTGCTGAGGCGCTGTTCGCAACCGCCATCGGCCTGTTCGCCGCCATTCCGGCGGTGATCGCCTATAACCGCTTCTCACACCGGCTGAACCAGTATGAGGCGCGCATGGGCCGTTTTGCCGATGGCTTCCACGGCCTGTTAAGCCGCGAGTTGGAGCGGGAAGGCTGAGCCTGTGGCGATGAACCTCAATTCCGGCGGTTCCTCGCGCCATGGCCGTCGCGGCAGCCGCCGCGCGCCGATGGCCGAAATCAACGTCACGCCCTTTGTTGACGTGATGCTGGTGCTGCTCATCATCTTCATGGTGACGGCACCGTTGCTTGTCTCTGGAGTACCGGTGGAACTGCCTGAAAGCCGGGCCAATCCGCTCGACCAGAAGGATGAACCGCTCGACATTTCGATCGACAAGGAAGGCCAGGTCTTCATCGACAGTGCTCCGGTGAGTGCCGGTGAATTGTCGGCGCAATTGGAAGCGATTGCGGCAGAGCAGGACCCTGCCAATCCGCGCCAGATCATGCTGCGCGGCGATACCACCATCAGCTATGGCGAGATGATGAAGGTGATGGGCGAGCTTAATCGCGTTGGGCTCAATTCGGTCAGCCTCGTCACAACCGCCGCCGCTGCGCCAGTCACCCAAGGTTCATCTGAGGAGCAATAGCCCTGTGGCGATGGATCGTGCGGAAAGGATAGGCCTCGGCACCGCCATTGGTGGCCATGCGCTGTTGCTTGGCGCGTTTGCGCTGGGTGCCTTCTTCACGGCCGATCGCATCACCAAGCCGCAGCCGATTTCGGTCTCGCTTGTCGGAGAAGTCGCCGATGTCTCGACCGCGCCAGACCCCGTGCTGGAAGAACCGGCGCCCGCTGAATCGGTTGCCGAGCCTGCTCCGACCGAACCCGAGCCAACCCCTGTAATGAAGGTGGAGAAGGTGCCGGACAAGCCGCTGCCCAAGGCAGTGGACAAGCCCACCCCTAAACCTGCGCCCAAACCCACACCGAAACCGGTCGAGAAAAAGGTCGCAGCGCAGCCCAAGGCAACGCCCAAGCAAACCTCGCAGCCCAAGCAGTCTGCACCCAAACCGTTCAGCAAGAGCTTCGAAGATGCGGTTCGCGGGGTCGGTAGCAATCCCAAGCCGACGCAGGGAACTTCGCCCAAACAGGGCATGGTCGCGCGCAAAGCAGGGGCAGAGGTGCGGCGTGAGGTCAATCTCGCACTTGGCCCACAGATTCGTGACAAAATTGAACGTTGCGCGCCCACCGGGCTCGACATTCGCCAGATTGAGACCTTTGTGACCTTGAGTCTTGAGCCTAACGGACGGTTGTCCGATGTTCGGTTCGACAAACAAACCGGGATCAACGACAATAATCGCCCGCAGGCGGAACCGTTGAAGCGGTGCATCATTCAGGCAGTACGTGCGGCATCGCCTTTCAAGGGGCTTGACCCTGATTATCATGATGTCTGGAAAACGCACGCCATGCGGCTGCGCGCTACGGGTTGAACGGGAAGAGAGAGACATGAAACCGAACCGATCGCTAATTGGCTTTTTGCTCTCCATATTGGGCCTGATCACACTGGCACCGATTGCCGCAGCTCAGGAAACTGCACCGCCTGCAGACGATGAGCCCGAACTGGTCGAGTTCGATACCGCCAAGGTTCGCCGGATCGCCGTGCCCGCCTTGGTCGCACCCAACCCGGCCGATACCGCCGCCGGTAACAGCTCCACATTGGGGCGCCAGATTGCCGAAGTGATTTCGGCCAACCTGCGCAATTCTGGTCTTTTCGAACCACAAGGTCCCGCCGGAATCCGTCCGATCACGATTGAGGAGGTCACCGCGCCCCAATATGATTATTGGAAGGGCCGCAATGTCGAACAGTTGGTCGAGGGCTTTGTCCGCGTGGGCGGCGATGGCAATCTGACCGTCGGTTGCTACCTCTATGATGTCAATTTCGGTCAAGAACTGACGCGGATGGGCTTCGTGGTCCCACCACGCGAATGGCGGCGTGCTGCGCACAAATGCGCGGATGCCATCTATTCGAAGCTCACGGGCGAGCTGCCCTTCTTCGACAGCCGCATTGCCTACATTGCCGAGACCGGACCGAAGGGCAAACGCGTCAAGCGCCTTGCCATCATGGATTCGGATGGCGCAAACCACCGCTTTATCACCAATGGCCAATCGACCGCGCTGACGCCGCGTTTCTCGCCCAATTACAAGTCCATCCTTTATCTCAGCTATCAGGACGGTAATCCGCGCATCTATGTCTATGATATAGACAGCGGTCGTCAGCGATTGATCACGGCGTCGGCCAACCCGACATTCGCACCGCGCTGGTCACCAGATGGGCAGACGATCCTCTATTCAATGGCAGTTGCTGGTAACACCGACATCTACAAGATTTCGGTCAATGGCGGCGCACCGGTAAAGCTCACCAGTGCGCCGGGCATTGATGTAGGCGGTAGTTTCTCCCCCGATGGTCGCCAGATTGTTTTCGAGAGCGATCGCGGTGGCAGCCAGCAGATATATGTGATGAACGCCGATGGATCGAACCAGCGCCGCATCAGCCATGGCGGTGGCCGCTATGCAACGCCCGAGTGGAGCCCGCGCGGTGACCTTATCGCCTATACGCGGATAGCGGGGGACTTCCGCGTCGGCGTGATGCGCCCCGACGGTTCGGGCGAACGCCTGTTGACCGATAGCTGGCAGGATGAAGCGCCGACATGGGCACCCAATGGCCGTGTGATCCAGTTCTTCCGCACCGAACGAAACACTGGTAAAACAAGCGTCTGGCAGGTAGACTTGACCGGACGGAACGAACGCAAATTGCCGACTCCGGTCGATGGTTCCGACCCGGCATGGGGTCCGGTGCTTCCATGAGCGGTTACAACAACGGGGCAGAAAGAAAGGAAACGAAGATGACAAACAAGGCACGCACTTTCGCACTGTTGCTGGTCGCCAGCACCACGCTTGCAGCATGCGGCAAGAAGGAGGTCGAAAATGTACCTCCGGTCGCTGACAACACCACCTATGGCAACACCGGTGACACCGTCACACCATCAGGCAATGCGATCATCCCCGGAAGTCAGGAAGATTTCCTCCAGTCGGTTGGTTCGATGGGCGATCGCATCTTCTTCGATACCGACCGCTTCAACATCGATACTGCCGACCAGGCTACCTTGCAGACGCAGGCGCAGTGGCTGGCTCGTTATCCCAATGCCCGCGTGACGGTTGAGGGACACGCCGACGAACGCGGCACACGCGATTACAACCTTGCTTTGGGTGAGCGTCGTGCGAACGCTGCGAAGAACTACCTAGCGTCGCTCGGGGTTGATGCATCGCGCATCCAGACCGTCAGCTATGGCAAGGAGCGCCCGCAGGCACTGGGGTCGAATGAAGAGGCATGGGCGCAAAACCGCCGGGCTGTGACGGTTGTTATCCGATAAACTGAACGGTCCCCTCCCCGTGAGGGAGGGGAGCACCGTTTACTTAGCCTTTTTGTAAGGCGTGAAATCACCGAGGCTGCATACGGGCCCGGGAATGCCGCTGGTGCGATCCACCAGCCGGATGAGGTCGCCGCTGCAAAGCTGTCCGCTATAGGTTTCAACGACCATGATATCGTCGCCGCGGGTCAGCCCCGGACAGGACGAGCGTAGCTTGTTCACATAAACTGTACGCCCGGACTCGCGATAGAGCAGCGTATCGTCGCTGATCCGGATCGCATTCACATTGCGGGTGTTTGAAATGCAACTGCGCGGTTCGCCAGCAACCTTGCCCTTCAATTCCTTTTCCAGGACCTTCGCCTCTTTATCGCGAATGGGGGCAGGGGCGGATTCCGCGTCGCTATAATTGCATCCAGCCAGCAGGACGGAGGCAGAAAGAACCGAGATCAGGTGCGTGCGCAACATTATCATTCTCCGTGATTGAATTGCTGTATCGACATTGCTCCATAGCCGATTATCAGGAAATGAACGAGCAAAGAAACAGGGAGAGTGATGTGAGCGGATGGCCAAAACTGGAATGGGATGGGGAACGGACAGGGCCACTCCAGGGCGTCAAAGTGCTCGACATGTCGTCGGTGGTATTGGGCCCGTTTGCAACAGTTCAATTGGCCGATCTGGGCGCGGAAGTCATCAAGGTTGAAAATGCGCAAGGCGGTGGAGACATCATGCGCAAGGCGGGGGACAACCCGACCGGCGACCTCGGCCCGATTTATGCCAGCCTCAACCGCAACAAGAAATCGGTAGCGCTTGATGCTTCCAAGCCAGAGGAGAAGGCGGCAATCCTCGAACTTGCCAAGGGGGCCGATGTTTTCTTCCACAATGTCCGCATGGCGGGGATGGAACGGCTTGGCCTCGGTTACGAGGATGTGAAAGCGGTCAATCCTGACATCGTCTATGTGCATTGCGCGGGCTATGGCGCGGAAGGGCCTTATGCCAAGCGGCAAGCCTATGACGATCTGATTCAGGCGGCATCGGGTTTCGCGTCGCTGTTTGAAATGCGCGATAAGGGGCGCCCGCAATATGCGCCGACGCTGGTGGCAGATAAGGTTAGCGGGATGTTTGCGGCCAACGCAGTGCTCGCTGCGTTGCTCGGTAGGGCCAATGGCCTTGGCGGGCAGTTCGTGCAGGTACCGATGTTCGAATGCTTTACCTGGTTCCACATGGTCGAAAATCTGTGGGGTAACACCTTCCTGCCCGGCAATGGCAAGATGGCCTATACACGGTCGATCAATCCGCGTCGGCGGCCCTATCCCACCAAGGACGGCTATATCGCGATCGTGCCTTATGCCGACCATCAGTGGGAACGCTTTTTCGAACTGGCTGGCAGGCCCGGCGTATTCCAGGATCCGCGCTTTTCCAGCTATAAGGCAAGGCTCGAAAACACGACCGAGCTTTATGCAACGATCGAGGAATGCAGTGCGACAAAGACCACCGCCGAATGGGTGGAATTGCTCGACGCCAACAACATCCCGGCAATGAAATATAACCGGATGGCCGATGTGTTCGACGATCCGCATCTGAAGGCTGTCGACTTTTTCGAGGAGCGTGAAGCGAAAGCCGGATACCGTTATCGATCGATGCGCCACCCGGTGCATTATGCCTCGACGCCCGCTTCGGTATTTGCCGATCCACCCAGCCTTGATGCAGACCGGGACGAGGTGTTGGGAGGCGACAGCTAACGGTCGCGCGGCGTCCAATCCTTGGCCGATTTGCTTTTGTCGAAAAGGCGCAAAACAAGTCCCGCAGCAACACCCACACCGATGGCAATTGTCAGGTCGGTCAAAACCGTCAGGACAAGGGTTGAGAAGAACAAAGCTTTTTCTGCCCATTTCAGGCGCAGATGCTCGCGCCATTTCTCGGGTTCGCTCATATTCCATGCAGTCAGCATCAGCACAGCAGCCAAAGCCGGGAGCGCCAGCATCCCGGCCCAGCGTGCTGCCAGCAGCATGATGGCAAGGATCAGCAGCGCGTGCGCCAGCCCGGCCGCCGGCGTCTTGCCGCCAGCGCGGATGTTGGTCGCAGTGCGTGCAATGGCCCCCGTCACCGGCATGCCGCCAAAAAGCGCCGACGCGATATTGCCATAGCCTTGCGCCATGATCTCCGCATTGGGGCGGTGATGGCCTTCGATCATCCGGTCTGCGACGATCGCCGAAAGCAGCGACTCCACACCGGCGAGGAAGGCTATGATCAATGCCGAGGGCAGCAGCTCGATCGCTTTGGCAATACTGAATTCCGGCATCGACGGCATGGGCAGGGCAGCGGGTAGCTCGCCAAACCGGGAGGCGATTGTGTCGACTGGAAGCGAAGCTGCAACCGCCAATATTGATCCTGCAGCGACCCCTATTACAAGGCTGGGCGACCGGGGCGCCAATTTGCGCAAGGTAACCATCAACACCAATGCCAGCATGGCGACGCCGACCGCAAAGGGATTGCTCGCGGGTAATGCTTTCGCCAGCACCATGATTTTTGGAATGAATTCCGCTGGAAGGTTGGCAATGTCGAGGCCAAGGAAATCCTTCAACTGGCTTGCCGCGATGATGATTGCGATGCCAACGGTAAAGCCGTTGATCACCAGCTCCGGCACCAACGCAATCAGCCGGCCTGCGCGGAAAAAACCTGCAACCAGCAGGATCGCACCTGCCATCATTGTTGCCAACACCAGCCCGTCATAGCCATGATCGGCAATCACCGAATAGACCACGACAATGAAGGCACCCGTCGGCCCGCCGATTTGCACACGGCTGCCGCTGGTGAGCGAAATCACAAAACCACCGATAATGGCCGTGACCAACCCTTGCGCTGGTGTCGCGCCAGAGGCGATGGCAATGGCGATACTGAGCGGCAACGCGACCAGCGCCACTGTCAGTCCGGCGAGCGCATCCTGCCGGAACAGCGACCAGCTATAGTCCCGGATGGTGGTAAAGAGCTTGGGTTGGCGCATCGGCTTTCGGCGATCAGGCCTTGGCCTTCTCTGCGGCGATCCAGTCTTTCACCATGTCCTCAAGCACATTGAGGGGAACCGAACCCTGGCCCAATACCGTGTCATGGAATGCGGCGAGGTCGAACTTGCTGCCCAGCTCTTTGCTCGCGAGTTCGCGAAGCTCGCGGATCTTGAGTTCGCCGAGCTTGTACGCAAGCGCTTGCCCCGGCCAGCTGATATAGCGGTTCACCTCTGCCTCGATATTGGCGGCTGACAGGGCGCTGTTGTCGGTCATGAAAGCGATCGCCTGTTCCTTGCTCCACCCCTTGGAATGGATGCCGGTATCGACAACCAGTCGGCAGGCACGCCACATTTCGTAAGACAGGCGTCCCATATCCTTGGCAGGTGTGTCGTACAGGCCCATTTCGATACCCAGCCGTTCCGAATAGAGCCCCCAGCCTTCGGTAAAGGCAGTGAAGAACACGGCGTTCTTGCGGAAATCGGAAAGCTCCAACTCCTGCTGCAGGGCAATCTGGTGGTGGTGTCCCGGAACGGCTTCGTGCACCGATAGAGCGGGGATTTCCCAGAAAGGACGCTGGTCGAGTTTCGATGTGTTCACATAATAAAAGCCTGCAACCCCGATCGCAGGTGAACCGGGGTTGTAATATGCGGTGGTCGTCCCCTCTGCGATTTCGGCCGGAATTTCCTTGATGCCATAGGGAAGGCGCGGCAGGCGGTGGAACAGGCCGGGCATCTTGCCATCGATGGTCTTGTTCACCCGCGCGACCTTTTCCATCAGCTCTTCTGGGGTTTTGGCATAATATTGCGGGTCGGTGCGAAGATGCTGGATGAATGCTTCCCGGCTTTCATATCCGGCCTTTTTGGCGACCTCGACCATTTCGGCGCGGATGCGGGCGACTTCCTTCAACCCCAATTCGTGGATCTGGTCTGCGGTCAGGTTGGTCGTGGTTTCCTGACGGATGCGGAAATCATAATATTCCCGGCCACCCGGCTGTGCCGAAACCCCGGGGTTCTTGGCGCAATTGGGTTTATAGTTCGCTGCAAACCATTGGAGGTGTTTCTGCAGAGCCGGATATACACTCCCGTTTATTATCGCAGCTGCGTCGGCTGAAAGTTTGTCCCAATCGGCCTGGCTGATATTGGCGGGCTTCGCCTTGGCATAGGGCTGGAAATAGCGCGACTGGCGCTCATCCTTGGTCACCAGACCCGCAATGCCTTTTTCGTACCCGTTGAGAACGACGCAGGGCAGTACATATTTGCCCTTCAATGCCTCATTGGCGACGGCAAGCGATTGGTCATTCACCCGCGGATATTGCTTTAAACGGGTGTTATAGCTCTCATAATCGGCCTTGTTCCGGAAAGGCAGGTTATCCGCCATCCCGGCAAAACTTTGGTGCCATCCCGAATAGGTTGAAAAATTGATCGTCCGCTGGCCATAACGATTGGCTTCGACATTGTCTTCGAGCGTGCGTTTCAGGATGCCATATTCGATCTTGTCAGCAGCAGTGAGTTGCGAGGCATCGATTTTTTGCAGATTGGCAAGAATGACGGCGCTGGCGGCGGCGAAGCGATCGCGGCCCGCAAGGCTATAGTCACCCACTTCATTGGCATAATCGTCGACGCCCAACGAGCTGGCGTAAATCGGCGATTCCTTCAGCGACATCGCCCAATATTCGTGGACCAGCGATTTGACATCTGCACCTGCATCGGCATGGGCGGGGATTGCTGCACCCAGCAGCAGTGCGGCGATGAACAATTTGCGCATGAAAAAACCTCCCGAATTGTTGATTGCTTGTAACCAGCACTGCGGCACGGCACAATGTCACAGGATTGACAACATTAGGCGGCATCGCTTGATCGGGCACGAATGAAGGAAGCATGATGCGGACAAAGAATTGGATATTGGCTTCAGCGGCAGCTTTGTTGGTCGCCGGCTGCTCCGGCGGACCGGCGGGATCGCCTGCTACCGCATCGGCCAGCCCGCAAAGTGCACAAGAGGCGTTGCGCCCCTATTATGCCGCGCTTCAATCGAAGCTGCCTGTCGCCGCACCCAATCCGGCTCTGGCAAGCGATACCGTGCTGACGCGCATAGCATTCGGATCGTGCCAGAATGAAAACCGGTCGATGGCATTTTGGGATGTGATTGCCGCCCAGAAACCGCAGGCTTTCCTCCTCATCGGGGACAATGTCTATGGCGACACAGGTTCGCCATGGAGCGCCGATATCCCGACGCTGGCAGCCAGCTATCGCAAGCTTTCGACCCGGCAGGAATGGGATCGTTTCCGCCGTTCCGTGCCGATGCTGACCAGTTGGGATGATCATGATTTCGGCGCCAATGATGCAGGCGGCAGCTTCGCGTTCAAGGAATATGCTGAAAAGGCTTATGAAACATATTGGAATGCGTCTGACGAGGTGAAGTCGCGCCCGGGTGTTTATGAAAGCCGCATAGTCGGACCCGAAGGCAAAAGGGTGCAGTTCATCCTGCTCGACACCCGTTTCTTCCGATCGGATCTGGTGCGCATGCCCTATCGCGATCCGGGCCCGGCATTGGGCTGGTACCTGCCCAACGGGGATCGCAAGGCCACCTTGCTGGGCGAGGCGCAATGGCAATGGCTGGCGGATGAACTGTCAAAGCCAGCCGATCTGCGCATCATCGTTTCATCGACACAGGTGATTACCAGCGCCCATAATTATGAGGGCTGGACCAACTTTCCGCACGAGCGAGCCAAGCTTTACAGCCTGCTGGCTGAAAAGCGGGTCAACAACGCGCTGATCCTTTCGGGTGATCGCCATGCGGCTGGTTTCTATAAGACCGACGTGTCTGGGTTATCGAAACCCTTGTGGGATTTCACATCGTCGTCGCTCAACTTTGCCTTTGGCAGGGGCGACAACCGCGAACGCGAACCCGATCCCGCACGCACCGGCGGTTTCTGGGCGATACCCAATTTCGGGCAAATCGACATTGATTGGGGCGCGAGGAAGGTGAAGCTTTCACTGCGCAAAGATGACGGCGGCGTCATCGAAGAGCAGACGATCAGCCCCTTCGATTGATTTCGGAAAAATCGACCGGTGCGACTGCATCCATGATGCGGTCGCGGACAGCGAGCGCGTCCTCCAAAGGCAGTGCCGCAAAGCGGAGTGAGCCGCCCGCTATGCCGAAATGTAGCGTCGCGAGGCCAAACAGGCGGGCCAGCGGCCCTTGCGACACTTCGGCGCTTTGCACCTTCACTTGCGGGGCGATGCTGAACTGCTGGTTCCACCAGTTTTCGCGCAGGTAGATTTGGCTTTCATCGACGAGGTCGCCGTAATTGCGCCACTCAAGCCAAACCAACGGAACGAAAGCCAAGGGAATGATAAGCATCCAGCCTGCTTTCGAAAAAGGCGCATCTGCGAAGATGATGGTGGCGGCTGTTCCGATTGCCATTGCTATCCAAAGATAGACCAGACCCTGCCCCCACCACAGCAACGGCGCACGCCGGAACTGTGCTTCGGTTGAAGGAAGGGCTATTCCCGCCTCTGCCATGATCGGTGCGATTTCGTCCATTTGCGCCAACGGGGCGACCATATGGTGGCTCTCGTCCTTGCTCTCTTGCGCCAGGCTGACGAATTTCAATGCATGCCAACCGTTTATTTTGCGTATCGGGCCAGTTTCGATCTGCGCCGCCTGTACACGCGCAACGGGCATCACCACGTCGGTCAGCGTCGTCAGTCCGCGGCGGCGGCGGAACCCCTTGGCCGTGCGATCGAGCCGGAAGCCATATTCCTTGAGGAAAGTCCGCACGATTCCGGTCGCAAAACCTATGGCGGTAAGTGCCAGCAGTGCGATGATAGCACCCCCAATCTGCACGCTGCGGTCAATATGCGTGATGTCTACGCCATTATCCTCCGCTATGCCGATCCAGTTCTTGAAATCCCACCAGTCGAACGGAAGCAGGAAATCGAATTGCTGCGCCAAGCCGCCGAGGATCGCAAAAATCACAAGGCTGAACGAATAGAAGCCGAGGATCACAAGCCGCTTTGTATCCATCGCAAAAACGGGGGGCAGATCCGGTTCGGGCACGGCTCCAGCGCTGGCTTCGGGCGTTCCGACAACGGCCTTGCGTGCCCGTACCGTTTCGCGAAGCCGTTCGGCTTCGTCGAGCGAGACATAGCTGAGCTTGGCGTCCTCACCCTCGCCGCCGCCGGTTTCGAACTTTACTTCGCCGATGCCCAGCAGCCGTGCGAGCAGTTTCTGCTCCACGCTGACATCCTGGATGCGATCATAGGGTATCGAGCGTGCCGACCGGTTCAATATGCCCCGTTCGATGCGTATATCGTCGTCGCCAACATGGTAATGCGTGCGCAGCCAAGCGAGCCAGCGGAAAAAAACGCTGATCAGCAGGACGGCGAGGATCACGACCGGGATAAGTTCGGGGCGATCGCGACTGCCGGTGCCGAACACTGCGGCGACCATCGGGAAAATCAACTGTGGCAGGCCGGTGATAAGGCCAACGATAAGTCCAAGCGGGTGCAGCCGCTGGCCTTCAGCGACAGGATTATCTTCTGCTGGAAGCGGTTCGTTCAAGCCTGTGCCGCCTTGATATACTCGCGGATCGCCTCGCGCATTTCGACGGCGTCGGCATGGCGCAACCCGGGAAGGCTGACCGAGCTGTTGTGGTTGCCCGCCGTATGCACAGTCAGCGTCGCGAGGTCATAGCGCCGCATGATGGGGCCTTGGTGGACGTCGATATGCTGGATCCGCCCCAGCGGGACCACGGTGTCGCTAAAGAACAGATATCCGCGCACAATGCGAAGCCGGTCAGTTCCAAGCGTATAATGCCAGCGGGCGAACCGGCGCGACGGGACACGGAACACAGCCCAGACTGCCAAAAAGGCCGCCGGAATGATGAACAATCCGCTTGCGGTGAACTGCGCGGTTTCAAGTATGATCGCGCCGAAAAGCAATGGCACTGCCATCAAAGCGGCGCTGATGCGCATTACCGTTACATAAGCGGGATCAAGCGGCTTGAGCTGGTCTGGTTCATCCATGCGCAAGTTATGCGGATGCTGTGTTGCTTTGACAAGACAGTAATTCCGGCCCGTTTGGGCGGATGCTCAGCGCGCCAAGGCTTCCTCGGCTTCGCGCACCAGCTTTGCGATGATATCGACCACGGGGCGCTCGACATGCACCATGCCGACCGATTGCCCAGCCATCACCGAGCCATATTCGACATCGCCGTCGATCACTGCGCGGCGCAATGCACCTGCCCAATAATGTTCAATTTCAAGCTGGGCGGCTTCCATGTCGATTTCGCCGCGGTCGAGTTTGCCCGCGACCTCGATCTGTTTGCGTGTAAATTCCTCGGTGCCCTTATTCTTGAGTGCGCGGACGGGGATAACCGGAAGGCGCGGGTCGATCTGGACACTTGCCACTGCATCGCGGGCATTGGCGCGCAGGAAGGCCTGTTTGAAATTGGGATGCGCGATGCTTTCATGCGCGCAAACGAAGCGCGTGCCAAGCTGAACGCCCGCTGCCCCCATTTCGAGATAGCTTGCCATCAACCCGCCGCGGCCGATTCCGCCAGCGACAAAAATCGGTAACTGGTCACCCAGTTCGGGCAAAATTTCCTGCGCCAATACGCTGGTGGAAACCGGGCCGATATGACCGCCTGCTTCGCTACCCTCGATAATCAGCGCATCGACCCCGGACCGGGCAAATTTCTTCGCCAGCGTCAGCGCCGGTGCAAAGCACATCACTCTTGCGCCAGCTTCCTTGATCGCTTCGATGCTGCCCTTGGGCGGCAATCCACCGGCGAGCACGATATGGCTCACCTGGTGTTTCGCACAGACCGCGATCAGGTCCATAATTTGCGGGTGCATGGTGATAAGGTTCACGCCAAATGGCTTGGTTGTAAGCGCCTTGGTCGCAGCGATTTCGGCATCGAGCAATTCGGGCGTCATCGCCCCGCACGCAATCACCCCGAACCCGCCCGCGTTCGAAATCGCGGAAACCAGGTTGCGCTCGGACACCCAAGACATGGCGCCGCCAAGGATGGAAACATCGCAACCGAGAAATTCGGTGCCGCGATACATGAGGTGGGCGAGTTTCGACATGGCAATCTCCGTCCTCCTGCCTACGCAGGGGCGACGAATAATTCAAACGGAGAACGTATTAATCCGCATCAAGCCCATAAGCTGTATGCAGCACACGTACCGCAAGCTCAGTTTCGTCTTCGTCGATCAGCACCGAGACCTTGATTTCTGAGGTCGAGATCGCCTGGATGTTAATCTTGCGCTCGGCAAGCGCAGTGAACATCGTCGAGGCAACGCCGGCATGGCTTTTCATGCCGACGCCAACGACCGAAATTTTTGCAACCTTGGTGTCGGGGATCAGGCGGTTATAGCCGATGGCTTCGCGCTGGTTCTGCAACACATCGGTGGCGCGGGCGAGGTCCGCCTGCGGCACGGTGAAGGTCACATCGGTCTCGCCCTTGTCGCGGCCAACGTTCTGGATGATCATGTCGACATTGATGTTCGATTCCGCGAGCGGCGCGAAGATGTGGCTCACCGCACCCGGGCGGTCGGGCACGCGGGTCAAAGTGATCTTCGCCTCATTCTTGTCGGCGGCGATACCCGTGATCAGTTGGCGTTCCACTTGGGCGTTCTCCAATTCTTCGTCGGTCACGATCATCGTGCCGGGGATGGTGTCTGCGCTCGGCGCATTTTCGTCGATGAAGGAACTGAGCACCTGCACGCGCACGCCTTCCTTCATGGCAAGCCCGACCGAACGGGTTTGCAGGACTTTCGAGCCGACCGAAGCCAGCTCGAGCATTTCTTCATAGGTGACCGCTTTCAGCTTGCGAGCGCGGCTGACGATGCGCGGGTCGGTGGTGTAAACGCCATCGACGTCGGTATAGATGTCGCAGCGATCGGCCTTGACCGCAGCGGCCACGGCAACAGCAGATGTATCCGAACCACCGCGACCAAGCGTGGTTATACGGTTGTCATCGGTCAGTCCCTGGAAACCGGGGATGACGGCGATCGTTCCACCGGCCATCGAGGCGAGCAGTTCCTCGCTGTCGATCGTGCCGATGCGTGCCTTGGCATGCGCGGCATCGGTGTGGACGGGCAATTGCCAGCCAAGCCAGCTGCGTGCCTTGCAGCCCAAAGCTTGCAGCGTGATAGCAAGCAAACCGGAAGTTACCTGTTCCCCGCTTGCAACCACGACATCATATTCAGCCGGGTCATAGAGCGGGTTCGCCTCGCGGCAAAAATTGACGAGCCGATCGGTTTCACCCGCCATGGCGGACACGACCACCGCAACTTCGTCGCCACGTTCGGCCTGACGCTTCACGATCTGCGCGACGCGGCGGATACGCTCCGTCCCCGCCATCGAGGTGCCGCCAAATTTCATTACGATCCGGGCCATGGAGTCCCCAAGGAATTTCGCCGCGATTAAGGCTTTGTTGCAAACGGGCGGCCTGATAGGGTCATGAAATGACAAAAGCAAGCGCTGCCCCCGCAAGAAAAGCTACTATCGACCCAAATGAAGCCGCACATTTCGGTGCGTTGGCCGCTGACTGGTGGGACCCGAAAGGGTCAAGCGCGATGCTGCACAAGCTGAACCCGGTGCGGCTGGGCTTTATCCGGCGGCAGATCGACCTGCATTTCGGGGCGGACGAGCAAGCGATGAAGCCGCTTCTGGGCAAATCCGCACTCGATGTCGGCTGCGGCGCTGGGCTGCTCTGCGAACCATTGGCGCGGCTTGGCGCGAGCGTAACTGGTGTCGATGCTGCGGCTGAAAATATCGCAGCGGCAAAGTCGCATGCCGCCCAATCGGGCTTGGCTATCGATTATCGGGCGGGCGAACTGGCAGAGCAGCAATTAGGGTCGTTTGATCTCGTCACCTCGATGGAGGTTATCGAGCATGTGACTGACCCCAAGGCATTCGTCGCCGAACTGGCCGCCCGGCTGAAACCCGATGGCCTCATGATCCTGTCGACCCCCAACCGCACCGCTGCTTCGAAACTATTCCTTGTCGAGGCCGCCGAACGGCTGGGTCAGGTGCCGCGTGGCACGCATGATTGGGATAAATTCCTGACACCCGAAGAACTGGCATCGATGCTGGCGGATGCGGGGCTGGAAGTGATCGCCATAGAGGGTATCGCCTTTTCACCGCTGTCGGGTTTGCACCTCAGTTCGAACAAGGCGCTCAACTATATATTGGCGGCGCGTTACTCGGGCAGCGTATAATCGATCGAGTAGAAATGCTTGCCGTCGCGAATATCGATATCGAGATTTCCGGCGATACCTTTCAACTGGTCGGTTCCGGAATCGGGAACGATTATCACCGATAAAGCCTGTCCATTGGCGGACATCGTCCCGCGGTGCGCAAGTATGAAGCTGCCTTTGCGCCCTTTGAGCGATCCGGTGACCGTTTCAAGCGCAACATATACGCGCGCGCCATTGGCCTCATTACCGCCCGCCATCATCTGACCGACGCTGGTCGCCTCGAGATCGCCATGGAATTGTTTGTCGATCGACATGCGCATCGGCGCTTCATCGGCCGCTGAAACCGGCTTCAATGAAACTTCAAATTCCCCGGCGGCATGAAACATGAAGGGCTCCTTGATCGATTCCGCGGAAGCGGCAGTTGCCAACATCATGGCAAAAGCGGCGAGCAACCCCCTCATTCATATCCCTGATCGGCATAGCTGTCATCGGCCAGATCGCTGAAGCGGGTTATCTTCGCCTCGAACTTCATGCGCACCTTGCCGGTTGAGCCGTGACGCTGTTTGGCAACGATCAGCTCGGCGATGCCGAAGACGCGTTCCATTTCCTGCCGCCACTTTTCATATTCCTCGGTGGCCTTCACATCGTCGTCGCTGCCATGCTTGGGCTCGCGTGCGGCGACATAATAATCCTCGCGGAATACGAACCAGACCATGTCGGCGTCCTGCTCGATCGAGCCCGATTCACGCAGGTCCGAAAGCTGCGGGCGTTTGTCTTCACGTTGCTCGACTGCACGGCTAAGCTGCGAAAGCGCGATCACCGGTACCTGCAATTCCTTTGCCAGCGTTTTCAGGCCGCGCGAAATTTCGGAGATTTCGTTGACGCGGTTGTCGCTGCTGCGCGAGGAGCCCTGCAGTAGCTGCAGATAGTCGATGACGATCAGGCCGATGCCATGCTTGCGCTGCAGGCGCCGCGCGCGGGTGCGCAGGCCGGCGATGGTGAGCGCCGGAGTGTCATCGATATAGAGCGGCAGCGATTGCAGGTCGCGGCTTGCGCGTGACAATTCGCGGAAATCTTCGCGGCTGATCTTGCCCATGCGCAGCGCTTCGGAACTGATCCCCGACTGTTCGGCAAGGATACGCGTTGCAAGCTGATCGGCCGACATTTCGAGGCTGAAAAAGGCGGTCTTGGCACCGACGCTTTTTTCCGGCGGGATTCCATCCTCTTCATCGCGCAGCCAGCGTTGTGCCGCGTTGAAGGCGATGTTGGTGGCGAGCGAGGTCTTGCCCATGCCTGGACGACCAGCAAGGATGATAAGATCCGAATTATGAAGGCCGCCGCATTTGGCGTTGATGCTGTCGAGCCCGGTGGTGACGCCCGAAAGATGGCCGCCGCTGTTTAGCGCCTTTTCGACATTCTTGATCGCTTCGGTCGATGCGGCGAGGAAGCTCTTCATGCTTCCCGTTTCGCCTTCGCCTTCGGCAACCTTGTAAAGCTGCGCTTCGGCCTGTTCGATCTGGGCCTTGGGGTCGACGGCATCGCTGGTATCGAGTGCGCCTTCAACCAGTCCGCGCCCGACGCTCACCAATTCACGCAACAGCGCGAGGTCATAAATCTGCTGCGCGAAATCACGCGCACCGATCAGCCCCGCGCCATCCGCCGTCAGTTTGACGAGATAGCCGGGACCGCCGAGTTCCTTCATCGTTTCGTCATTTTCAAACAGCGGTTTCAATGTGACGGGCGTGACCAGCATATTGCGGTCGATCAGCCGTAAAATCTGTTCAAAAATGCGGCCGTGCAACGGTTCAAAGAAATGTTCCGGGCGAAGCTTGATCGAAACATCCTCGATGATGCGGTTGTCGATCATCAACGCTCCAAGAAACGCTGCCTCTGCTTCCACATTGCGGGGCAGGCGCTGTTCTTCGCCATCATTCGATGCGGCAAGACGGATCAGTTCGGCCATAGGCATGCTATCGCTCAGGGTGGTGATAACCGCAATAGGGCGAGGGAAATAGAGTCGTTGAAACAATTGTGGACAACATTGAGGGCCTTGCCCGAAAATGCGCATCGGCTAGAGGAGGCGCATGGCCGACCCGCGCATCATTTCCGTCGAACTTGACGAAGCGACCATTTTGCGTCGCAACGCCGATATCGAACAGGAACGGCGGGTCGCAATTTTCGATTTGATCGAAGAGAATTATTTCAAGCCGCTGCGCGATATGGGTGATGGCTATGCCGGGCCCTATCGGCTGAAGCTGAGCGTAACCGAGGGCCGATTGGTACTCGATATCACCCGCGAGGACGGTAGCCCGCACGAGACGCTGATATTGGGGCTGGGGCGTTTCCAGCGGCCGGTTCGCGAATATTTCGCCATTTGCGACAGCTATTACCAAGCGATCCGCAAGGCGACCGCGGCGGAGATCGAAACCATCGACATGGCGCGGCGCGGAGTTCACAACAGCGCAGCAGAGTTGTTGATGGAGCGGCTTGAGGGCAAGATCGAGGTCGATTTTGCGACAGCACGGCGATTGTTTACGTTGATTTGCGTGCTTCACATCAAGCAATAGGCCATCAGGCATAGTTCGGGGACAGGGATGGCCAGCGGAAATATAAGGCTTTGGCGTTACGCCGCAATCGTGCTCGCATTGTTGCTGGGCGCGTTTTTGTTGTGGCGTGCGATTACGGGCTGGGCCCCGTCTCGCGATGATTATCCGGTACAGGGAATCGTTGTGGATGCATCACATGGGAAGCTTGATTGGGCGATGCTTGCGGCAACGGGCGTCGATTTCGCTTATGTGGCGGCGACCGAAGGATCGAAGGATCGCGACCCGAGCTTTGCCGCCAATATTGCTTCGGCGCGAGAAGCTGGGGTGCGGTATGGGCCGCTCCATCGCTATGATCTGTGCCGACTTGCGAGCGACCAGGCGACGCTTTTCATCACCACGGTTCCCCGCAGCGACACGTCTTTGCCCGCCGCGGTGGATTTCGGTTTCTCCGAAAAATGCACCAGCAAACCTGATCGCGCACTTGTGCTTTCGGAGGTGGCGACATTCCTTTCCCAGATCGAAGCGCATCTGGGCAGGCCCGCGATACTCAAGGTCAGCCAGGATTTTGAGGAGCATTACCGGCTGAGCACATCGATCGACCGTACGGTCTGGCTGGAAAAGACCTGGCTGCTGCCCGAATATGCTGCCCGTCCCTGGGTGATGTGGACAGCCAACCCGCAGCGCCGTATCGATGGAGTCGATGAACCAGTGCAATGGGTGGTGGTGCGCGAATGAACGAGACGAATGAGAAACTGGTCCGAGCGGCCATCGATGCCACGCATCGCGCCTATGCGCCCTATTCGAAATTCCATGTCGGTGCGGCGTTGCTCCTCGACGATGGGCAGATCATTACCGGTTCAAACTTCGAAAATGCCAGTTATGGCATGACCTTGTGTGCCGAAACGGTGGCCATCGCCAAAGCCAATAGCGACGGGCAGATGCGCAAGATCGTTGCTATAGCTGTTGCGGGTGGCCCACGCTCGAGCGAAGGGGGTGCGGTGATCGGCGCCGAACCCATTACCCCGTGCGGCCGTTGTCGTCAGGTCATAAAGGAAGTGGCAGACGAGGTGGAAATCGACCTTCCGGTGCACTGCGCGCATGCCAGTGGCTATGAAACGCACCTGCTGTCTGAATTGCTGCCGCACGGATTTGGACCTGCGAACCTGAAAAGCTGATTCCGCCCCTTGCGCTCCCCCGCTGAAACGGCAAAAGCGGTTGCCGATAACGGGGAGTCATCATGGCAATTCTTTCGGACAAGTGGATCAGGCAGCAAGCACTCGAAAACGGCATGATCGAGCCGTTCGTCGAGGCACAGCGCCGCGACGGTTGCATCAGCTATGGCCTTTCCTCTTACGGTTATGACGCGCGCGTCGCGCCCGAGTTCAAGATTTTCACCAATGTCGATTCGAGCATTGTGGATCCGAAGGAGTTTGATCCCAAAAGCTTTGTCGACCGCGAAACCGATGTCTGCATCATCCCGCCCAACAGCTTCGCGCTTGCCCGCACTGTCGAATATTTCCGCGTGCCGCGCGATGTGCTCGTCATCTGTCTCGGCAAATCGACCTACGCCCGTTGCGGCATCATTGTGAACGTCACGCCGCTCGAACCCGGCTGGGAAGGGCATGTCACGCTCGAATTTTCGAACACTACCCCGCTGCCCGCGAAAATATATGCCAATGAAGGCGCGTGCCAGTTTCTCTTCCTGCAAGGCAATGAACCATGCGAGACGAGCTATGCCGACCGCGCAGGCAAATATATGGGGCAGAAGGGCGTGACATTGCCGCGCCTGTAATCTGCTGACACCTCATTGCTGGCTTGCTCAATTTAATCGAGCGATTAAGCATGGGGCAAATGCAGATGCAGGAGAGGCCCAGATGACATCACCCCTTTTCGACCAGTGGCGTGCGCGATCGCCCTATTATGACGAAAGCCATGAGGCGGTGTGCGATACCGTCCGCCGGTTCGTGGAGCGGGAAATCCTGCCCAATGTTGATGCATGGGAAGCCGCGGGCGAACTGCCGCGCAGCTTGCACAAAAAGGCTGCTGAGGCGGGCATATTAGGCCTTGGCTATCCGGCCGAGTTTGGCGGCACGGGAAGCAACGGTTTCGATATCTTCCACTCGCTCGTGCAGAGCGAGGAAATGTGCCGCCCCGGTGCCGGTGGCATTCCCGCTTCGCTGATGACCCATGGTATCGGCCTGCCGCCGATCTTGGCCATGGGTAGCGAAGAAATGAAGCAACGCATCGCCCCGGCCGTGCTGGCAGGCGAAAAGATTATCTCGCTGGGCATCACTGAACCGTCGGGAGGTTCGGATGTCGCCAATTTGAAAACCAAGGCCGAACGCAAGGGCGCATCTTACATCGTCAATGGCAGTAAGACCTATATTACCAGCGGCATGCGCGCCGATTATGTGACGACCGCTGTGCGCACTGGTGGACCCGGCATGGGCGGCGTCTCACTGCTTCTTATCGAAACCGACCGGCCTGGCTTTAGCCGCACCCCGCTTGCGAAAATGGGCTGGCACGCCTCCGACACAGCCACGCTGCATTTCGACAATGTTGAGGTGCCTGCCGAAAACCTGATCGGGCCTGAAAATGGCGGCTTCATGGGCATCATGCGCAATTTCAACGGCGAGCGATTGGGGATGGCGCAACAGGCCGCAGCCTATGCCCGCGTCTGTTTCGAAGATGCGCTCGATTGGGCGCAACAGCGCGAGGTGTTTGGCAAGCCGCTGATCCGCAATCAGGCGATCCGGCACAAGCTCGCCGACATGCTTCGCCAGATCAACTCGACGCAGGCATGGATCGACCAGTGCGCGTGGAGCGTGCGTGAAGGCAAGGCCTTCCCCGGCGATTTCGCGCTGCTGAAGGTCCAGGCAACGCGCACGATGGAATTTTGCGCGCGCGAGGCGTGCCAGATTCTCGGCGGTGCCAGTTTCATGCGTGGCTGTCGTGTCGAGCGCATCTACCGCGAAGTCCGCGTGATGGCGATCGGCGGCGGATCGGAAGAGATCATGTTCGATCTCGCGAGCCGACAATATGCATTTTAACATGTAAAAATTATTCATTGCACATTCAGTTCTAGAGTGACACTCTATTCCTATTGAAGGGGAGGAGAGACTCCATGAACAGGAAACTGAATGCGCTATTGGCGCTAACCATTGTTGCCGCACCGCTGGCTGCCTATGCGGCCGATGAAACGCAATTTGGCGTTACTGTCGGTAGCGTGGCGATTACCAAAAATATCCCGTCAGCATCTTTAGGCCTCAAGAATATGGCGGCGTCAAAAATCGCCGCAAAACGCGACCTGATTGTTACCGGCACAAATCCGCGCTTCACTGTCACTGGGCAGGCCTTTTGCAAGCAAGGGGCGCGGTTGACGGCGGTGCAGGCGATTATTGGCAGGGCGATCATCAACCAGACCGAACTGATAGCAATGGCACCCTATGGCAAATCGGCAAAGGACAGCAGCGTTGCCGGACGCAATGCCGCCGACGTCGAATTGCAGGTGGAACTGAAGGTCACGCGACGCGCGGGTGATGCGCTGGTCGATTTTACCTTCAATCCGGCACGCGAATATGAGCGCAAGCTGACGACTTATGTCGCCAAAGGGAACACTGCTGCGGAATATCTGCGTGAAACGCAGGCCTTTGACATGGATGTGACTGTAAACCTGGTTGCCTGGTGCAAAATGGATGCGAAAGCGAATTCGGTGCTGGCGGGCAAGACCTATCCGGGTGTGGCCTCGCGCAAAGTGCCGGTAACCATCCTCTACAATGGCGATCCGGCCATCGTCGATGGGCCGGCTCCGCGGGCGAAAGTTACCACGAGAGAGGCGGAAGGTGCACCGCCTGTCAAATGACCTGTGCAGGAAGGCATCGAAACCGTTTTTTGACATTCGCGTGCCTTCCGCGCATCACTCTCTTCAAAGCAGAATCAGGAGAGAGTGATGCCCAAGGAAGCACGTGAATTTGATGTCATCGTCTATGGTGCCACGGGTTATACCGGTCGGCTGGTTGCCGAATATTTGAAAGACAAGACAGGCCTTAAATGGGCAATGGCTGGTCGTTCACTGACCAAGTTGCAGGAAGTGCGTGACCTGATTGGGGCGTCGGCCGATACCCCGCTGGTGGTTGCGGACGCTGACGATCCGGCCTCGCTGGAAGTAATGGCCAAGCGCACCAAGGTGGTGCTGACCACAGTCGGCCCTTATCAGCTTTACGGTGAACCGCTGGTGAAAGCGTGCGTCGAGGCGGGGACTGACTATACTGACCTGTGCGGTGAGCCGGTGTGGATGCGTCAGATGATCGACAAATATCATGACGCAGCCAAGGCCAGCGGCGCGCGGATCACCTTTTCTTCGGGCTTCGATTCTATCCCCTTCGATCTCGGCGTGCTGATGCTGCAAAAGCATGCGGCCGAGAAATTCGGCGCACCCGCGCCACGCGTCAAAGGCCGTGTCCGTGCGATGCAGGGCGGCTTTTCCGGTGGCACCGCTGCCAGCCTGAAAGAAACGTTGAAGACTCTGGCCAAGCACCCTTCGCTAGCGCCCTATATGCTCAGCCCGTTCGGACTGACGCCGGGCTTTGAAGGGCCCAACCAGCCGACAGGCATGATCCCCGAATATGATGAAAAGCTCGACAGTTGGGCTGCTCCATTCATCATGGCGGCGATCAATACCAAGAATGTCCACCGCACCAACTTCCTGCTCGGGCATCCCTGGGGCGCCGACTTGCGCTATGATGAGATGGTGCTCACCAGCCCCGGCGACATGGGAAAAAAGGCTGCGGAAGCACTTGCTACCGCGATCAAGGCTCCGTTTGGCGGTGACGGGGGGCCAAAGCCCGGCGAAGGTCCGACCAAGGAAGAGCGGGAAAACGGCTTTTACGATGTTCTGTTCGTCGGCGAATATCCTGATGGCAAGCGCGCGCTCTATTCGGTGAAGGGCGACAAGGACCCTGGCTATGGCTCGACCTCAAAGATGATTGCCGAAACCGCGCTCTGCCTTGCCGAAACCGATGGTGAGGGCGGCGTGACCACCCCCGGCGCGGCGCTGGGCGAAAAGCTGGTTGCGCGCCTGCAAGCCCATGCCGGGCTGACGTTCGCCGAAGAAGGCTAGGGCTTCCCCTTACGCATGGGCGTGCCTATATGGCGCGCACCATGCTGGGCCGCCTGTTCCGTAAAGCTGCACCTTCACGTCCGCTCGATACCGCGCGCGTGCCCGATGGTGCGCGCATTTATGCTATCGGTGATATCCATGGCCGCAACGACTTGCTGCAAGACTTGCTCGCGAAGATCGACGCCGACGATAAGGCCCGTGGTGGGGCCGATACGCAGATCATTTTCTTGGGCGATCTTGTTGACCGTGGACCCGATAGCGCGGGGGTGATCGAGACGGCGATGGCGCTCAAAGGGCAGGGACGCAAAGTGCGCTATCTGATGGGCAATCATGAGGAGGTGTTCGTCAAGGCGTGCCGTGATCGCGATACCAAGACGTTGCGTTTCTTCCTCAAAATCGGCGGCGATGCGACGCTGCAAAGCTATCCCATCACCCGCGCCGAGTATATCGAACTCGATATCGAACAACTCGCCGAACGGCTGGAAACGCTGGTCCCTGAACAGCATCTCGAATTTCTCGAGAGCTTTGAGGATATGATTGTCGTCGGCGATTATGCCTTTGTCCATGCCGGCATCCGCCCCGGCGTGCCGCTTTCAGAACAGCGCAAGAGCGACCTTCGCTGGATCCGTGACGAATTTGTCGGGCAACGCGGTGATCTGGAAAAGGTCATCGTCTACGGCCACACCATCTATGACGACATCGACGAACGCGGTTCGCGGATCGGGATCGACACTGGCGCCTATGCAAGCGGAAAGCTAACAGCGATCGGGCTTGAGGGTTCAGAGCGCTGGTACTTGCAGACCTAGTTTGACATTTCAGCGCGGCTGGTCCGGTAAACCAACATAAAAAAAGGGCGGTGCTTCTCAACACCGCCCCCTCTCAAACTACTGCCAGGGTAATTTCGGCTGTGATCAGGCGACCAACGGCTGATCCATGTCTTCCAGGTCGCGCAGCACATAGCCGCGACCCCAGACGGTTTCGATATAGTTTTCACCGCCGCAGGCCAGCGCGAGTTTCTTGCGCAGCTTGCAGATGAAAACGTCGATGATCTTGAGTTCGGGTTCGTCCATCCCGCCGTACAGATGGTTGAGGAACATTTCCTTGGTCAGCGTGGTGCCCTTGCGCAGCGAGAGCAATTCCAGCATCGCATATTCCTTGCCGGTCAGATGGACCCGGGCACCATCGA